>JAGXFM010000056.1 GCA_024637215.1 Sulfuricurvum sp.
ATCCTATCGTAGGGCATCCAGGATATAACATTAACGCCGATCTTGCTGCATCGGCTATTGCGGCGGCTATCGGCGCGTGCAAAGTGATCTTTATGACCGACACTTCGGGAGTACTCAACAAAGAGAAAGAGCTATTTTCAACCCTTACCGAAGCACAGGTCGAAGCGCTTAAAGCGGACGGAACGATTAGCGGCGGGATGGTACCGAAAGTCGATTCGTGTCTCGAAGCAGTCGATATGGGGGTTCAAAAAGCCCATATTATTGACGGACGGATAGAACACGCGATCTTGCTCGAACTCTTCACCTCTGAGGGCGTTGGGACACAGATTACGCTGTGAACTCCCGTTTTTTTTTCTCTAAGCGTTCCCTGATGGCGCCTTTGCTATAATCACAAAAATTTTATAAAGTGAACCGATGAAATTTATTGAAACACGCGGAAACGACGGAATCCATCCACAAGAGGTTGCCTTTTCAGAGGCGATTTTAAGCCCTATCGCATCCTTCGGAGGATTATACGTTCCCAGTGAACTTCCAAATTTAGGGGAAGCGTTTCTTTCAAAACACTTGGGCTCTTCGTATAAAGCGTTGGCAAAAGATTTATTGACGACTCTTGCGATTGATATCGAACCTTCAGTCATTGATGAAGCATTATCCCTTTATGATAAATTCGATGATCCTCTCAACCCAGTTCCGGTTGTCAAAGTTCGTGATGATTTGTATGTGAGTGAGCTTTATCACGGGCCGACCCGTGCCTTCAAAGATATGGCATTGCAGCCGTTTGGAGTAGTTCTATCCTCTATCGCTCAAAAGCGTGGGGAAGAGTATCTCATTTTAGCGGCAACGAGCGGTGATACAGGTCCCGCAGCGTTAGAGACATTTAAAAATCGTCCTAATGTTCGTGTTGCATGTCTCTACCCCGATGGCGGAACCTCAGACGTTCAACGTCTTCAAATGGTGACCGAAGATGCACAAAACCTCAAAGTAATCGGAATCAAAGGGGATTTCGATGATGCACAAAGCGCCCTTAAGCGTCTTTTAGGCTCAGCAAGCTTCAAAGATACACTAAAGAGAAAAAACATCTCTTTATCTGCGGCAAATTCAGTCAACTTCGGACGGATTATTTTTCAGATTATCTACCATATTCACAGCTACCTAGAGTTGGTTCGCCAAAAGGCTATTACGTTGGGCGAAAAAGTGTATCTTGATGTTCCAAGCGGGAATTTTGGGAATGCACTCGGCGGGTATTACGCCTATAAAATGGGACTTCCCGTTGAAAAAATTATTATTGCTTCGAATGAAAACAATGTGCTTACCCGTCTCATCAATACGGGACGTTATGATTTACGCGGCGAGCATGTTGTCGCTACAACATCCCCTGCTATGGATATTTTAATCTCGAGTAATGTGGAACGTATCTTATTCGATCTTTTTGGAAGTGAACGGACAAAAACACTTATGAGTGGATTGGAATCGGAGCGTTTTTACGCATTGGATGATAATGAAACGATGAAACTTCAAAATCTTTTTGCGGCTGATTATTGTAACGGTGCCGAAGGGAAAGGGTATATTAAAGAGGCATTTGATTATGGCTATTTGATGGATCCGCATACGGCTACTTGCTTTAAAGCGTATGATTGCTGTGCTACCAAACCTCTTAAAACTATCGTCTATTCAACCGCAGAGTGGACAAAGTTTTCTCCGACGATTGCGAATGCACTCACGGGAGAAGTCGATACGCGTGATCTTGATGCCCTTGCCTCCATCAGTAAAACAACAAAAACGGCTATTCCAGAGATGATAAAAGGGCTCTTCTCGAAACCGATTACGCAAGACAGCGTTATTGATAAAGAGAACATTGAAAAAGAGATTTTGAATTTTTTAAACTAGGTACTTTGGGGTAACCCAAAATATCACTCACCCTTATTTTGCTTTTAGCGTCCCTTGATGCAGTGCCATTTCCATTAATTTAATCTCTTCATCACCCCAAATGAGGATTTTCTTCGATATATTCAAATCGGGTTGTTTGGAAGAAGAGTATTGAACGCCTGATAAAATGTGTTTTATACAATTGATACGTGCTTTTTTCTTATTGTCAGAGCGGATAATGACCCAGGGAGCATTTCCCGTATGGGAAGCACGAAGCATCGAATATTTCATTTCAGTATATTTTTCCCATAGATCTTGAGACTTTGCATCAACGGGTGAGAGTTTAAACTGTTTCAGCGGATCGGTTTTTCGCTCTTTAAATCGTTTGGCCTGTTCATCTTTGGAGACAGAAAAATAAAATTTAAAAAGAATGATTCCGGAACTGACAAGCATATGTTCAAACTCACCTACTTGATTTAAAAATTCTTGATGCTCTTGCGGAGTACAAAACCCCATGACCGGTTCAACTCCCCCGCGATTGTACCAACTGCGGTCGAAGAGGACGATCTCACCGGCACTTGGCAAATGTTGGGTATAGCGTTGAAAGTACCATTGGGTTTTTTCGACGTCGGACGGTTTATCGAGTGCAACGACGCGCGCACCGCGAGGGTTGAGATGTTCGGTGATCCGCTTGATCGTTCCCCCTTTACCGGCAGCATCACGCCCTTCAAAAATCATTAAGATTTTTAGCCCTTTGTCTTTGACGTAATTCTGAAGTTTAAGCAATTCGATTTGTAGATTTTTGAGCTCATTCTCATAATCTAAAATCTCTTTTTTTACCCATATCGGAAGACGAACATTTTTTGGATCGGTTTTACGCTTTTCAGCTCTTATTTGAGCCGCAGTGAGGCGTCGATCTTCATGTACAACATCTTCAATTTTTTCGGCCTCGGCTATTTCTGCTGTAGCCATAGAGTGTTTTGCGCCCATTCATTTATCCCTAGTTTTTTTAATTATAACGTTGAAGTGATTAATTCATCAAGGTGTGTGATCTCTTTTGTCGTTGCATAACAGCTATTTTCTCCACAAACGGTGAATTCATTTAAGGTTTCGTCATTTTTGAGGAGGAGGAAAGGGTAGCTAAAGGGTTGAATGATCGAAGCGAGATTGGCCGAATTGTTTTTAATCACCCGTTGTTCTCTAATATGGCGAATGGCTTCCAAAGTAAGGGTCGGATAATAGATCGGTGTTTTCATCAGTTTGATTGAGGTGTATTCAAGGCTTTTGAATGCAAAACGGCTATATTTCGGATCGATCAGTAGGCCTAGGCTTTGTAATACATTGACCATTACCCCCATTGCGCTTGGATAGGTACCGTCATCCAACTCCGAAACCGTGGTAAAAGCACCTCGGCTAAAATACCATTTTCCCTCTTCGTAAAAAAGTTCCAATGCTTTATTGGCAAAACGTTGAGCATCAATCAGATAATGTTCATCAAAGGTTGATTGATACGCTTCAATAAGGGTATGGCACAGATAAGCGTAATCTTCTAAAAAAGCATCTATTTTCGGTGCTTTATGGATAAGGGTAGAGTGTTTGAGCTGTTCATTGACCAACATTGTCGCTTTGAGTTTTTCTAAACTTTTTACGGCTTGATGTAGATAGTTTTGATCCGATTTTCCTAAAACAAAAAGAGCTTTGATCATCATTGCATTCCATGCCGTGATCACTTTTCGGTCGATAAAGGGGTACACTCTATCCTGACGTAAAACGCTTAGCGCACGGCAAAAAAGCTCAAACCACTCAGGACGCTCGGCAGATGAGAGACGAACTATAGTATGCCCCTCAAAATTTCCCTCGCGAGTTGCTCCGATTATCTTTGCTGCTTCATGCACATTAGGGAGGGATAGGGTTTTGAGTGCGGTGATAATTTCATCGTAGGTATAAATGAAATATTTTCCCTCTTCACCCTCACTATCGGCATCACTGGCACTGTAAAATAGATCATCTTCCATCATAAATTGGATCATAAAATCGGCTGTCTCTTTAGCAATTTGGAGGTATCGACCTTCATGATAAACCACCCCCGCTTGGGCATAGAGTTCACACAACAGAGCATTATCATAGGTCATTTTTTCAAAATGAGGAACAAGCCATGACGCATCAGTGCTGTATCGGCAAAACCCACCGTCAACGTGATCGTATAATCCTCCCAACGCCATTGAATCGAGAGTATAGGTGATCATATGTTTGATTTGCTCATCATGATGGAGCTGTTGAATACGCATAAGGGTCGTGAGGGTTGATGCATGAGGGAATTTCGGTGATTTGGAGAAACCACCGTTGATTTCATCGTAGTTGTGTTCGGCTTGGATGGTGAATTGAGTGAGGATTTTTTCGTTTAAAACGGTCGCTTGAACACTTTCGTTTTTCGGGCGGAGGTATTCACTAATTTCATGGGCATTTTGAAACAGTTTTTCGTCATTTTCGGCCACTTTTTGGGCGATAATCGCGGTGAGTTCACTAAATCCCATCATTCGATCACGATTAAAAGGGGGGATATAGGTAGCTGCGTAAAAGGGTTTATTTTCGGGGGTGCAGAAAATAGAGAGGGGCCATCCGCCGCTTCTACGATTGAGGAGCATATGAAGCTCTTGATAGTGTTTGTCGATGTCAGGGCGCTCTTCTCGGTCAACTTTTATGCAGATGAAGTGCTGATTCACAAAAGTGGCAATCTCAACATTTTCAAATACCTCATGTTCCATCACTTGGCACCAGTGACAGCTACTGTAGCCGATAGAGATAAAGATCGCTTTGTGTTCACTCCGTGCCCTCTCAAATGCTTCATCACACCATGGATACCACTCAAGTGGATTTTCACGATGCTGTTGCAGATAAGGAGAATCTTCGAGTGCGAGGCGATTGGACATATGTTGCTCCGTATAAAATTGGTGTAGTGTAACATCTGATACTATAGATAAACTGAAATATATTAACAATGTTTCTCACTCCGTTTTGTTACAGTTAAATGCGGTAAAATATAGGAGAAATTTAGAATAAGGTTTATGTATGCGTTGGCTATTGTTTTTACTTATTTCATTAAACGTTTGGGCGGTTGGTTTTTTACAGCCTGATGAAGCGTTTAAACCTAAAATCAGCGTGATCGATGGGGAGACCATCGGCGTTGAAATCGAATTGGGAGAAAAAATTTATCTCTATGCGGAAAAAGTGAAAGTCGAGGATGCCGATCTAAAAGATGGAATCGACTTTGTTTCAGTAAACATGAATGAAGCCGTTGCACACGAAGATGAACGCGTTTTCGAAGACTCTCCGGCAATTCGCATTAAACTCTCAAAAAACTCCGATTTTAGCGGAGAACGGACGGTTCGTGTCAAACTCTCTTATCAAGGGTGTTCTTCTGCCGGATTATGTTATGAACCGACAGAGACGATACTCCAAATTGCGATGAATACCGATAAACTTCCTCTAGGAAGTGGAGGGAATAATTCTATATTAAAGGCTCCTGCGGTTGAAACTGCAACCTTGCAAGTAACCGAATCGAAAGAAGAAACTAAAATATCCGAGACGGATCAGATCGCGAGTGTCATTCAAGGGGGAAGCCTCTGGTTTATTATTTTGAGTTTTTTTGGATTTGGTTTATTATTGGCTTTAACTCCCTGCGTATTTCCGATGATTCCGATTATCTCATCGGTCATTGTGGCACAAGGGGCAGGGCTTGGGACTAGAAAAGCATTTTGGCTCTCTGTTGTTTACGTTCTTGCTATGGCCGTGGCGTATACGATAGCCGGTGTTTTGGCAGGACTTTTCGGTGCGAATCTTCAAGCAGCATTCCAAACCCCTTGGATTATTACTTTATTCTCTTTGATTTTTGTCGTATTGGCAATGTCAATGTTTGATCTTTTTGAGCTCCAAATTCCGAATGTTATTCAATCGCGTATTACGCAAATTAGCGGGCAACGAAGCGGTATCGTCGGTGTAGCCATTATGGGATTTCTCTCGGCCTTGATTGTCGGTCCGTGTGTTGCAGCACCGTTGGCAGGGGCATTGATATACATCGGTCAAACGGGAGATGCATTACTTGGCGGTGTTGCCCTTTTTGCCCTTAGTATCGGTATGGGAGTTCCACTGGTAGCGATTGGTACCAGTGCCGGCAAGTTTATGCCGCGTCCGGGTGTTTGGATGGATACCGTGAAATCAATTTTCGGAGTGATGCTGATCGGTGTCTCTATTTGGATGATTAGCCGTATTCTTGATGAAAACATTTCGATGATGCTGTGGGGAGCATTGGCGGTATTTGTAGCGATTAATATTGGAGCACTCGAACCGATTCGCGGACGTTGCATCAAGTGTCAACGTGCAAATAAAAAAGCTCTTGGTCTTATTATTTTACTTTACGGTATGTCGTTATTGCTGGGGGGGATGAGCGGAGCAACAAATCCACTTCACCCGCTTGATCCATTTTTGCCGAATAAAGAAGCGGTAGCTTCTGTCACACAAAAGCAACATAAAACATTTGAACGTATCACTTCAATCGAAGAGTTGGATGCTATTTTGGCAGAAAATAAAGGTAAACGTATAATGGTTGATTTTTATGCCGATTGGTGCAGTGCATGTAAAGAGTTGGAAGAAAAAACCTTTAGTGATGAATCTGTTAAAACAGCAATGGACAGCTATGTTCTAGTAAAAGTAGATGTAACTGCCAATGACGAGGCTGCACGTGCGATCAGTTCAAAATACGGTATTTTCGGCCCTCCGGCTATTTTATTTTTTGATAAAAATGGGGAGCGAACTAAAAGTTCTGATATTGTCGGGTTCAAAGATCCTCAAGAATTTCTAAAACATTTAGGAGCAATCTAATGGGTAAAATTATATTGGTATTGTCGCTTCTCACAAGCTGTGCATTGGCCGAATTGAAATGGGCATCATCGTATGATGCGGCATTGGCACAAGCAAAAAAAGAGAAAAAAAATGTCATGGTGATGCTCTCACGTGAAGAGTGTCCGGCGTGCGAATACATGAATGATGTCGTCTTTGAAGAAAAAGCGGTTGAGAACGAAGTACTTAAAAATTTTGTTCCGGTTCATTTGGATATTCACAAAGATTTTCTTCCAGAGGGTTTAGGGTACATCGGAACCCCGACTTTTCATTTTTTGGATGCCAAAGGGAAAAAAATCGGTCGACATGATGGTGCCGCAAATATCCCGACGTTTATGGGTATTTTGGGAAAATATAAAAAATAGAGTTCCTCGTAGTGTAGAACGATAATTGAATACCTTTATAAAAAAGGTTCTTAATGTCACATTTGTCGGATACTCTGAAAGTGGGTGTAGACTCCATCGACCAACGGCATGAAGAGTTCTATGTATTGTACGACACACTCAAAAATGCTACAGATAGCGATTTTTTAGAAGCTTTTAATGCGGTTATTCTTCATACTCAGGGACATTTTGCTGAAGAAGAGGCGGATATGGAACGGGTCGTTTATCCGAACAAATTCGAACATAAACAAGAGCACCAAAAAGCACTCGATGAGATGAATTACTTCAGAGAGAAAGTAGTGAGCGGCAAACTGATGTTTGCCAAAGCGTATGTGAAGGATCGATTAGGTGATTGGTTTCGCAATCATCTGCTCAATATGGACAGCGATTTGGCTCGGGTGATCACCCTAAGCCGCTAGATATTTATTTATTCTCGACGAGTTTATCCAAAATATAAAGCTGCATATTTTTATGCGGTATCTCTTTTTCCAACGCTTCCGAATAAATCTTTGCTACCTCTTTAGCATGTAAATCGTAATCAAAATGGGGAAAATGATTTACCCATGCACTCTTGATAATTTTTAATGCGACCGTATCGATTAGATACTCTTTAAAAATGGCGTAGGTTGCAAAAAACATCCCCGTAAAGAGTATCGCCATCAAAATCAGAAGATGGCAATCTATCTTTGCCAATACGGTATGAAAAAGTGCCGATGCAGGGAGTAAGATTAAATGCCAAAGGGCTATAAAAACGAGATAGCTTCGTCCGATACTGAGACGGAATCCCGGAATTTTCCCTTCGAGTTTGAGCCCCTCTTGATACATTTTATTCGTTTTTAAAAGATCACGAAAAAGCATCGGGCCATCACTCAAGCTAAAAGTATAGGGGATGATCTTATCGTTGGTAAAACTACCGATTTTGGCTCTCATCCATGAAAATAGTCTAATCATTGTTTTCCTTAATAATTTGGCTCATTCGTTTTGCACTGCCGTGACGTAAAAGCTCACGCAGTCTTTTTGCATCGTTAAAAAATGCAACTTTATCCATTTGTTGATAAGCATTATACAGATTTTGTGCATTGACTTCGTTTTGAATAAACTCAGGATGCAGAGATTTTCCATACGCATGGGAAAAAAGGATATTACCTAAGCCTACGAAATCGAGCTTTACTAACCTTTTTGCAATGGCATAATCGAGTGATTTTGCGATATAGGTGAGGATGAACGGTGTCCCTATAAGAGAGGCTTCCAATGTTGCCGTACCGCTGCAGATAAAGGCAAAGTCCGATTCAGCCAGACTTTGGTGTGCGGTATAGGTAATCTCAAAATCAGAGATGTCACCATAAAGCTCTTTAATCTGTTCATCGCTAAAGTGTGGCGGAATGACAACCACGGCGTGTGTCTCCAACATAGCACGTAATTCTCGAAATACACCCATGAGCCGTTTGATCT
Source organism: Sulfuricurvum sp. (assembly GCA_024637215.1). Lineage (GTDB taxonomy): Bacteria > Campylobacterota > Campylobacteria > Campylobacterales > Sulfurimonadaceae > Sulfuricurvum. The sequence goes on from JAGXFM010000056.1 coordinate 8,598, forward strand.
CCCCCGGGCGGCTTCCGGGCATAAACGTTATTTTTCCGCTTGGGGTGAGATCCGCCTTACGGACGGTGATCTCATCGAGTAGGGGGTGCCCTACGTATTCGATAGGTGCATCGGGAGCGTAATAGGAGGGTTCAAAAGGCAAAATGGAACAAAGTTTGGTGATTGTTTTCTCCAGTACGGGAATCCGTTTCTTTTTCCATGCCCATGCTTGAGGGAGAATATAATAAATGATCTCTTTTTTCGGATAGCGTTTGCGAATCGCTTTGGCTAGAGGGAGATTAAATCCCGATGAATCGATCAGAAGCACTTTGTCGGCAGACTCAGCCAGCTCTAGCATTTGATCTTTGAGGCGGAAGAAAAAAGGGAGTTTTCTAATCGCATCAACGAATCCCATGACGGAAGTAGAGCGCAGATCGACAATACTCTCTCCCAATGAGTGGTCAAATATACCGTGTAATGTAATATCTTCGCTCAGTTCTTTCACAAGATAGGCCAAATGAACGTTGGCAGAGTGCTCGAGAGCGCTGACTAATACTTTCATGATCCTCCATCTCCTCGTGTGCTCATATCGGGTTTGTAATTGCTTTTGTTTTCATGGTATTCACTTAAGAAAGTGGTTAGGGCATCAATCTCTTTGTCATTCAGTCCCATAGCAAACGGGATCATCATTTGCGATTGCTGGGTAGATCCTTTTTTAGCACGGTAATCTTTTAGCTTGGAAATTAAAAACGGTTTGCGCCGATAGGCAAGAGCGGGGTATAAGTTTGTCCCTGTAGCCGATATTCCGTGACATCCGCTGCACCCTTTTGAAAAATAGAGATTTTTACCCGTTTTATAGATGTCTGTAGCACTGTAGAGAAATATTGGGAGTAAAAACAGAATGAACTTGAGCACTTTAGAGGTACCTTTAACATTTCTTGGACTAAAATACCGTAATTATACCTACATAAAAGAGCAATGGGAGAGATTATGATCATATCGGGCGCAATTATCTGTGATATCAATGGAGAACGTTATGGTGATGTTCAGATTGAAAATGGGGTGATTACAGCGATCGGTGAGAATCTTAGCGGCGATGAGATTATTCGAGCGGATGGGTGCTATTTGATTCCTGCTCTTGTTGATACCGATGTACGTTTAAAAGATTCACAACTCAACAGAACAAATCTTGAAAAACTATCAGGAAGAGCACTTAGCGGCGGAGTCGGTACAGTGCTTCTTGCCAGTGATTCTATCCCACGCATCGATAATGAGATAACTTTGGAATTTGTTCAACAGCACCGTTATTCAAAAAACGGTGCAACCATTGAGACAGCGGTGAGTGCGTTAAATGATTCAGGGGCTTTGAGCAATATCGCTATTATGCTGAAAAAAGGGTGCCTAGCGGTGCATACTTCGACGATTCAAGATTATAATCTAATCAATCGTATTGCGCAGTATTTGAAAATGGCAGAGAAAACTTTGTTTTACAAGGCGGAAGATAAAAGTCTTTTTGAGAGCGGCGTAATCAGTGACGGTGAAATTGCTTCACAGCTCGGTCTGCCGGGAATATCACCGATGTCTGAAGTCGTTCACATCGCTTCTATGATCGAAATTGCCCGCCATTTCGGAATCAAAGTCGTCTTTAAAAGCGTTACGGAGCCCCGATCAATCGAATTAATTTCGCAAGCACGCAAAGAGGGAATATCGGTAGAGTGTGAAGTAGCGATTCATCATTTGCTTAAAAGTGATTCGGCATGCGCAGGATTTGATACGGATGCTAAAATAAATCCCCCTTTAGTGAGCGAATCCAAACGTCTTCAACTTATCGATGCGTTAAAAAGAGGAGATATCCATTCTTTAACGTCGCTCCATCAACCCAACTCTGATGTACATAAAGATATCACTTTTTACGATGCCAATGTCGGAACGACTTCCATCACCGAGTACCTTCCTTTGTGCTATACCTATCTCATTAAAAATAAAATTATTGATATGACTAAACTTATCGGACTTGCTTCACGCACTCCGGCAGAACATATCGGGATAAAATCGGGAGAAATTACAGTAGGATTGAGTACGAATTGTATTGTATTTGATCCGTCCAAAAAAACGGAAGTTCCTCATCACCATAGCCTCTATAAAAATGAAATATTAGAGGGAAAAGTGATGATGGCGATTTGTCGCGGAGAAGTGACTACGTTTTAATTACAGTGATTTTGCATTCCGAAATTCCGAAATTTCTGCTTCGACCATTTCATCGATCATAATTTTATAAAGGGTAGTAAGGAGATTCGGAGAAACCCCAAACTCCATAGCACGGGTACGGACACGATCCATCACCGCTTCCATTCTCTCATTGGCTTTGATCTCTTCGATAGAGTGTTTAAAGTTTGCGGCTTGTTTAACATAACTGTTGCGAGCAGCAATTAATTCGACGATCTGATCGTCCAAATGGTCGATATGGTTACGAACTTCCGCTAGGGAATGGCATTCTTCAATTTTCATTCAAAATCCCCTTTTCAAACATATCGATATGATACCATATAATCTCATTTCTCTCACTATATCACATTTATATCACACAAAATTATATAATAATATCTTATTCGCTGTTTTTTGCCACATTTCACTATTTCTTATAAATATTTAAGATTAAGGCTATTATGATGTCCGGAGCGATAATTCAAATTTCGCAATCGATATTGCATAGAATGAAGGAGACTCATTATGAACATTTCAAGACGTGACTTACTCAAATTTGCCGGTCTAAGTGCAGCTGCAGCTGCCGTAACTGGTTGTACAGCCGCTACAGGCGCAGCTCCGGGTGCACAAGGTGCAGCTAGTAAAATGCTTGGTAAGCATCAAGTAGTTATCATCGGTGGAGGTTGGGGCGGTTTGACCGTTGCTAAAGAATTGAAAAAAATTGATCCTAAATTCGATGTTGCGATTATCGAAAAAAATGACAGCTTTATGTCTTGCCCATTTTCAAACTGTAACCTTGGCGCACTTAACGGTGTAAGTCTTAGTACATTGACACACGACTATGCACAAGCAGTAGAGAAAAACGGTTACGGTATGTTGACTGCAGTTGTTACCGGCATCGATCGTGCAAATAAAGTAGTACATACTTCTAAAGGTGGAGTAGGTTATGACATCCTCGTTCTTGCACCGGGTATCGACTATAATTATAAAGGGCAATTTCCAGCTTGGTCTGATGCAAAAATTGCAAAAGCACGTCGTGTAGCTCCTGCGGCATTGGTTCCGGGCGGAGAGCACGTTTCACTTGATCGTATGGTAAAAACGATGGAAGACGGTGATGTTGTTATCACGGTTCCAGCGGGTAAATATCGTTGTCCTCCGGCTCCGTTTGAGCGTGCAAGTATGATTGCAAACTACATGAAAAAAGAGGGACTAAGCGGTAAAGTTATCATTCTTAATGAAACGGCTGAAATTGCTAAAGGTGCAGCTTTCAAAGAAGCATGGGCTGAAATTAACAAAGGTGCCGTAGTTCACGAAAGTAACTGTAAAATTTCTGATGTTGATTTTGATAAAAAAGAGATCACTTACGTTCAAACCGTATTCAAAGATAAAGATGATACTGAAGGAACAAAAACAACGAAGACCCTCAAGTACGGTGTTTTCAATTTTATCCCTCACAATATGTCCAATCCGGTTATCGAGATGGCGGGTGTTGCCGTTACTCCGGACGGATTCAAAAAAGTTAAAATGGCAACCAGTCCTGAAAAACCGGTTTCATTCCAAACGGCTACCGATAAAGCGGTTTATGCAGTCGGTGACGTTGTTGGTCATGCGATCCCTCCAAGCGGACAATCGGCTATCTGGTCAGGTAAAGAGTGTGCCAAAGAGATCGCACATGTACTTCACGGCAAATCGTACAGTGTGGCATCAGCACTTCCGTACAAAAGTGCAAACGTTTGTTACTCAATGGTTGGTGAAAACCCTGAAGAAGCAATCATGGTTAATCATGAATTTATGGTTGCCGGTCCGGTTATCGGTTCAAAAGGGAGCGTTCCTAAAGGTGACGAAGCGAATAATAAATTTCGTTCAACCGGTCTTGGAAAAGCGACTCGCGATTGGTACAAAGGTGCAATGCGCGATTTGTTTAGTTAAATCTTCTTCTCCCCTAATGGGGAGAATATCGTCTTAAAATCTGCTACACTTATACCTTCAAATCTACTCAACACGGACAATATCATGGATAGAAGAAATTTTTTAAAAGTTGTTGCTGCCGGTGCAACGGTCGTGGCGGTTAATCCATCACTGATTCGTGGAAATCTATACGCAAGCGACGGCACTTTATATAAAGCATACGAAAAAACACAGCTAGTTGATGCAGCGGGAAAACCAATTAAAGCATCTGCCCTCTTAAAAGAAGTAACCTATATATTCAATTATCCATACGCATCAACTCCTTGTATGTTGATCAATCTTCCGAAACCGACAGAAAAAGAGGTTACGTTAAAATCAGAGAGCGGCGAATCGTATATTTGGAAAAACGGTATCGGTAAGGAGCGTACGGTTGTCGCTTATGTAGCAATCTGTACCCATCAAATGACCCATCCGACTCCGAATGACAGTTTTATTGCCTATGTACCAAAAGCTAAAAAAACGATGGCGTACGATAAAAGCGGTGTTATCGTCTGTTCATCGCATCTCTCTGCATTTGATGCCGGAGCAGGAGCGAAAGTACTTGGCGGTGCTGCAACACAGCCGCTTCAGGCTGTAGTCTTGGAACATGCTGCTGATGATACTATTTGGGCAGTCGGAATTTTAGGACAAGATAAATTCCACGATTATTTTAGAGAATTTCGTCCTGAATTCAAAGAGTTCTACGGTGGACCTGCGGAAGCTAAAAAATTGGTTTCGATTTCGGCTAAAACGGTTAAGTTAACTGAGTTTACCAAAGAAATCATTCAATACTAAGGGGATCAATATGAAAAAATTACTAAGTGTGCTTGTGGCAGGCGGTATCATTTTCGGTTCATTGAACGCGGCTGAAACAGATCACCGCAGTATGTTGATGAAAGATATGCGTACCATGTTGGATGCAATGGAACAGATTCAGCGCGGAGGACTTTACAGCTCAACGGATGAGATGAAAGCCGGGATAAAAAAGCTTCAAGGGACTCTTAAAACGCTCGAGAGTGAAGAAATAAAATTTATTCTCCCAAAAGATCAGGTGTATGCGTATAAATTTGCTCAAAAATCAGCGCATATGCTTCGCCTCTATTCAGATGATATGATCACTTCGATTGACGCAGGCCGTATGGACAATGCGCTAGATGATTACCATCAGCTTCTCAAACAATGTACTTCATGCCATATCCGTATTCGAAACTGGTAAAGCAGTACTTCATCCCAAGCAGATGCTTGGGTTTCTTCATTATAAATTTCTATTAACTAACCATTTTTTTTTCTATTCTATAATACGGTTAGCTTTTCCTAAATGTTACATTTTAGTACTGTTTATCACATTTTTGTCTCATTAGATGACAAATTTGTCTTTTTATTAGAAACTATTATAAATATCAAGAAATCTTTAAGAAATACATTGTTATGATGGTCGCATGATTCGGAATAAGTAAATCTTATTTCGGACGGTTTCTTGAAGGAGAATGAATGAAATTAGGAAAACTTAGTCTAGTCGCTGTAATGGCTCTTGGAACAAGCGCGTTTGCAATCGATAACGTAAAAGTAAATGGTGATGCTAAAGTCTGGTATCAAACTACTGAAAATAACAATGATTCAACCAAAGACTTTTTCGATAAAGATACAAACTCAATGGCTGAAGTTAAATTAAGTGTTGGTGCAACAGCTGATTTGCTTCAAAACTTAAGTGCTGGTGTTAAAATGACGGCACTCTCTACCCTTGGTCTTGAAAATAACTTGGTTGGAAATGTTCCGGCTGGTACTGATGAAATTGATGGTGATGCTGCAGGGAGTCCTCTAAAAGATCAGAGTTGGGTAGAAGAACTTTATCTTGCGTACACTATGGGTAAAACAACGGCTAAAATCGGTCGCCAAGCGTTGAATACACCACTTGCGTTCACGGAAACATGGAACGTTGTAGATAACACATTCGAAGCGGCTGTATTGTTAAACAACGATCTTCCTGATACAACATTGGTAGCTGCATGGGTTGGCGGTCACAACGGTACAGGTATGATTACTGAAAAAGGTACTACTCCAGAACTTGGAAGTGCACGTGGTAAAACTGTAGCTCATAGCGGTGAATTCGGTACTTTTGCTCTTGATGGCGCGTATGCTGCAGGTGCGATCAATAAATCTATCCCGGATACAACTGTACAAGCATGGTACTACAATGTTGATAACGTAGCGGATGCTTTCTGGTTGCAAGCGGATGCTAAAGTTCTTGGTATGGTAAATATCGGTGTTCAATATGCAGGTATGAGCCCAGATGGAACTACAAGAGATTTGACTGCGGTTTCAAGTCAACGTGATACTGATGTAACTGCTGTAAAAGCTGCTGTTGATGTTGCGGGTGTAAATCTTTACGCGGCGTATTCATCTGTAACTGATGGTACATTAGGTTTCTCGAACGTTGCAACGGGTGATAAATCAAGTCTTTATACTACTCTTGGTAGCATCTACTTAGATGGTGAAATCGCGGCTGCTCCGGATACTAATACTTGGAAAGTCGGTGCCTCAACTAAATTAGTTCCTGGTGTTGCTCTTTCAACAAGCTATGGTGTCGCTAAAACAGGTGATAATGAAGGTACAGCAGCAGTAGGCGCTGGTGCATCTACTCTTAACTGCGAATTTACTGCATGGGATGTTGTTGCAAATACTCAAGTTGGACCGGTTGGTTTGACTGCTATCTATACACAGTTTCATAAAGATATGGATAATACAACTGCAGGTGATAACTTGACAGACTCTATCCGTATCATCGCTTCTTTGAAATTCTAATTCCCTCTTGGGTTTTAGAACTATTTTCACTTCAGGGCCTTCGGGCCCTAAACATTCTCCTTATGTTAAGCTTTCCGCCTGAGAATTCGTCACTCTCAGGCACTCTCAACACTTCTTCTAAAACTAAATTCTTTTTGCTTGCCGTTTCGGTGTAACCGTATTTGTATCTTTTGTTTTTTTCTCTTGGGTCGATTGTCGCAGAAAAAACGGGATAGTTTTTTCAGGGCGTGCGGATAAATCCTTTATCAAGGCTTCTTCTACAATCGCTGTCTCATGAAGTTCACACAGATAGATATGGATCAATGTGATTTGACGATCCAGCGAGATTTTCCACGTGGATAGGGTTTGGGTGTAGATCCATTCGCTAAAGGCATAGAATCCCTCAAATATGCTCCCCTGACTCCAAATGAGAGGAACTGTTTTCGTAAAACTACCGCTGTTGTAAAAAATATCCCAAAACCTCGCAAATCGTTTCATCTTTTGAATTTGCTCAAAACTGAGATGATTATTTTGGAGAATGTCATAAGGCGGTGTATCGGAATAGATCATTCCGTGCGCTTGATCGTGGCGAGAGAGGGTTGTTCCTGAGAGATTTTTCAGTATTCCGATTTGGATTTCACTATGGGTGAGAGAGACGAGAGTATCGAGATTACGTCCGAACCCTTCGATACTCTCCCCCGGTAATCCGACGATAAGATCAAGGTGCATATGAGCAGAGGTCTCATTTTCCAAGAATCGTAGGTTATCAAAAATCTTTTCTACTTTCAGCGGTCGGTTAATCCCTTTGGCAATAATAGGATCGAGAGTTTGGATACCGATTTCGAGCTGCAACGATCCTGCGGGGAATTGAGCAATTTTCGCTTTGAGCACATCAGGGAAATGGTCGGGAATCACTTCAAAATGGGCAAAGTAGGGTGGCTCTTTGGAGAGGAAGAAATCGAGGATGCGGTTGGCGAAGGTCATGTTGAGATTAAAGGTGCGGTCGATAAATTTGAAATTTCGAGCACCGCGTTGCCAAAGAGTCTCAAACTCTCCGAGGAGCTGATCAAGGGGGAAATTACGCACTTTCTCATCGATAGAAGAGAGGCAGAACTCACACTCGAACGGACATCCCCGTGAGGCTTCGACGTAGATATATCGGTGTTCTACATCTTCATCATTAAAAGCAGAGTAGGGGAGACTAATCGCTTTAAGATCAGGAAGAGAAGCTTTAATAAACTTCTCTTCTGGCAAATCATTGGCAAAGATTTTTTTGCACAAATCATAAAATGCCACTTCCCCCTCACCGCTGATAATGTAATCGGCTTTGCTAAAATCGACGCGATGAGGCAGGTATCCTGCTTCGGGACCGCCGAGGACGATGATCGTTTGAGGTGAGACTTTTTTGAGGGTTTGGATCAGCTCTGCACTCTGGGCGGCATTCCAAATATAGACGCCGATGCCGATGATGCGCGGTGAGTGTTTGAGTAAATCTTCGGCGATACTCTGTATCTGTTCATTCATCGTAAATTCGATGATTTTTGTCTCGGATTGGAGCTCGTGCAGGTTGGCATAAAGATAGCGTAAACCCAATGCAGTATGGGCGTAGCGGGCATTTAAAGTCGTTAGTAGAATTGTGTGCATAAGGTTTCCGATAAAAGATAAACGTATTATATGGTATTCTACAGATACTACGCCCTTAAGGGAGATATCATGCATTATATTCGTACTCTGGATTCATTAGGAATCAATGATATTGCATTGGTCGGAGGCAAAAATGCCTCTTTGGGAGAGATGATCGGCTCTCTCAAAGTTCTGGGGGTAAAAGTTCCCGAAGGGTTTGCGGTAACGGCGGAGGGGTATCGTCTCTTTATCGCTCATAATAGTTTTGAACCGAAAATACGTCAGTTTTTTAACGGCGTCGATCTGAGTGATATTGAAGCGTTGAACCGATGCGGGGATGCGATACGTTCTCTCATGCTCAGCGGTGAAATGCCGCAAGTGTTAAAAACCGAAATTGCCGAGAGTTATCGTGTTATGGAGGAGGAGTACGGCACGGCGTCGGTCGATGTGGCAGTACGCTCCTCCGCAACGGCCGAAGATTTGCCCGATGCGAGCTTCGCAGGACAGCAGGAGAGTTATCTAAACGTTCGCGGTGAGACGATGCTTATCGAACACGTTAAGCGGTGTTTCGCCTCACTCTTTACCGATCGTGCGATCAGTTACCGCAACAGTCGCGGGTATGACCATTTTGCCGTTGCCCTCTCGGTGGGGGTGCAGAAAATGGTGCGCAGCGATTTAGCTTCCAGCGGGGTGATGTTCACGATCGATACCGAAAACGGTTCGGAGAATCTGATCCTCATCAACTCGATTTGGGGGTTGGGGGAGAACATCGTCGGCGGACGGGTTAACCCTGATGAATTTTTTCTCTTTAAACCGACCCTCAAAGAGAATAAAGTCTCTATCCTCAAACGCCAACTCGGCTCTAAAGCCCTCACGATGACCTACGATGAGCGTCACCACACGATGAACCTCTCCACCCCGAAAGAGTTGCAAGAGGCTTTTTCGATTAACGATGAGGAGGTAGCCATACTGGCTCGTTATGCTTTGATTATCGAAGAACACTACAGCTCTATGGCGGGGGAATACCGTCCGATGGATATCGAATGGGCGAAAGACGGTCTCACGGGTGAGCTGTTCATCGTTCAAGCCCGTCCTGAAACGGTGCAAAGCCGCAAAATGAGTGATACGACGCTGGAACAGTACCGCTTTAAGGGTGAAGTGAGTGCGAAAATACTCCTTAGCGGTAAAGCGATTGGCGATAAGATCGGATCAGGAAATGTCAAAATCATCCACTCTCCTGCCGAGGGGGAACACTTTAATGCCGGAGATGTTCTCGTCGCCGATATCACTGATCCCGATTGGGAACCGATTATGAAAAAAGCCTCCGCCGTCATCACCAATCGCGGAGGCCGGACGTGTCACGCGGCCATTGTCGCACGTGAGATAGGGGTTCCTGCTATCGTCGGGACGATCAATGCGACCGACGTATTGCACGATGGTGATGCGGTAACGGTGAGTTGTGCGGAAGGGGAGAACGGAGTGGTTTATGAGGGATCGGTTCCGTATGAGATTACCCAAATCGATTTGGGCAATCTTACTCCGACGAAGACAAAACTTTATATGAACGTCGGTAATCCTGATATCGCCTTTAAAGTGGCGAAACTCCCTAATGATGGAGTTGGGCTGGCGCGGATGGAGTTTATCATCTCCAATACCGTCAAAGCGCACCCTATGGCACTGGTGGAACTTTCCCGTGGGAAAAAGATTCGTGAGCATAAAGCGATTAGAGCCGCGATGTTGGGGTATGATGATCCCAAGAAGTTTTTTATCGACAAGATTTCTGAGGGGGTAGGGATGATCGCGGCAGCATTTTATCCCCGTCCTGTCGTTGTCCGCACCAGTGATTTTAAATCCAATGAGTATAAACACATGGTCGGAGGGGCAGCCTATGAGTCGGATGAAGAGAACCCGATGATCGGATTTCGCGGGGCAAGCCGCTATTATTCTCCGCAGTATCGAGAGGCGTTTGAGTGGGAGTGTGAAGCGTTGAAGCGGGTACGGGATGATATGGGGCTTAGTAATGTCAAAGTGATGCTCCCCTTTGTCCGTACTCCCGAAGAGGGGCGCAAAGCCATTGCCGTGATGAAAGAAGCAAGCTTGGTGCAAGGGGAAAACGGCTTGGAGATATACGCAATGTGCGAAATCCCCTCCAATGTTATCTTAGCCGATCAGTTTTTGGAAATCTTTGACGGCTACAGTATCGGTTCCAATGACCTCACCCAGCTCACCCTCGGGGTTGATCGGGACAGCACTCTTGTCGCGGCGGTGTTTGATGAACGCAATGAAGCGGTGACTAGGATGCTCTCCATGGCGATACGTGCGTGTAAAGAGCGGGGAAAATACATCGGTATCTGTGGTCAGGCACCTTCGGATTATCCTGAAATCACCCGCTTTTTGGTGGAGGAGGGGATCGATTCGATCTCCCTCAACCCCGATTCACTTCTAAAAATGCGGCAAGTTGTGAGTGAGTTTGAGGCTACGAAGTAGATTCATCAAATTAATTATATGAAGGAATATAATGGAAATTAATACAATTTTTCCTATGTTAACTGCTGTAGTTGGTTCATTTTTGGCATATTTTTTTGCTATTCGTTCGAAACGAGAAGAATCGATTTTAAAATACAAAGAAGAAAAATATGCAAATTTACTTGTGCTATTGCAAGGATTTGTAGGTTCAACTGCGACATCTGAAACGAAACGTAAATTTTTTGAAGAACAATATAAATCGTGGATTTATAGTTCTGATGATGTTATAAAAGCAATCAATGAAATGGTTCAGTTGGTAATCGATTCGCAGGGAAAAGAACCTAATCCTGAGAAAGGAAAGCAAGCCATAGGAAATATTGTTTTAGCAATGAGAAAAGATTTGAATGAAAAAACAAAACTAAATTTTTCTGATTTCAGGTATACGGATGTTATAAAGTAATGAGTATGGCAATTACCGTTTGTGGTGAGCGTGTCGAACCATGAACTGTTCTACCCTTCGACTGGCTCAGGGCGAACGGAAGAAACTTACGAGAGGTTTAGTATCTTCTCTTTTTCCGCTTTATACTATTCGGGTGTTAAAACTCCCTCATCCAGAAGCGATTTGAGTTTGCTAAGGTGATCGTATTTTTCACCAGATTTTTGGTGGAGGAGGGGTTCGATTCGATCTCCCTCAATTCCGACTTGCTGCTGAAAATGTGGTAGGTTGTGAGTGCGTTTGAAACGGCAAACTAGATTAAATTTAAAATATTATTATTTATTTTATTGTATTATTGCATAGAAAACATTTTTGATATGAGGTAGAAAGATTGAAATACAAAATTTATTTTACAATTTTATATATATTTTTTAATTTTGGGCAGTTGAATGCAGATATTCTTGAAAGTTTATTTGGTTCATACAGAAATCATATTGATGTTCAAGGAACATTTAAAGAAGGTATATATACCCCACCGGATAAAGATTTTGAATTTATAGTTCCATCACTTTTTGAGCCTGGATATAGAATTAATGACTTTATTAATCCAAATGATAAATCACATGGAAACGTAACATTTCTTGATGATTATGGGCAATTATTTAGAATAGATTTTTGGGACAACCATTTAAACAAAACGCAAACGCAAAGATTAGAAGAATTAGATGAAGAAGTATTAATTTTATTTAAAAAATTTATGAACACTGTACAAATAATAAAAAAAGAAAAAATAGCGGATGATGTTTATTTTGTGTTTTATGATTTTCCAAAAGGTTCATCTGTTTTGGTAAACAATCATAGAATCAATGCGATTAGAGGAGTTTTGTTTTTTGCTAAAGAGAATAAAATTATTCTATTGTCTGAACAATTTTTAGAAACTCGTAATGATTATCGAGATTATGAAAAGGCAAAAAAATTACTTTTATCTTTAAAGGATAAAAATTTCAAATTTTCATCTACCGTTCAGAACGAAATAAAAGATTCAAATGAACAGCTAATAATTGGTTATAAATATCTTGAATCTAAACAGTTCCCTAAGGCTAAATATTGGATTGAAAAATCAGCAATACAAGGTAACGCCCATGCTGAATGGACTTTAGGATTGATGCTTATCCAAGGAGATGGATGTCAAGTTGATTATACAACTGCAAAAAAATGGCTTGAAAAATCTTCAAATCAAGGTCATATTCATGCTACATATGATTTGGCAGCAATGTACAATAATGGGGAAGGGGTTCCAAAAGACACTGATATGGCAAAGCAATTATTTATAAAATGTGCGGATGCTGGCTATAAAGTAGCATTCACAGAATTAATAAAACTTTATCAAAAAGAAGAAAATAAGGAAAAAGTGGAGTATTGGCAAGAGAAATTGTCAAAACTTTAAATATTTCTGTCAACACGGGAATGACCGAGAAGTTTCCGTTCGTGGTGAGATAGTCGAACCATGAACCGTTCTACACTTCAACAAACGAAATAAATATCAAAGCTAAAAAATAAGTTTTATAAATAGTATTAGTTTATATTTGTATTTTTATATTTACCAACTTGGACTAAAGTATCTGTAACCAAATAGAAGCAGGTAATACATGCAACGATTTAGCGAGGAAGAGCTTCGAGGGTACAACGGCCAAGACGGTATGCCTGCCTATATTGCCTATAAAGGGCAAGTATACGATGTTACTTCGTCCAAGTTTTGGAAAGAGGGGAGCCACTTTAAAAAGCATTTTGCGGGGTGTGACCTGAGCGCTGAAATGGCGAATGCACCTCACAGCGATGAGGTATTTGCAAATTATCCGTGTGTCGGTCAATTTATCCCTTCATCTATCATACCTCCCGAAACTAAAAAAGAGCGCTATCGCCTGTGGTACGCCAAATATCATCCTCATCCCGCAGCTGTCCATTTTCCGATAGCGTTGCACTATTTCAGTGCCTTTGCCGATCTTTTGTTTTTAGCTAACCCTTCCAGAGAATACGACACAGCGGTATTTTTATCCTTTTTGATTGCTACCGTGATGGGATTATTGGCTTTAGTCACCGGTGTTTTCAGCTGGTGGATCAATTATGATTTTTCGACCTCCAAACCGTTTGTCATCAAACTCATCGGTGCACTCTTCACCCTGATCATCGGGTTTGTTCCGTTGGTGCAGAAGCTGCTGAATCCTGATGTGGCGTTTAGCACGGGAGTGGATGGGATAACCTATCACGCCGTTATTTTTATCACGGTTATCTCGATCACGATCGTCGGCTATTACGGCGGAAAAATTACCTGGGGGGCGAAAAAATGAGAAGTTCAGTTTCGGTATTGATCGGAGGGAGTGCGGGGCAGGGGATCGCGAGCATCGAGACGCTTTTAACCAAAGGGTTCAAGAGAGGGGGATTTTATACCTTTTCGACCAAAGAGTTTATGTCCAGAGTTCGCGGGGGGAGTAACACGACGTTGATACGGATCTCCGATCAGCCCGTCAATGCACCTGATTTTAAGGTCGATATTTTCGTACCTCTTGATACAAATGCTTTTTTTCATGCTCAAGAACGGATTACCAATGAGACGTTTGTGGTCGCCAAAAAAGGGGAGTACGAGTGTGACTGTGTCCTCTATGATTATGATTTGGAGAGTTTGGCGAAAGAGATAGGCAATCCCATCGTCTCCAATACGATTGCGGCGGCGTTTATCTTCGGACTGCTCGGGTGCGATGGTGCAGTGCTGAGGGAGATTGTTTCGGAGTTCTACACCGATGAATTGCTTGAAGTGAACCTCAAAGCATTAGATATTGGAACAGAGTTGGCACGTGAGAACGGGAATTGTCGCTACTGCATCGCTCCCAACTCTTCCATGAGCCCAAAGAATGATTTGTTTTTAAGCGGTACGGACGGGGTAGGATTCGGAGCGATTGCGGGGGGGTGTAATTTCATCTCCAGTTATCCGATGAGCCCCTCTACGGGGGTGCTGACCCTTTTGGCGAAGCAGAGTCGAAATTTCGGAATCTGTGTCGAGCAGGCTGAAGATGAAATCGCCGCCTTTCAGATGGGTTTAGGGGTTTGGTATGGTGGCGGAAGAGCAATAACGACGACGAGCGGCGGCGGATTTGCCCTGATGGGTGAGGGACTCAGTCTCAGCGGAATAACCGAAACGCCGATGGTTGTCTATCTAGCGCAACGACCCGGCCCTGCAACGGGTCTTCCGACACGGACGGAGCAGGGGGATTTAGAACTCGCCATTTACAGTGGGCATGGAGAATTTCCGAGGATCGTATTGGCTCCCAGTGATCCTAAAGAGTGCTTTGAACTTACACGAAAAGCGTTTGAACTCGCCGATGCGTATCAGGTTCCCGTGATACTTATGAGCGATCAGTATTTGGCGGACAGCTATTTCACTGTCGAGCGGTTTGAAATCGATCCTATATCGCCTGTTCATCACATCGTAAAGACCGATCCGGACTACAAACGCTACCTTCTCACCCAAGAGGGGATCAGCCCTCGCGGGATTCCCGGATACGGAGAGGGGTTGGTATTGGTCGATTCGGATGAACATACACAGGAGGGGTTTATCACCGAGAGTATGTCTGTACGGAACGAGCAACACACTAAACGGCTTCAAAAATGTCTGTTAATAGAGAAAGAGGCTATTCTCCCCGATGTCGAGGCAGATGGGGATATCGCCGTTGTCGGATGGGGAAGTACAAAATATATCATTAAAGAGGCGGTTGAGAGGATAGCGGATAAGAGACTCTCAACCGTCCATTTCTCTTGGGTTTACCCTCTTAGCGAATCTCAACTTGCACCGCTTCAAAAAGCCAAACGCCTTATCGTCGTCGAAAATAACGCTACGGGGCAGTTTACAAAACTTTTACGACTGCACGGGGTCAGTGTCGATGCGCAGATACTAAAATCCGACGGACTGAGTTTTTTTGTCGATGAACTCTCCGAAAAAATCGCACTGCTGCTAAAGGAGATCCGATGAGTACACGGTTTGATAGAATCGTAGAGGATAACGCATGGTGTCCCGGATGCGGGAATTTTTCCATTCTTTTGCACTTAAAAGAGGCGTTGGAGGAAATGGGACTTGACCCGCTTCAATGTGTTGTCGTATCGGGGATAGGGCAGGCGGCAAAAACACCGCAATACATGCATGTCCATATGTTCAACGGACTCCACGGCAGGGCATTGCCTGTGGCACAGGGGTTGAGCGTCTCCAACCCCTCTCTTACGGTAATTGCCGAGGGGGGAGATGGTGATATGTACGGGGAGGGGGGAAACCACTTTATCTCTGCGATCCGACGAAATGCCGACATCATCAACATCGTCCATAACAATATGGTCTACGGCCTCACCAAAGGTCAAGCCTCTCCGACATCACAGCGAGGGTTTAAAACACCCGTACAGACACAGGGGGTTCACGTAGAGCCGTTTAATCCGATTGCAACGGCGATATCGCTCGATGCATCGCTTGTGATTCGAACCTTTTCGGGGAATAAAGAACACTGCAAAGCGATGCTTAAAATCGCGATTGAGCACAAAGGGTATGTATTGATCGATATTTTCCAGCCGTGCGTTACGTTTAACAAAACCAACACCTTCAAATGGTTCAAAGAGAATGTGTATGTATTACCGAGTGACTATAACCCTGAGGATAAGGTCAAGGCATTTGAAAAATCGCTGGAGTCTCATCCCTTCCCGATTGGGGTTATCTACAAAAGTCCTCAAAAAGGTGTTTTGGAAGATGCGCTTCGGGATGAAAGCAACATAGGAAGTAATCCGTTGTATCTGCACGAAGTTGATTTTCAGCGGCTTAATGCAGAAATGGATAAATACATTTAAAAGAGGAGTAGAAGATGAAAAAATACGAATGCAATGTTTGCGGATATATTTATGATCCGGTAGTAGGAGACCCTGATAGCGGTATCGCTCCCGGTACAGCATTTGAAGATCTACCGGAGGATTGGGTATGTCCTGAGTGCAAGGTCGGGAAAGAAGATTTCAGCGAACTTGTAGAGTGATGCCTCAATTAGGCTTTTTTTGGAGCTTTTACGTAATTAGAACACCAACCTTCGGGGTTTATTTTTCCTTCTACCAGTTTACATTCGTTTGTAGCCGCTAGAAAATGGAGGCACTCTTTGCATTTTTTGCCATTGGTTGATTTCTCCTGATATTTTACGGCAATCTTAGTTACTTTAGCCTGTAATGGAGAAGCCAAAAAAGTGACTGCACCCATTGCCAATATATGTTTGAAAAAGCTTCTGCGTGATAATGCGGTTAACATCTTATCTCCTTTATATAATTATTTTTAACACATCAATAAACTTCTTTTTGAATAGAATTGAGTGACATGATTGATTATAATAGTTAAATACAGTTAAAGACTATTACTAGAATGCAAATTAATATCATACATAAGTAAATTTTTATATTAAATATTTTTAGTGAAAGTAAATCAATACCTATATAATAGTCACTTATTTCAACAATGTGATTATATGTTAATGTAGTATATATGTTACAATCACCAGCACCAAAGTTTTCTAATAGGGTCAATGATGAAAAAAGAGTCTATAGTTTTTTACCACCTTATGGCTTTATCAGTCGGAACATTTTTATTCAGTGGTATAGCAGTATGGATTCTTCGACTGAGCGGGTTGATGGATAGTATCCCTTTGCACGCTGCATTGGAAACTTTCGGCTCTATTATCGCCCTTTTCTTTTCATTTTTCATTTTTAAGTTTGATAACAATAATAACCACTATTTGAGCCGATTTCATATTGTATCTTTGTCTCTGATAGCATTTGCCATCATAGGGCTGTTTCATGCCATAAGTCTTCCGGGATCGATGTTTGTGTGGTTGTATACTGCTGGAATGTTCGTCGGGAGTATATTGATGCTCGGTGTCTTTATACCTGAAAGAAAGGTCTCACCTTTTTTATACGCGGCACTCCCCTTGTCATCTGTCATTATTTCATCTGTTATAGCCGTTGTTTTATTGTATATGAGTGATATGCTTCCTCCTGCGATTGTTAATGGAAATTTTTCATACAGTGAGATTGTTGTCAGCAACCTCTCTGCCCTTTTTTTCTTTGTGGCTTCCATTCCCTTCGCATACCATTATCGAAAAAAACATCAATATGAGGATATTTATTTTTTCGCTCTCGCAATGCTGTTATCGGCATCGTCTTTTCTTTTCCAATATTCAATGCTTTGGGAACCGACATGGTGGTATTGGCATTTTATCCGTTTGTCCGGTTTCTTTTTTCTTCTCCTTTACTTCATCCGTTTTATTGAAGAAAAAAATCAACTTTTTATTAGCCGAGAGCTACAGTCGAGTGTTATAGAATTTTCAGCTGATGCCATTATAACAAAATCATTGGATGGGATAATTCAGTCGTGGAATACAGCGGCTCAGAGTCTCTTTGGATATACGGCGGATGAAGCTATCGGAAAATCGGCTGCAATCTTTTATAGCCCATCAGCCGCCTCAAAAGAGAATGAAAATATGCGCCAGATCACTGAGGGTGCTTCATTAAAGCAATTTGAAACGGTTTTTATTGCTAAAAATGGTACCAATATTGATGTTTCCGTAACACTTTCTCCGATAAAAGATTCTAATAATACGATAATCGGAATGTCGAAAATCGTACACGATATTACAGAACGAAAAAAAGCACGTGATGCTTTTCGGACATTGTTTATTCAAAATGAAGCCATATTGGACTCCGTACCGGATATTATCATGCAGGTAGATTTGGATAAAAGATACACATGGGCAAATAAGAACGGAATCGCATTTTTCGGTGAAGATGTAATCGGTAAAGAAGCATCTTATTATTTTGAAGGGGAACAAGACACGTATGAAACAACCAATTCTTTATTTGACGGCGATCACAATGTTATCTATGTAGAAAGCTTCCAAAAACGGCACGATGGAAAGATACGTCTTTTAGCCTGGTGGTGCCGTACCCTTAGAGATGAAAATGGAAATCCCACAGGAGTCTTATCAACCGCTCAGGATATTACTGAGCAAAAACATACGGAAGAGCGGATGTATTATCTAGCCAATTATGATCCACTTACGGGGCTTCCGAACCGCTCTCAATTTATTGAGCATATTAGCTATTTTAGCAATATCGCAAAACACCAAAAAAGTGATTTTGCTATTATGCTTTTGGATCTTGACCATTTTAAAGATATCAATGATATGTTAGGGCATAGAGTCGGAGATATTTTACTGGTTGATTTAGCTAAACGGATTCAAGAGTGTATACGAGAAGAAGATACTGTTTCACGCTTAGGAGGTGACGAGTTTATTTTCATGCTTCCTAACATAACGACACAAGGCGTTGTTAATATAGCGGAAAAACTTTTAGAAGAAATTACTAAGCCTTTTTTGATTGAACAAAATGAATTAATTGTAACGGCATCAATCGGTATTGCTATGTATCCGATTGACGGAATTGAACACGATACTCTTTTGAAAAATGCCGATACTGCAATGTATCAAGCAAAGTTAAACGGGCGCAATAATTTTCGATTCTTTACTAAAACGATGCAAGAATCTTTGACCCGCAATATACAACTAACCAGTGCACTGCGTCATGCTCTGGAAAAAGATCAAATGTATGTGGTCTATCAGCCGCAAGTTGCCATATCGGATACTCATATCATCGGCGCAGAAGCATTGCTGCGGTGGAATCACCTTGAGTTGGGTGCGATATCTCCGGCTGAATTTATTCCGCTTGCCGAAGAGAGCGGCTTGATTTTACCTATCGGAGAGTGGGTATTGCGTAGAGCGGTGAAACAGGCAAAAGAGTGGATTAATAGTGGGTTTCCTC
>JAGXFM010000057.1 GCA_024637215.1 Sulfuricurvum sp.
AATAGCGGATTTTTTTCCCTTTTATAATTTTACGGGTGAGTTCAAAACGGGGGTAGGGCTCTTCAAGATCAACATACAAATAAGGGTAGGTTTTATCATCACGCAGAAGAATATTGTATTTAGGTTTGAGCTGTTTGATAAGAGAGTTTTCCAGGATCAGTGCGTCATGCTCGTTGTCAACGATGATATAGTGAAGTCCCACAGTCTCGGAAAGCATTTTTTGAATACGCAGTGAAAGAGATGTTTTCGGAGAAAGGGAAGGGGTGAGTAAAAAATAGCTTTTAACCCGTTTGGAGAGGTTTTTTGCTTTTCCGATGTAGAGGATTCTCCCTTTTTCATCCAAATACTGATAGATCCCCGCTTGATGAGGGAGACTGCGAATTTGGTTTATCATCGGTGAACTCTTAATGAATAATTTATTGAAGCTATTATAACATCCGTCATTAAAGAAAAAGGGGGAACAATGTCAAAAATATCTGCATTTAGCGTCATTGTCGCCATAATATTATTTTTAAACGGATG
This sequence comes from Sulfuricurvum sp., assembly GCA_024637215.1. Lineage (GTDB taxonomy): Bacteria > Campylobacterota > Campylobacteria > Campylobacterales > Sulfurimonadaceae > Sulfuricurvum. The sequence continues at coordinate 523 of JAGXFM010000057.1, forward strand.
CGGTTATAAAGCTCCTCCTTATTATGAGAAACCGGTAGTGGCCAAGGATTCTTCCGTTGCGCTATGATGTGGTTATTATCGGTTCAGGGGTAGCCGGACTTTATACGGCGATTGCTTTACCGAAAGAACTGAAGGTTTTGGTCATTAATAAATCGAATCCATGGGAGTGTAATACCTATTATGCGCAAGGTGGTGTGACAACTGCGTATAACGATGAAGACATTGCTTCACATGTCGAAGATACCCTTGACGCGGGTGCCGGGATGTGTAATACAGACGCGGTTCAGCTGATGAGTGAAAGTTCGCAGGGGGTAATCCGTGATTTGATTCATCGCGGATTTGTTTTTGATACGGATGAAGAGGGAAATTTGCTCTATACCAAAGAGGCGGCTCATTCGCGAAGTCGTATCCTTCATGCCGGAGGAGATGCGACGGGAAGACATTTGCATTTCTTTTTACTGAATCAAAATCCGCATCCGATGTTGAGTGATACGACAGTAGTGGATCTCTTAATCGAAGAGGGCCGATGTTGTGGGGTGGAAACAGTTACACGGGGAAAGCGGAAGATCATATTGGCGGATAATGTGGTCATTGCCAGCGGCGGAGTAGGATCACTCTATGAATATCATACGAATGCGTCAACGATCAGCGGAGATATTCACGGGATTTGTATAGAAAAAGGGATTGAACTTGAATCGATGGAGATGATGCAGTTTCACCCAACGGTTTTTGTTGCCAACAATTGGGCGCGTAAACAACTCCTCTCCGAAGCACTGAGAGGCGAGGGCGCTCATGTTGTTGATGAAAACGGATATCGCTTTTTGTTCGAATACGATCCACGCGGTGAATTGGCTCCGCGCGACATCGTCAGTCGAGCCATTTTCGATTATAAACAACGTTCCGCTAAACAGGTTTATCTCTCATGTGAAGATTTTGAGAGCGAATATTTTAAAGAGCGTTTTCCGAATATTTACAAATCACTCAATGATTTGGGATTTCATCTTCCTAAAGAACGGGTTCCTATCTCCCCCGCATTTCACTACGCCGTGGGAGGGATCAAAACAGATATCCATGGAGCCATTCCCGATGTAAAAGGACTTTATGCTGCCGGAGAATCGGCCTCAACCGGTGTGCACGGAGCGAATCGATTAGCCAGTAATTCGTTGTTGGAAGGGTTGGTTTTTTCTAAAAAAGTAGCTGAATCTATCTTGGTTCACTCGGAACATGGGTGCAGTGAAAATTTTAAGATCAGTAATGAGCCGTTGGAATTAGAAGGGGATAAAGAGAAAAAGGATCAACTTCGCCGTATCATGTGGGACAATGTTTCAATCGTCCGTACTCCCGAAGGTTTGCAAAAAGCATATGAGGCAATTGCAAAAATGCTCTCGGAGGATGTCGGAAGATTATTACGATTACGTTTGCTAACCGCACGCAGTATCGTTGTATCAGCCCAAAAACGCTCCGAATCGATCGGTGTTCATTTTATAACACAAGGAATCAAAGAATGACAACAGCAGTCGCAGAACAAGCGGCGATTAATTTTGTAGGCACCCCATTCGGATGGCTACTCCTCGCCATGTTTGTGGTGGGATACTATTTTATCGCGGCAGAAGAAAAATATAATATTGATAAAGCCAAGCCGGCATTGTTTACCGGAACCTTTATGTTTGTGCTGATCGGTTTGTATTACGTCAGTATCGGGGCAGATTTGACTCCGTTTGAGCGTGAAGTCGATCATCTTATACTAGAAATTGCAGAAATCTTCTTTTTCTTATTTGTGGCTATGACCTATATTGAGGCACTCATAGAACGTGGGGTATTTACGGCTTTACGTGCTAAACTAATTGCCAAAGGGTACAGCTATCGCGAACTTTTTTGGATTACCGGAGCTTTGGCCTTTTTTATCTCTCCGGTCGCCGATAATCTTACGACGGCATTGATTCTTTCGACGGTATTGTTGACAATCGACAATAAAACAAAAGAATTTTTGGTTCCCGGTGCGATCAATGTTGTGGTAGCGGCAAATGCGGGCGGTGCTTGGAGTCCGTTTGGAGATATCACGACATTGATGGTGTGGGCGGCAGAGAAAGGGGCATTCACGGATTTCCTTTATCTGTTTCCGGCATCATTTATCGGTTGGCTGATTACCGCGGCATTGTTGGTGCGTTATGTTCCTGATCTCGACCCGAATAAAGACGGAGATCCCGAAGCGGCGGCAAAAATTGAAATCCTCAAAGGGGGAAAGGTCATTATTGCATTTGGTGCTTTGACGATTGCTCTTGCGGTTGCCGGAAAACAAGTGCTTCATTTACCGCCAATGTGGGGAATGTTGTTCGGTTTGGCAATTTTACAGCTGTACATGTATTTTCTCAAAACAAAACATAATGTTGATGTCAGTATTTTTCAGGCGATGAGTAAGGTGGAGAACAATACGCTCCTCTTTTTCTTCGGTATCTTAGCGGCGGTCGGTGCACTCCATTTTATGGGGTTCTTGACGTATGCTGCGAAATTGTATGAAATGTTTGATCCGACTGTTGTTAATATCGGAGTAGGATTCCTCTCCGCCATTGTGGATAATGTTCCGGTGATGTCCGCGGTACTGAAAGCAAATCCGGCGATTGATCATGCACAGTGGATGTTGGTCACGATGACGGCAGGGATTGGCGGATCACTCATTAGTTTCGGAAGTGCTGCAGGTGTCGGTGTTATGGGGAAAATGCATGGGATTTATACCTTCGCTTCTCATATTAAATTGGCATGGACAGTCTTGGTTGGATACATCGTTTCTGTCGCTATATGGTATGTTCAGTTTATTATTTTAGGTATTTATTAAGTCTATATTCAAAATTAAACTACTTTTAGGTACCCTTTCACTAACGTAAAGGGTACTCAATCCCTCCCAAATATCTCTACTTAAAGGCTCTCCTTTGAAAGATGTCAACATTATCGTCCTTGATTTCGGCTCACAGTATACGCAGTTGATCGCTCGCCGTTTACGCGAAGATAAAGTTTATTGTGAAGTACTTCCGTATCACACTAAAATCGATGTTATCAAAGCAAAAAATCCAAAAGGGATTATCCTCAGCGGCGGACCGTCTTCTGTGTATAACAAAGATGCGTATGAAGTAGATCAAGGGGTGTATGCCCTTGGTATCCCAGTACTTGGAATTTGTTACGGTATGCAGCGCATTGCAGTCGATTTCGGAGGAAGCGTTATCCGAAGCGATCATCATGAATACGGTAAAGCGGAACTCACGATCGATATGACTCAGCACTCTGTATTGTTTGAGGGGTGTGAAGATGAGCGTGCAGTTTGGATGAGCCACTCCGATAAAGTGGATGTGTTGCCGGAAGGTTTCGTCCCTATCGCGTACTCACCGAACTCTCCGTATGCGGCAATCGCCAATGAAGAAAAAATGGTCTACGCGATGCAGTATCACCCTGAGGTTAATCACTCCGAAGAGGGGTATTTGATGCTCCGTAATTTTGCGCGTAAAATTTGCGGTATCACTGACAAATGGGACATGGGGCATTTTCTCAAAGAACAAATCATCAAAATCCGTGCTCAAGTGGGTGAGGGGAAAGTACTTTGTGCTCTCAGCGGAGGGGTTGATTCTTCGGTTGTTGCGGCATTGTTGTACGAAGCAATCGGGGATCAACTGATTCCAGTTTTCGTTGATAACGGCTTACTCCGTAAGGGAGAGCGTGATTCGGTTGAAAATATTTTCAAAGTACATCTCAAAGTGCCTCTCGTCGTTGCCGATGCATCGGAATCTTTCCTCGGAAAGCTCGCGGGTGTAACGGATCCTGAGACGAAACGCAAAATCATCGGACACACCTTTATCGAAGTGTTTGAACAAGAAGCGAAAAAACACGACGGGATTAAATTTTTGGCACAGGGGACATTGTATCCCGACGTTATCGAATCCGTTTCGGTCAATGGCCCCTCCGTGACGATCAAAAGCCATCACAACGTCGGCGGATTGCCAGATTGGATGGATTTCGAGTTGATTGAGCCGCTTCGTGATTTGTTCAAAGACGAAGTACGTAAACTTGGACTCGAACTCGGACTTCCCGATTCGTTGGTTAACCGTCATCCGTTTCCGGGGCCTGGATTGGGTATCCGTATTATGGGTGAAGTGAATAAAGCGGATTTGAACCTTCTCCGTGAAGCCGATGCAATTTTGCTGGATGAATTGAAAGTAAGCGGCTATTACACGAAAACATGGCAAGCGTTTGCGGTACTCTTGAACGTAAAATCGGTCGGTGTTATGGGTGATAACCGTACGTACGATAACACAGTGTGTGTTCGTGTCGTCGAAGCAGTAGATGGGATGACGGCAACGTTTGCCCACCTTCCGCACACATTATTAGAACGCATCAGCCGCCGTATCATCAACGAAGTGGATGGAATCAATCGAGTTGTGTATGACATCAGCTCCAAACCGCCCGCAACGATCGAGTGGGAATAAGGCGCTCCACTTGCGCCCCGTCTATCTGATTTCCAAAACTCCCTATGAGGGAGTTGTCCACATCCCTGTACTCACTCTCTCTTTTTTAAATCCTATTATCGATTTCATTCACTATGAGGGGATTATTCTCACCTCTAAACAGGCTGTTTTGGCATTAGAAAATTATTCGCTTGATTGGAATAGACTGAAATGTATTTGTGTATCGGAAAGTACGGCTGCAGCAGCAAGAGAGAGGGGTGCTGTTGATATCGAGAGCGGAGATGGATACGGAGTATCTATTCCGAGTGTTTTGAAGGGGAAAAAACGTGATGGAAAATGGCTCTATCTTCGTCCGAAAATAGTGGCATCGGATTGGATTGAAGTGGCACGTGGAGAGGGATATGAGATTGATGAAGCAATCGTTTATGAGACTATCTGTAATAAAACAGTGGCCAATTACCCTATATCGGATGAGGGGATACTCATTTTTACCTCACCATCAACAGTCCGATGCTTTACCCAAAATCATCCGATACTCCCGACCCATAGCGTGGTGGTTATCGGTACAACGACTCAAAATGCTCTTCCCGCAGAGGTAGCTTCTCATCTTAGTTCTACCACGAGTGTGGAAGCTGCTGTTGATTTAGCACGTCAAATCGCTTTAGAGGGGTAAAATTCATCACCCTTTTAAGATTTTAGGGTTATAATTATTAACTCTGGGCGCAGCGAGTAA
>JAGXFM010000058.1 GCA_024637215.1 Sulfuricurvum sp.
ATTACGCGAACAATCCCTTTACGCTTGATGACTTTACAATCATCGCACATTTTCTTCACTGAAGAACGTACTTTCATCGGTAGGCTCCGTTGATTTAAATCACTTGCTTTTCGTAGGTGCGATTGATCACACCAATACTTGTAACTACGATTGAACGCAGTTAGAAACATTCAATTCTATTTGTCCGAAAGGGCAAAGTGGACGCGTATAATACAGTAAATAAGGTTAAATTTTTATTAAGGTGTCAAATGGAGAGCTGATTCGAATTGCGATTACACAATTCGAATCATAAAGGGAGATTCTAAAACAGCATCTAAAGATTCAAGTTCACGCATAAGTGCATGAACGGATCGCTCTGTCGCTTCATGGGTTGCAAACAACAAATGGGCACACTCTGTTTCGGAGGGACGCTGAATCACTGCTTCGATCGAAATCGTATATTCTGCAAAAAGACTCGTAATCTGCGCCAAAATTCCAGGTTTATCCAATACTCTTAAACGAAGATAATACTTTGATCGGATATCGTTTTGATTTTTTAATCGAAGTCCCTCTTCCAGAGGATGATTAAATCCGAGCATAGGAGAGCGTTTCCCTGAACGAACAATATCAATAATATTAGCGACTACGGCACTTGCAGTCGCATTACCGCCGGCACCCGGACCGTAGTAGAGAGTTTCACCGACACGGTCTCCGACGACACTTATGCCATTCATGACGCCGTCGATTTTGGCAATCATCGCATCTTCTTTTACCAATGCCGCATGAACGCGCAATTCCACTTCAGCATCATCACGCGCAGCAATTCCCAAAAGTTTGATGGTGTAGCCGAATTCTTTCGCAAAAGTAATATCAGCCGCAGTTATCCCCTCAATCCCCTCAATCAAAATCTCTTCAGGCTTGGCATCGATACCGTACGCAATCGAGGCAAGAATAAGAAGTTTATGCGCTGCATCAAAACCGCCGATATCAAATGTCGGATCAGCTTCTGCATACCCTAACGCTTTCGCTTCGGCTAAAACATCGGCAAAAGGGGTACCCTCATTCATCATTTTGGTCAGTATAAAATTACATGTTCCGTTCATAATCCCCATGATTGAGAGAATATGATTGGCAGAAAGCCCATCGCGTAACGCATTGATAATGGGGATTCCCCCTGCAACACTCGCTTCAAATTCAAACGGGATGTCTCCCGCAATCTCTTGAAGCTCATAGCGATGATAGGCCAAAAGGGCTTTATTCGCCGTCACTACCGCTTTACCGTTTTGAAGTGCTTTTTTAACGATCTCTAGCGGAAGTTCTATTCCCCCCATCAACTCTACGACAATATCAATTTCCGGATCATCCACAACATCGTAGGGGTTTTGGGAAACCGCGATTGAAAGATCACTCACTTTAGAGAGATCACGAACCACACCGCTTTTAACCACAATCTCATCACCGGAACGTGCGGTAATAATGGTTTTGTTCTCTTCTAATATTTGAACAACGGCACGTCCTACGGTGCCGACACCGATAACACCGATACGGGTCACTCAGGAGCCTTACAATTCAAAGTACTCAAAAATTGTTTGATATTTTTAGCCGCTTGTCGAATACGCTGATCATTTTCAATCAAGGCAATACGAACATACTCATCTCCGTAATCACCGAATCCTATCCCCGGAGCGACCGCAACATTGGCCTCAACCAAAAGACGCTTTGAAAATTCCAAACTTCCCATGTGGATAGCGCATTCAGGAATTTTTGCCCATACAAACATCGAAGCTTGATTACGGCGTACCGGCCATCCGGCACGATTAAACGCTTCGATCAAAACATTTTGGCGATGATCGTATTTGTCCGTAATCTCTTGAACACACGCTTGATCTCCGGTAAGTGCCACGGTAGCCGCAACTTGGATCGGGGTAAACATCCCGTAATCGAGCCAGCTTTTGATCTTTTGAAGTGCGCCGATCAGTTTTGCATTTCCGACAAAGAAACCAACACGCCATCCCGCCATGTTATAACTTTTAGAGAGGGTGAACGCTTCAACCGCAACATCTTTTGCCCCCGGAACCGAGAGGATAGAGGGGGTTTTATAGCCGTCAAACGTCAAATCTCCGTATGCAATATCACTAATAACATAGAAACGTTCCCGTTTTGCCATCGCAACGACACGGGTATAGAATTCCGGAGTTACCGTAGCGGTGGTCGGATTATGCGGAAAGTTGACGACAAGATATTTCGGTTTTGGGAATGAGACATGAAATGCGTGTTCAAGTCGCTCAAAAAAGAGGTCTTCGTCGACTTTATAATCTTCATCAAACGGCAATTCCATTTTTTGAACATTTCCCCCTGCCAAAATAAACCCGTATGAGTGAATCGGATAGGTCGGATCAGGAACGACGACAACGTCTCCCGGATTGGTAATCGCATACGCGAGATGTGCATATCCCTCTTTAGAACCCATAGTTGCTACCGCTTCGGTATCAGGATCGAGATCGACATCATAACGGCGTTTGTACCAGTCACAAATCGCTTGACGGAGTTTCGGTATCCCTTTGGAAACCGAATAGCCGTGTGTTTTAGTCTTTTCTGCCGATTCAACCAATTTTTTACGGATATGCTCAGGAGTATCTCCATCAGGATTTCCCATACTGAAATCGATAACATCTGCTCCTGAGCGTCTACGTGCCATTTTAAGCTCGTTTACTTCAGCGAATACGTATTTTGGAAGGCGTTTAATCCGGTCAAATTGGATTTCATCAAACATGGCTACAACCTGTGATTAAAAAATTGCGCCATTTTAGCATAAGAGGCTTAGTTTTTATATAATACGAACGACTTATCGTCCCGGAGTGATTGACTCTATCCACATCCCCTCTTTCAGTACTTTCATCCCCTGTGCGTTTGAGATTTTAAGATAATAAGCCCCTTTGGGAAGCTCAAACCTAAACTCCTCTTTTGTTTCTAAAGAACGAAAGGAAGATAATAGCTTCATTGTCTCATCGAAAACTGCAATTTCCGGATACCATTTACCGACGTAGGGAGGTTCTATTCTAATATCCTGAGCCTCTTCTACACGAAACCATTGCGCACTACTCACTCTTTTAAGTTCAGCCCCCTCATCACGTCCCAATAAAACAATATTCCAGATAGCGTTTCGTGTATCGAGTACCAGTGAAAGCCCATTTTTGGAATCAAAATGGGCCTTTTCGATACCTATACCCTGTTCTTGTAAATTTTCTGCTAAGAGCGAAGGGCTAAAAACTTTATTCCCGATTACCGTAGCGTTAAGGATACCTTTATGGTTTTGCATACTCAAGGAATCGACGTCAACCCTATACCCAAGGGTAGAAAATGATTGGGTAATCGTACGCATACTCACGCTAAGGTCACCTGTAAAAGTAATATTTGTGCTGATGGATTCTCCCAAAAGGAGAAGTGGAGTGGAGAAAAGTATGAGTAAGCGTTTCATCACCGGTTATTTACCAGTTTTTCCCACCGTTACGCTGGATAAATTCTTTTTCATTAATTTGTTTTAAAATACCTTTTTCACATATAAAGTGAACAGAGTTTTTTTCATTGAATACTTTTTTATTTTCGGAAGATCCAATTTCAACTCTTCCATGTCCTAGAACAATCAGCCAATCTTTCGTTGGATCGATAATAATAGGGTCACTCGTAATACTTTGTACTTTTTCTCCACTCGCCATATTAATCATCCCATACCAAACTTTAAAGGTCGGATAAATAGTAATTTCTTTACCTGAAATCAATGCTTTTGATACCGTCGGTATACTTTTATTGACTTCATTATTTACGACTGGACTTACAACCGGCACAGTTGTAATGTTTGTCTCATTATTTTCACTGATATTGACATCCTCAGCTCTGTTAGCATCATCCATGACTTCTACCGCCAAGGTTGTAAGCTTCATCACCTCTTCGCGGGGTTCAGTGGACATATTTCCCTGTAAAAAATATCCTCCTACCATCAAAATGATAATTAACGCTATTCCTGCCGCAACCCATTTGGGCTTTGAGTTAGAGGTAGATTGTAAAATAACCGATTGTTTTGGAGTAAGGATGTTTACGTTATTCTGGCAAAATGCAGTATATTCTTCTTTGATTTCACTCAGATCAATACCGTACTCACGTTCGAAGATTGATATGTATCCCATAAACTGAACTCGCCCAATTTCACTGTACGATTTTGCAAGGACCAAATCTACCTTATCGCGAGAAATATGGGTTCTCTCGTGAATTTTCTCTGTTCCCAGAGCCTGTAAATCTTCGAACGTGTTACATTGTTTCATCTCATTCTCTCCATCAAAATTGCGCCGGCAACACCGACATTTAAAGAATCAAAATCATGTGCCATCGGAATAGAAACACCGATGTCAAGGCTTTTTTGGACTCTACCGCTTAAGCCTTCTCCCTCATTACCCAGTACCAAAACCCGCTTTGTTGCAAAAGTGGCTTCACGCACATCCACACCATCCATAACCGCTCCATATATCTGAAACCCTGATTGTTTCATCTCATGCAATAAATCATGGATATTGTGAACCACCACTAACGGCATATCGAGTGCGGCACCGCTACTGGTACGAATCATTGCCTCTAAATTCGGTTCTTTAATACCGCTAATGACCAACGCTTGAACCCCAAGGGCATAAGCACTTCGGATCAGAGATCCAATATTACCCATATCGGTAATAGAACTCAATACCACGATAAAATCACATTTTTTGAGAAAAGGAGAGGCATACGGGACTACCTGTGAAATCTCGGCAATAAAACCTTGATGATTTCCCCCCTTCACCATTGATTGTGCCGCTATTTCAGGGATACGTTTAATCTCAAACCCCATTTTCATTAGGGCAGAGTACTCTTTTTTATCGACCTCTTTTGCCAAATAAAGAACTTTGATACGTTCTCTGTGACGTTCTATTGCATAATAAACCGGTTGTTTTCCATAAATAAGCATGAAGTATTATATCCTAAGATTTCATGAGGCGTGTATAGCACTCTTTGGGATTTTCACCCGTAATTTTTGCGATCAGTTTTGAAGCCGCTTTTTTAGGGATATCAAGGGCAAGGATATCCTGTTCACTCAACGATGAACCTTTAGTCTCTGAGGCTTCGATCACCACAACCCATTCTCCTCTGATCTCATTTTCCATTTGAGGGATCAATTCCAAGGCCACTCCGCGATAAAACCGCTGATACCGTTTTGTTAATTCTTTCGCCAAAAAAATACGGCGCTCAGGAACCGCGACAGAGAGTTCACAGAGCAATTTATCAAGGCGTTTCGGTGATTCATAGAGTATCGTCGTATACCCGTTGAATAGCGCCTCTTGAAGTGCAGTGCTACGATCATTCCCTTTATGGGGTAAAAAGCCGAAGAAAAGCATTTTCGTCTCCACAAATCCGCTCGCGACAAAAGCGGTTAACGCCGCATTCGCCCCCGGTAAAATATCGTATACAATACCCTTATCCAAACAGTAACGTACCAACATCTGACCCGGATCGCTGATCCCAGGCATCCCTGCATCACTGACATAGACTACATTTTGATCAAAAAAATCGGGGGTAAGTTTGGAAATAAACTCCGCTTCATTATGCGAATGAAGACTTAGAAAGTGTGGTTCCGTCGTCGTAAGATTATGGCGTTCTTTGAGTAAGTGGATCAGTTTTTTGGTAACACGGGTATCTTCACAAAGAATAGTATTGGCCGTAGATAAAATATCGAGAGAACGAAGTGAGATATCAGAAATATTTCCGATAGGAGTGGGGACAAGAGATAACACAGGGCCTCTTCAAGTGCGGTTTACTGCACGTGAGCTTCCCACTGAGGGAAACTTAGCGTTAGCGTAGCCAAAGGGATGGATTCCTTTGGCATACAAATTATGAGTTAAGTGCGTAACGTTTTTTGAATTTATCAATACGTCCTGCAGTATCTACTTGACGCTCAGAACCGGTATAAAACGGGTGACATGCGCTGCAGATATCAACACGGATTGTATCTTTAATGCTGGTTGTCGTGAAAGTATTGCCGCATGCGCAGCTTGCAGTACACTCTATAACGTTCGGGTGAAGATCTTTTTTCATAGTTTTGCCTTGTGATCGACGGCGTTGTACGTCGGTCTGTATAGTTTTATATCCGTACGGGGGCGGATAATTGGAGGCGAATTATAACGAAAAAATTATTTTTTTACAATAACTTTGATGCTATCGCTACCGCAGCCGTTTCCGAACGGAGAATCATCGGCAAAGGAAAGAGGCGGATACGATGATCGCTAAACAATTTGCGCTCAGCCTCATCAAATCCCCCTTCGCACCCGATCACGACCGTATCGATTACCTCATCACGTCCCAAAGCTTCCCCGCCAAAATCAAAAATCACCGCATCGGGATTGTTTTTTAAAAACGTACTTACATTGGGAGATTCACACAGTTCAATCAATGAAGTTCGGCCGCATTGCATGATCGAACTCTCCATAATGCGCTCAAAGCGATCAAGATCAAGACGAAAATTTTGCTGTGATCGACGGCAATGGATAAAGGTGATTTTAGCCACCCCCAGTTCGGTAAGCATCGGCAAGGTTTTTTCAATCGTTTTCGGATCAACCAAGCACCATCCGATATGAAGGCGACGTTCATTTTCACACAAAGCTTGATGATGGCTTTGTAATGTAAAATAGGCATTGCGCCCATCGGTTCGCTCTAACCGATACCGATACTCTTCACTCAAACGTTCACGTGAGCGAAAAGCGATTAAATCCCCCGCTTTGTGACGTCGTACTTTGATTAAGTATTTATAATCATCCCCAGAAACACTCAGTTCCTCTGCCCCGACGTCATTATGAAGAAGAAATTTCATTGCAGCATCATCCAAATAGTCATTGTCCCCAACAATCCCATCTCAATGCCTAAAAAACGAAACGCTTTTTGCTTATACTCAGAAAATGCACCTTCTTGAGTAATATCCGTTTTACGTTTTAGGGTTTTATACCGTTTAGCTTCGAGAATGATCATCACGATAGCAATCACAATCATGGCAATATTGGCAAGGGTAAATTCTAAATGTTTAGCCGCCATCATCACCGCACCGGTGAAAAGGATTAACGCAATTAACGAGCCTGAAATCGGCATTACAATCCGCATCCGTTTGGCATAGCGGATAAGATGATGAGAGAGTGTCAACATGACGATGTTAAACACTACGACCCCCATCAATACAATCACCCCGAAATAGTGGATATTGAGTCCGGTTGTATACATAGCTTCCATAAAGTGGATTTTACCTTAAATTGCCTATAATAACTCACTAAATCGCTCCCAGATCATTGAATATTTTATGCATTGTGGAAGAGATAGACTCCAAGGAGATGAAATGGCAATCAGCGTAGAAGAGGCACTCAATTTGGTTTATACGTTTGTATCGCCGACACAAACTGAAATCGTACCGATTGAAAACGCTGTTCATCGAATCTTATCAGAACCTATTATTGCAAAACACTCCCTCCCCTCTTTTGATAATTCGGCAATGGATGGCTATGCCGTGCGTACCGAAGATGCGGGTAAAACACTCAAACAAGTGTGTGTGATTTTTGCCGGTAATCCTGATGATGTCCGTATGGTAGAAGATCAATGCATCCGTATTATGACGGGTGCCAAAATCCCACAGGGGTGTGAAGCAATCGTCCCCATCGAAGAGGTGATCGTTAACGGAGATCAAATCACTTTTCCTTCCACTATAAAACCCTCACAACATATTCGTCTCAAAGGGGAAGATATTCAAGCTGGAATGGAATTATTGAGTGAGGGGACAATGCTGTATGCCCATCATATTTCTCTCCTTGCCTCACAGGGGATCACCCATATCCGAGTCTACCGCCGTCCCCGCGTTGCCCTCTTCTCTTCAGGAAACGAACTCAAAATGCATTATGAAACGTTGGGAGCCAATCAGCTCTACAATACCAACACCCCTACGTTCGCCGCACGCGCGCAAGAGCTGGGGTGTGAGGTGATCTTTACCGGAACGGCTTCCGATTCTCTTGAGTCAATACGTGAACATATTGAGCGCTCTTTGAACGCGGATTTGATTATCACCTCAGGGGGGGTGAGTGTCGGAGATGCCGATTTTACCAAAGAGGCTTTCCAAACCCTCGGCTTTGAGAGTGGTTTTGAATCGGTAGACATTAAACCCGGTAAACCGACGACATTCGGGGGTATCGGTAATACTGTTATCCTTAATCTTCCGGGAAATCCCCTCGCGGCAGCTTTGTGTTTCGAGCTATTCGGACAAAGTGCTATTTTAGCGCTGAGCGGTCGTGCGGATAAATATCTCTCCACCCTCACAACAAAAATTTCTGAACCGTTTAAAATGAAAAAAGGGAGACGTTCCCTCATCCCGGGGTGGTTTGACGGAGCCTCTTTTACCCCGAGTGAAAAATTCGGTCCTGGAATGGTGTTGCCGCTTTCACGTGCCAATGCTTACATGATGGTGGATGCGAGTGTGGAAGGGTTTGAAAAAGATGCTGTTATAAAAATTATTCCGACACGCTGGTGCATGAGTTCCGAAAAACAAAGTTCTCTGATAACACTTTAAACACTCACGGGGTTGACGAACGTCTCTCCCGCTAAAACTCTCTCCCACAGCTGTGGATCGCTCCACCCTTGGCGTACTTCATCGCTAAAATGGATATCTTCCAATTTAATCAGCCCCATCAGGTCGGAATAAGCGTCTTCTCGAAAGCACTGCGCGTATCCTGTCTCCGTTTCATGAACGATGATACTGTTAAGGCGTACCATCTTTTCGCCGTTGACCATCTTGGTAAACCATACGAGTTTGTCAATCATAACGAACATAATACGGCTAAACTGCTCACAAGAGGGGGAAACGGGAAGGATCGCCCAACGATTCGAGTGAGCCTTCATCGCTTCGATATACTCTGCCTCATCCCCGTCCCAGATGGCTACGGCATGATCGAAACTGTCTATCAGCTCTTTGATCCCCTGCTTCATCAATCCGAAATCATAAACCATCTGTCCATTGTCCAGATATGCCGATTCAAACAGCACTTCGACTTTATACGAATGTCCGTGAATCGAAGCGCGACACCGTTGAGTAGAACACCCTCGTACAACATGGGCATTTTCAAATTTAAATAATTTACGGATAATCATTTTAAGTACCACTTTCTAAGGTCACATTTTGTGATCATATAAGAATTATACCCCATGGTTTTGATCCCAGATACGGATATGAAGACGATCAGAGTAGATAAATCCGCGTCGTTTGCACAGCTCGATCACCGCTTCGCAGTTCGCTTCGATATGAGCCTTATCTCCCCCTAACGGCATACAATAGACGGGGGTAAACGGGTGAGGAGCGATGATCGCATCGATCTCCTCTTCCATGTGCGAGCCAAGCGAAGGCTCATCCACACTGAATTTAAAAAAACTCTCTTTGGTGTTGGCGATAATTGCACCGTACACCTCCGGTTTGACCCGACGATCATACGGTTCACCGCTGTTGGAGAGTTTTACCGAGAGGGCATAGGTCGCCTCACGGTAAAACGGATATCGGACAAAATCAGGGGCAATCGTCGCGTTGGTCTCAAACGTCACCCGATGCCCTTGTGAGATCAGATAGTCGATGAATTCGACGAAAATCGGCTCATTCGCATAGATCAGCGGTTCTCCTCCGGTGAGGACAATATCGACATTGTGCGGAAGCCGATGCCCGTTCATAATCCAAATGAGGCTTTGAAGCTCTTCGATCTCCATCCACAAATCACCGAACCCTTTGCGATCCACTGCATAGACCGTATCGCATCCGAGCACTTCGCGCCCATCAGGGGTGATTTCAGTGCATCCGAATCCCTCGCACTTGAGGTTGCACCCTCCAAAGCGAAAAAAGAGCGACGGGGTTCCGACGTATTTCCCCTCGCCCTGCACGGAGTAAAAGTGTTCTACTAAATATAACATCTTTATCCCCCCGTCTCATAAAATGCACGGCTAGAGCGTTCAGCATCATCCTCACTCCAGCGGTTCTTTTCAGGTTTGGTACGGATAACCTCTTTGAGTACTAATGCCGCCTCTTTGATATCGCCGCGACGTACCGCGTCACGGATCGACATCGCTTCATCAAAATACAAGCACGGAATCAAGTTCCCCTCAGCGGTGAGACGGATACGGTTGCATTTCGTACAAAAATCGTCTTTATGCGGTTCGATAATCCCGAACTCATACCCATCTTCAAGTTTGTAATAGTGTGAGGGGGAGTGGCCGTCAAACCCTTCGTCCACATAGGTGTAGCGGCTTCCGATACTGGAGAGAAGCTCATGACTTTGCATCCCTTTGATATCGACCTCGGCATGAACGTTTTCCATGTATTCGATAAAACGTACCGTCATACCGCGAGCTTTGCAATATTCTAAGACATCGAGCACTTCATTGTCATTCAGCCCCCTCATCGGAACCATATTGACTTTGACTTTTAGTCCGACGCGCAATGCCTCTTCTACCCCTTCAAGCACTTGGCGCAAAACATCTTTTTTAGCAATCGTTTCGGCAATCTCTGGTTTGAGTGAATCGATGGATACATTAAGACGGCGAAGGCCTGCATCATAGAGCTTTTGAGCGTGACCTTTGAGTAAAAAAGCATTAGTGGTCATCGCGAGATCGATATCGTTTTTATAATCATAAATCATTTTAATGAATTTATCGAGGTCTTCACGAAGTAACGGTTCGCCACCGGTAATACGGATTTTTTTGACCCCTTCGTCTATGGCTACTTTAATAAATTCAAACAGCTCTTCAAAGCTAAGCAGATTTTCTTTCGGTACCCATGAAAAGGGTTTTTCGGGCATGCAGTACTGACATCTAAAATTGCACCGTTCCGTTACCGAAACACGCAAATAATCAACGGTTCTGCCATAACTATCTATCAACACGTCTATCCTTGAAAAATCCTAGTATCAGGAGCAATGCGCGATAGTATCTAAAAGTTGTTTGGAGTTTTATTTATTGAGAGAGTTAAGAGGAGAAACCCCGCGAAGGGGTAACTTTTTACCAGCCGCGAACGACTGCGTGACATGCCGTACAGGCATTCACGATTTCAGAATACGATTGGCTTGCTTTTGAATACTCTTTTTTGTTAAGTGCTTTAAGCAAATCAGCCGAAGCTGAATCAATACGTTTAGCCGCATTAAAAGCAATATTTCCCATATGTTGTTTATCTTTTGGGAGATATTTTTTGCTCGCATCCGCATTGTGAAAAAGAGCATTTGCTTTGTGAATTTCACTTACACCTGATTTGATCAATGCAGGAGCATTGTAAAGAAAACCTTTTTGAACATTACTCAAACCATTTTCCATTTGGCTCATATTAAGAGCCAATGTTTCATCCGCCATAGCACCGACACTAAGGAGTGCCGATAATGCTAAAATTTTAACTATTTTCATCCATTACTCCTCAGTGAACTTCTGACCAGATTTTGCGTTTCCACAACCATGCCAAGATGGCGAAAATCAACGTATAAAGCATTACCCATAGACCTAATGTCTCACGTTCCGCTTTTTTAGAATCACCGATTGTTTCCATGTACGCGATCACTTCTTCCTGTGCTTTTTCAGTCAAACCGACACGTGGCATAGAAGTACCGTGAAGCAATACTTGCGGATCATTAATAAAACTGTGTAGATAGTGTTCACCACGGCTTTTAATGTACTGAGACAAATCAGGAGGCGTTGCACCCATATACGCTTTTAAATTATCTTTAGGTGTTGTCGCTTGAATTCCAGCATACTTCATATCATGACAACGTCCGCAGGCTGCTTCAAATGTTGCTTTGTTTGCTTCTTTACCCTCTGTTACTTTTGGAGTAACCGATTGCAAATAGGTAACGATATCCATAATCTCTTGCGGAGACATCCAATTATACGCCGGCATCGGGAACGCTTTACCGCTTTCAGGAGTATATTTCCCTTCCAAATGCATCGCCGTTACAGGGTCATATATGAAGTTAGCTAAATAGTTTTTGTCATAAATACGACCTGCACTACTCAAATCCGGCGGAACAACACCATAAGATGCCGCTGCGTCCGCATTAGGCATCATTTGCGGATATCCTGCCGCATCAATAGCATGACATGCAATACAGTTTGCTTCAACCAGTACTTTACCGTTTTCTACATTACCTGCCAAGGTTGTATCAACATTTTTCAGTGTTTTAAAACTAAAATCTGCCGGAGCAACTTCCGGATGCATAACATGATGAGCATACGGCTCAATGCCGTAGTAAGTAATGCCGACAAGAGTGACAATAACTGCTAAAATCTTAAACTCTTTCATTATTTGCCTCCCACTTTTTTAGCTTCTGCTTTGGTAATAAACGGAAGTGCCGCAAACAATACCAAGAACGTCATTGATGAGGCAAAACCAACCCATGCGTTTGCACCGGTCGGAGGTAATTTACCGTACACGGTAAGGACGATCAAATCTGCCATCAAGAACCAAAACCAGTATTTAAAATACGGGCGTTGGTTTGCCGGTTTTACCATAGGTGAGCGATCCAACCATGGCATAACAAAGAAAATAGCATTTGCAATTCCGAACGCTATTAGACCTAGATCTTTACCGGATACACCAGCGATCTCAAAGAAGAACCCGCGCAATACTTCATAGCTCCACAAGAAATACCACTCAGGGTAAATATGTGCCGGAGTTTTAAGGCCGTCTGCTTTGTCAAAGTTAACCGGATCCATCGCGAAGTTGTAATGGAAGAAAACCAAATAGAAAAAGAACAACATAAAGAAACCGAGAACAAAGAAATCTTTTGACAAGAATACCGGCCAGAAAGGGACAACTTTAGACTCTTTTTTGTTACCTGCAAGGTATTTTTCCGCTTCCTCATCGAAATCAAAAAACTCACCCTCTTCGTTATTAACATGTGGAAAACGCAACGCGTAAAAGTGGAATACAATCGCGCCGAGAATCGCCAACGGAATCAATAATACGTGTAGCATAAAGAAACGGGTTAAGGTAGAATCGGAAACATAGAAGTTACCGCGAATCCAAACAACCAGTTCATCACCGATGAATGGGATACCGCCGAAAATCTCCGTGATAACATATGCTGCCCAGTATGACATTTGTCCCCATGGAAGCATGTATCCGCTAAACCCTTCTGCAGAGAAAAGGACGAATAAGAGCATACCTGATACCCAGATCATCTCACGCCCTTTTTTGTAAGAGCCGTAATAGATACCGGTGAACATATGCACATAAATCACCAAGAAAACAACCGAAGCACCCACCGCATGGATATGTCGGAACAACCAACCGTACGCAACTTCCTGCATAATAGTGTAGTTAACACTGTCAAACGCCATATTAACGTCTGGTTTGTAATACATCAAAAGAAAAATTCCGGATACTATTAGAAAAGTGAACAATACGGTCAGCAAAACCCCCATCGCCCACAAAAAGTTAATATTTTTCGGAATCCAATACTCGGTCATCATTACTTTTACAAAATTAACAACACCTAAACGCTGATCAAACCACTCGAGCATCGAGTCTGCTTTTTTAAACTCTGCCATCTTATGCTCCTCCTGCTTTTGCCATCATAGCTTTGTATTCAGGTCCTTCTTCACCTAAAACAAGCGTTACTCCGTCTAATTTAAACGGCGGTATATCAAGAGGTCGCGGAGGAGGTCCAAATTTATGTATACCCGCATCGGTGAATTCACCACCGTGACAAGCACATTTAAAATCGTGCTGATCCGCACGATAGGCCGGAATACAGCCAAGATGGGTACAAAGACCGATCATTACTGAAAAATAGTGGTCGCCGATTTTGACGTTACGTCCATCGGTCGGTTTCATATCTTCGGTGTATTTTAAGATAAACACCGGTTTACCGCGCCATACAGCGATTTCTAATTTATTGGCTTCTAAGCCTGACACGTCTACCATCGTAAAACCGGCTGACATGACACTCGGGAGTGGATCCCATGTCTTCTTCATCGCAATGAGTGAGGCAATCCCTCCCACAGCGGCGACGGCACCAAAGGCTTTACCGATAAACCCTCTTCTGCTTTCATCCATCATTTTCATCTCACTTAAGTTAGAAATTTAACCCTGCATCATAAGTTAAAAATGTTTAAGTTTCTATAAATTGAAACTTTTTCTTATGAATTCAATTACTTTGCTGTTACTTTTTTCGATGTTGTGATAGTTATTTGATGAAGCTGTGCTTATAGCTTGCATAAGCTGTTCTTGAGCAAACTGCTCAACAATCGGAATATTCAAAGATTGAAACAGCGGGATAAAATCTCTGACATAGTCAGCACGTTGAAGGAAAACAGGCCTTCCTCCTCCGACAAGACTTTGTAAAACGGCCTGAGGCGATGCACTCACTAAAATATCCGTATGTCGAATTACCTCATCGTATGCTTCACACTCATGGATCACACTAAAGCTCTCTTTTAAAGCCTTTTCATACCCCATAAAATGGTAAAAACCCATTACAAGTTCCATCTTAAAAGGTTTAAAAAGTGCTTGATATTTTTCCAAATCCTTTTCATAATCGTCATCACCGAAGAATAAAGCAAGGGAAATCGTTTTAGAGAGAGATTCAAAATAGCGATCATTCACAACCGTCGTATTACAAATCCCCTCACCCTGCAAATACGGTGATATCAAAAATTCTTTAGGATGTTTGGTATCGCTAGGGTCATCGCTAATGCGGATGAATGGGCAAAAAAATTGGGTCATATCATCCAATAAAGTCGGATTAATCTCAGCGGAGTCAAAAATAATCTTATCGCCATGTTGAGCAATTTGGGGAATATTTCGCACCAAATCTACTCCGACAGAACGTTTAATCCCATACTCTTTCGCCTCTGCCGCAATCCTAAAATCAGAACAAAGAAGTGTAATATCGATCTCTTTTTGAAGTTCATTGACGATGGCGACGGCACGGTGAAACCGATCCAATCCGATACGGTGCCCCGTATGGACGTAGTAAAAATATCTCATTTTTTTCCTGCCATTTTAATGTAGATATGGAGTATATCGAGCGCTGCGGGCGTCATTCCCGAAATCTGCGATGCTGCCTGTAAGGTCGGTGGATTAAAGGTATTGAGTTTACTTACGATTTCGTTGGAGAGCCCCGATACGGATGAAAAATCAAACCCCTCTGGGATAGCGATATGGAGCATTTTAGACATCCGCTCGATGTCGTCGCTTTGTTTCTCAACATAGCGGGCATATTTGGCCTCGATCAAAATCTGCTCTTGGATATAAGGGTCAAACTCTGCGAAACTCGGAATCAGTTTTACCAATTTATCCAACTCAAAACTTTTGCGTGAAACGAGCTGGGTCGCGGTGAGCTTATCGGTGATATGTTCTTCCTCGATGGAGGCCAAAAATGCGAGAAACTCTTTGTTCGGCGTATAGATCGTCTCTTCAAGGAGCTTCAACCCCTCCGCGATTTGGCTCCGTTTCATCTCGATCCGCTCCATCTGAGCACCATCGATCAATCCCAACGCATGACCGTAGCGTCCCAAACGCAAGTCTGCTGTCTCTTCACGGAGCAACAATCGATATTCAGCACGGGAGGTGAACATACGATACGGCTCTTTCGTCCCTTTGGTGACCAGATCATCGATCAATACCCCGATGTAGGCTTCATCACGGCGTAAGATGAGGGGTTCTTTCCCCTGCAACGATAATGCGGCATTGATCCCCGCCATCATCCCCTGTGCCGCCGCCTCTTCGTATCCCGTTGTCCCGTTAAGCTGTCCGGCGCAGTAGAGATTTTTAACTTTTTTCGTCTCAAGGGTGTGTTTCAGCTCGGTCGGATCAACGTAATCGTACTCGATAGCGTAGCCGTAACGGACAATTTTCGCATTCTCCATCCCCTGAACAGAGTGGATCATAGAGCGTTGAACATCGGGTGGAAGGGACGTCGACATACCGTTGATATAACACTCGGTATTCTCTGCGCTTTGCGGTTCGATAAAGAGGTGGTGACGCTCTTTATCGCGAAAACGGTTGATCTTATCTTCGATACTCGGACAGTAACGCGGTCCTACCCCCTCGATCTGTCCCGTAAATAATGGCGCGCGGTGAAAGTTCCCCTCGATGAGGGTGTGGGTCTCTTCGTTGGTGTAGGCGATGTAGCAGGGAAGCTGTTTTTTCGTCCGTGCGAATTCACCTCGATCGGTGCGGAAGCTAAATGGGTTCGGCAATTCATCGCCGTCTTGAATCTCCATTACCGAAAAATCGATGGATGAGCTGTCCACGCGTGGACAGGTTCCTGTTTTGAGCCGTCCGACATTGAGTCCTGCTTCGCGGAGTGAATCGGTAAGCCCTTTGGCGGGGAATTCACCGAAACGTCCTGATTCTTGGGTAATCTCGCCGATATGGACAACACCGTTTAAGAATGTCCCCGTCGTCAAAATCACCTTTTTAGCTCGATATTCATTGAGGAGATGAGTGCGAACGCCAACCACGGTTCCCTCTTCAATAAGGAGAGCATTGACCGTCTCTTGGATCAAGGACATATTGGGGGTAGTGAGGATTTTGTTACGGGCGATGATACGATAGCGATCCATGTCGATCTGCGCACGGCTTCCCCGAACGGCAGGCCCTTTGGTAATGTTGAGGATACGAAACTGGATACCCGCTTCATCAGTGAGCAGTCCCATCTCTCCGCCAAGAGCATCGAGTTCGCGAACCAAATGCCCTTTTGCGAGTCCACCGACGGCAGGGTTACAGCTGGTCGCCCCCACTTGTTCCGCCAAAATAGAGACCATCAGGGTATTTTGTCCCATGCGTGCCGAGGCGAGTGCGGCTTCGATTCCGGCGTGTCCTCCGCCGACGACGATAACGTCATAGTTCATTATTACTTCTTTTTACGTAAATTATTACTGCAATTATAGCTTCCCTTGTTGAAACCTATAAAAAGAGAAAGGAAAAAGTGTCTACAATTAAGAAAATATTTTGATGACAGGTGACACAGATGGATGGCGCAAACACCAAAACATTAGAAGAGCTTCTCAAAAACTACAATCCGGAACCTCTCGAATACGATCCCGAAATCGACGGTGATGATGAGTACCTTATCCGAGAACAACTCCTCCAAAAAAAAGAGGAACTCAAAGACGTTGTGAGCAAGCTTAAAGAAAAACAGCGAGAGAGTAGAAAAGTGCGTCGTTAAGACCGCCTTGCTATAATCTCCCGAAAATTAATCGAGGTTACCCTATATGTTACAGAGTGCATTTAATGCTTTTAATACCGGAGATTACGAAGAGGCATTAAAACTTTTTGAAACCCTTGCGCTTCAAAACAATCCTACGGCGCTCTCATCATTGGGGTATATGCACCAAAAAGGTCTTGGGGTTGAGAGTTCGTTGGAACGCTCCTTCTATCTCTATTCTCAAGCCGCAGAATTGAATGAACCCGCAGCAATCTATAATCTCGCTCTGATGTATGCGGACGGTGTCGTGGTCGCGCATGATCAATTCAAAGCGTATGAATACCTCCTCCGCGCCGCAGTGCTAGAATTTCCACAGGCACAGTTTGAAACGGCACTCTCACTGGAGCGGGGTTTAGGATGTGCACAGAATTTCTCCGAAGCGGCATTTTGGTACGAAGAAGCAGCCAAGAGGGGGAATGCCAACGCGTTCAATAACCTCGGAGTCCTCTATAAAGAGGGGCATGGAGTCCTGCAAGACTACCCGAAAGCCTTTATCTGTTTCTCCCGCGCGGCAACTATGAACCTTGCTGAGGGACAATACAATCTAGGGTTGATGTACGATCAAGGACTCGGATGTGAGATGAATAACGACACGGCGCTGGAGTGGTGCCGAAAAGCGGCGTATAACGGTCACGAAAAAGCAAAAATGATCATACAAGGGTTACAAGAAGAGGGAAAAATCATTTGGTAAAACCTATGGGTATTTGAGCGTAATTACCCTCAAATATTCCACTCTTCTTTTTTTTGATCCTTTTTTGCCTCTTTATCTTTATACATTAACTGATCTACATAGTTAATCACTTCGTTAGTTGTGGAGACCTCTTGCCCGAATACATTGACGCCGACACTTGCCGAAATCGTATAAGAAGTTGCCCGCAAAGTATACGGACGGGATATCTCCGATTCAATCTTTTTCGCGATTGTTTCCGTATATTGAATCCCTTTTTCCAAATCAGCACCTACGTCATTGATCAGAATAATAAATTCATCTCCACCGAAGCGTGATGCCGTATCGGTAGCTCTGACACACTCTTTAATCCGCTGCCCAACCTCGATCAACAACTCATCCCCCGCTTCATGCCCGAATTGATCATTTAACGGCTTAAACTTATCCAAATCCAAGTAAATTAACCCGCTGAATAATCCGGTACGTTTGGCAAATAATATCGCTTGCTCAAGCCGATCCAGTAATAACCGCCTATTCGCCAAAGAAGTTAAAGGGTCATAAAAAGCAAGTTTTTCTATCTCCGCCTCAGCCTTGAGCCGATCTGAGATATCGCGTGTCGTACCGATGAACCGAAACGGTTTCTCCTGCTCATTCAAAACAAGAAGAGCATTCACTTCCGTCCAAACCATAGAGCCATTTTTATGAGGTTGCTCGATTCTAAGTGATTTTACCGTAGGGATTTTCCCTGTACTTACCTCTCGAAGCGCTTCTGCCATAGCTTGTTGAATACTTGCAAATGATTCGGGAGAGACCGCTTCCTCCAATTTTTGATTCATCACCTCTTCAACACTATACCCGCGCAAACGCTCCACAGATGGACTGATGTAATCAAAACTTCCATCCAACTCCATCACCCAGATCACATCCGAAGTATTATCGGCAAGCCAACGGTATTTCTCTTCAGCATGCTTAGCCGATTCACCGATTTGCAGAGCCATTTCACTGACATCACGGCACAACTGACCGATTTCATCACTTCGCTTTATATCACAATTGGGAGAGCTACTAAAATCACCGCTTTTAATACGATAGGTCATATCTGAAATTGCTCGAATCGGGGAAATAAAATAACGTTCACTGATAAAATAAACTATTACCCCGGCAAAAAGGGTGAGAAGGACAAAAATAATGACAATTATAGCCATCTCATTCATCCCAAATACGTTATCCAAATCTACCATCGATAGATTCACCCATTTCAAATCCGAGAGATACGTTGCGGAAGCAATGTAATGGCGACCATTCATATATAAATCAAAACTGGTTGTCGGTACTTTTCCTGCAACTAAATCTGCTATATATTTCGGTAATACAGCTTCATTATGTCCTTTGTCAACCAAAGAAGAGAAGGTTATCCATTCTGTCGAATTCATGACCTTCGAATGGTAATTGACATAACGTTTGTTTTTATGGGCAACAATTGCTCCTTGGTTATTGAGGATCATTGTCGTAAACCCTTTTTTATCTTCCGCAATATACTCATTTATAAAATGGGTATAGTCAAATCCTACCCCTACCACACCAATATGTTTACCGTTCAAAATAATAGGGACGTTAATCCACAGTTTTGTCAATCCTAGCGCTTCATCAAAGTCGATATTGAGATTATAAGGATCTGGTGAATTGAGTGTATTATAAAACCACTTGTCATTTAAGTTCGTAGGAGATAGTATTTTAATGTATTCTGATCCCGTATAGCTTCCATTGGAATCATTAAAATAGTAATGACCGCTTTTATCAAATGCAATAAACCAACTGCCTGCTTTACTGATATCAAGATAATCGTTTAATAGGGAAAATACTTTCTGTTTCAATAACGGATCATTTTCATTTTTAGCCCATTCAGCTACATAAAGAGAAGTTGAAAGTTTTTGAGTAAGTATCAAATCAAGATCTATCGTCCCTTTGATTTTTTCTGCATAGCGCATCGCATTCTCACGAGCATACTCACTGCCCAGATCACGTGCAATACCAATAGAAAAATAGCGTATAAAAATAAAGGTAATACTGCTCATAAGTAAAAAAACAACGACCCCTACAATCGCCGTTTGAAAACGCAACCCAAAATTTTTCATCAATATGAATTTCCAATCAGTAGTCTGTGCCTAACATACTACAAAATATTGATTAAAAGAGTCCTTTTTACCCTGTTTAGCTATAATCTTCCTATTAAAAGTTCAAAGGAGAGATGTGTTTACAGGTTTGATTCGGGAGATGGCAAGTGTCAAAAATTTCGGCGGGAATCGTTTATCCCTCAAAGCCACGCACAAACCTAAACTCGGTGACTCCATCGCTATCAACGGTACTTGTCTCTCCGTTGTCAGCATCGAGTCGGATGGATTCAGCGTCGACCTCTCTCCCGAAACCCTAAAACATATCGCGACCGAAAAACTCAGCGGTTCCGTACACATCGAACCTGCCATGATGATGGGAGATCGCTTCGAGGGGCACATCGTCCAAGGGCATATCGACACGATCGGCACTATCCGCTCCATCACCGATAACGGTAACAGCTACGATGTGATCGTCGATGTCGATTCAGCGTTTATCCCCCTCATCCCCCCGAAAGGCTCCATCACCATCGATGGGATCAGTCTGACGGTCAATGAAGTTATGGGAGATGCGTTCCGCCTCACCATTATCCCGATCACCATGCGAGAAACCCTCTTCGGAAGTTACAAAAAAGGGACACGGGTCAACATTGAAACCGATGTCTTTGCCCGCTATATGCGCCATATCCTCACTGCGTCCAAATCCCAAGGAATGAGCTGGAACGATATCGACCATATCAGCTCACTCTACTAACCATGAAAACCGTCGAATGGGTTATGATGGTCTCCTTTGTCGGAGCATTAGTACTCTCATTCTATAAACTTTACCTCTTTTTTCCGAAAACTGCTCTAGCCGATGATGATACAACTCCCGAATCGATTGCTTTATTAGAACAGATTTTGGTCGAAACTGACCAAAGTAGCCCCTCTCTCAACGAAGAAGAGTTGTATCAAAAAATGACGGAACACCCCCTCTTTGATTCCAAACACTTTTGGCGATTTAATGAAAACCGCTTGCGCCATTTGATTCAGAACTATCGTCTTAAAGTGCCGAATTTTCGTCTCTAAGACTTTGGGCATTCGGGTTACACCCGATTTTATGCTCCATACCGACTTTTTCATACTCCTCTAGCTCACGTCGTGAGGCAATCGTCGCATTCCGATACCCTTCACCTGTGTTGAGATAAACGTGAAAGCCATTTTCATACAGAGCCAGCCGCGTAGCAAGTGCCGTCGAGTAGGTCGTCACAACTCCTTCTTTGCCTATTAGCCGTGCAATATCGGCGAAGTATTCTCTCGTCCAAAGTGTAGGGTTAGTGGATGGGCTAAAGGCATCTTGATAACATACATCCCACTCCCCATCCATTTCTCGCATTGCCACTCTCGCGTCCATAATATCGACCGTGATCACGGTTCGCTCATCCACATAAGCGCCAAGTGTCGCGATATCGGTAATGATGTTTCGATAGGGTTCAAAGATTTCGGGATAAGGAAAATCGACGAGTGAAGAAACCAGATCGCCGTCGAGTTCGGGAGAGTAGATTTCGAGGGTTGTATCGGGATAATAGGTATCGCGGTAATAGAGACTCAAAAGGGTATTAAACCCCAACCCGAAGCAGATATCGATGAGGCGAAGATGATCTTTCTCACGGTGCAGTGCAAAAGCGGGTTCGATGTGTTTTTTGAGCGATTCGTTGAGGGCACCGTCTTTAGTCGAGTGGTAATGTTCGTCGTATTCACTGCTATAGGCGGTATAACTTCCATCGCAGCTTTGTACCCACTCCTTCATAGCCCATTACCCCACATATGCATCTTTTTTGCCACAATCACATCATATCCCTCTATTAAATCGCTAATCGTATTTGCCGCACGAAATTCTGCTTTCTCCAAAAGAGCCTCAATATCCGCTGGCTCCATCGCGCCGCATTTTTGGACAATAATTACCTCTGCCGAATTTTCGAGTGATCGATAAATAAGCTGTAAAAGTTTGAGCGGCAGAGTATACAAGTGCAAAACATCTTGGAGGATGATCGCCTCATAATCACGAGTAGCCGAGCGGACTGGAGAATTAAAATCTTTGATCGTATCGACTTTAGAAATGAGAGGAAATAGGTGTTGCGAATGTTCCCCCGGATAGAGGGAAAGATCGATGGTAGCATTAAAAGGTTCTAAAAAAGTGCATACCTCAGGAATCAATTCATCGGCATGAGCAGTCGCTATCAGAATTTTCATCTGAGGCGAAGTCTGAAACAAATCGCAAAAATGGATCATAGAGCCAAGTCGTGAAGTTCTCTAAATAAGTATGCTTCGACAATATCATCGATGGTGCGCTGTGTATGGGCAACGAGAACCATCATCTGATTATCGATAAACTCCATAATGGGTTCATAGTTGTTGGTGACGATAACCGCATCCAACCAACCCTCAATTTCGGAGTGATCCGTATAGAAATTAATCTCTACGACACGCCCCTCTTCCACCTCTACTGTTGCCCAAAACTTTGCCGATAAAACGCCTGTGAGTTCAGACTCCTGCGTATCATCGCCGTCCATCGGCAACAAAAGCTTCATTATTGCTCTACCTTTGCGAGGTCAAGCGCTAACGCTTCATTATCCATGATATCGATATCTTTGCGAAGCACTTCGGTCGCAATCGCCTTTGCATCTTCGAGGGAGTGCATTTTATACGTTCCGCATTGATAGATGTTGAGTTCAGGGATATCTTTTTGGCTTTTAACTTCGAGGATATCTTTCATCGATGCTTCCCACGCTTCAGCAACAACCTCTTCGCTCGGTGTACCGATTACTGACATGTAAAATCCGGTGCGGCATCCCATAGGAGAGATATCGATGATCTCTGTAGCGCCTGAGTTAAGATGATCGCGCATAAATCCGGCAAAAAGATGCTCCAACGTATGGATACCCTCAGGAGAGAGTGTCTTTTCATTCGGTTTTACAAAACGGAGGTCATATACGGTGATGTCATCCCCTTTCGGTGTTTTCATCCCTTTGGCTTTACGAACGGCGGGAGCGGGCATAATGGTGTGATCTACACAAAAGCTATCGAGTAACGGCATGAAAATCCTTCAATTTTTATATTTAATGGGAGCAATATTAGCATATTTTATCCCCTCATCGCTATAATTTGACCACTAATAGAAGGATCTAACATTATGACAAGCCTCTTTGACTCTTGCACCGCCGTCCAATACCAAAACGACCCGCTGGGGATGAGGGTCTATACCTCTCAGCTTTTGGGTCAAAGTAAGGAGCTCGTTCTCCACGGCGGCGGAAATACCTCGGTAAAAATCGATAACACCCTCTACGTCAAAGGGTCAGGCTGGAATCTCGATACCATCGAGAAAGGAGGATTTTCCCCTGTCGATCTAGGTGTACTGTTGGAAATGGCAACGCGCGAAAGCCTCAGCGATACCCAAATGGTCGCGGATCAACGTGCCGCAATGAGTGATCAAAGTTTTCCCAATCCCTCCATCGAAGCGATCCTTCACGCCATTATCCCCTATGATTACGTCGATCACACCCATGCCGACGCGGTCGTTACCCTCACCAATACCCCGAATGGTAAAGCATTGGTTCAAAATCTTTACGGGGAAAACATGCTCATCATCAATTACGTGATGCCCGGATTTGAGCTGGCAAAACATATCTATGAGATCACCCGTAATATTAATTGGAACAGTCTCACGG
>JAGXFM010000059.1 GCA_024637215.1 Sulfuricurvum sp.
CATCATCCCTGCTACGGGAGTTCTTGCTCCGGCTTTGATATTCGTAGCCGTACGGGCAATAGCACCTGTGGCGGGAAGTCCTCCGAAAATACCTGAAGCGATATTGGCAACCCCCTGACCTAAAAGTTCGGCATTCGATTTATGACGGGTTCCGGTCATCCCATCGGCAACAACAGCCGAGAGGAGCGATTCGATAGCGGCGAGGGTGGCGATAGTAATCGCATCGGGGAGGAGAAGACGAAGCTTTTCAAACGTGATATCCGGCCATACTGGGCTAGGAAGCATAGAGGGGATAGCCCCAAAACGGCTCTCAATCGTCTCGATAGGGAGGTTAAATGTCCACACGGCAAAGGCACTGAGGGTAACGACGATAATGGGACCCGGAATACGCGGAATATGACGTTTGGCTAAGATTATGATCCCGATAGAGGCCAATGCGACGAGTACGGCAGAGAAGTTTGTCTCGTGCAAGTGGAGAACATAGACGCGCAGTTTATCGATAAAATCGGGGGGGACCGTAGCGATGGAGAGGCCGAAAAAATCTCGTATTTGTGAAAAGGCGATGAGCAGTGCGATCCCCGATGTAAATCCCACGATGACAGGGTAGGGGATGAATTTGATTAGCTCTCCCGCCCGTAAAAATGCCATGATCATTAAAATAACCCCAGCCATAATGGTAGCGAGTACCAACCCCTCATAGCCGTGTTTCATCGCGACCATTGCAACCGTGACGATGAATGCGGCTGTCGGTCCACCGATTTGGTAACGGCTGCCACCGTGCGCTGAGATCAAAAATCCGGCGACAATAGCCGTAAAGAGGCCTCGCTCAGGAGGTAGATTAGACGCGATAGCGATTGCCATGGCCAGTGGAAGTGCGACGATGGCTACGGCAAGACCTGCGATAGCATCAGAGATAAAGTCACTGCGGCTGTATCCTTGACGTTTAAAAAGGGTGACAAGTATCGGCTCTAGGGAGTCGTGTATCGAGCGAAGCATTGATGAATCTTTCAAAATTAAAATAGTTTTACAAGTTTAGCACTTTTAGCGATTCTTCAACTGTTTTTAAGTAAAGTATCAAAATTCAAACTGTCAATATACCTCCTATTCTGCCACATTTTCGAAATCCCCTGTTTCGTTGTTTAGGCTTCTTTCCTCATATGGAACGGATTTTGTACAGTCATTTCAAAATGGAGTTACTATGCTGATTTTATCCCCAAAACAAGAGTGGTTCGGCAACATTCGCGGCGATATTCTCGCCGGAATCGTCGTAGCTCTTGCCCTCATCCCTGAGGCGATTGCTTTTTCGATTATCGCGGGGGTTGATCCGAAAGTGGGACTGTACGCTTCGTTTTGTATCGCTACGGTTATTGCGTTCGTCGGTGGTCGTGCAGGGATGATCTCAGCCGCTACGGGGGCAATGGCGCTGCTGATGGTAACTCTCGTCAAAGAGCACGGATTGCAGTATCTGATGGCGGCAACCCTTTTGACGGGGGTATTGCAAATAGTAGCAGGGTATTTAAAACTCGGCGTTTTGATGAGTTTCGTCTCCCGCACCGTCGTGATCGGTTTTGTAAACGCTTTGGCGATTTTGATCTTTATGGCGCAACTCCCTGAACTGACCAATGTTACGTGGCACGTTTATGCATTAACTGCGGCGGGGCTTGGGATCATCTATCTCTTCCCCTATATCCCAAAGCTGGGAACGTTGATCCCCTCACCGCTCGTGACCATTGTCGTCTTAACCGCTGTGACGGTAGTGATGGGGATCGATGTCCGTACGGTAGGCGATATGGGACAACTCCCCGATACATTACCGATCTTTTTGTGGCCCGAAGTACCTTTCAATTTTGAAACGCTCTCGATCATTTTCCCTTATTCGGCTGCTTTGGCGGCAGTGGGGCTGTTGGAATCATTTATGACGGCGACAATTATCGATGATATGACCGATACTGACAGTGATAAAAACCGAGAAGCTAAAGGGCAGGGGATTGCCAACATTGCCAGTGGATGTATGGGCGGTATGGCAGGATGTGCGATGATCGGACAGTCGGTTATTAATATAAAATCAGGGGGGCGAGGGCGACTCTCGACTCTTGTAGTCGGAGTTCTGTTGCTCATCATGGTCGTATTTATGTCCGACTTGATCAAAATCATTCCGATGGCGGCACTTGTTGCAGTGATGATTATGGTCTCTATCGGGACGTTTAGCTGGGCTTCGATCAAAGGGCTTAAAACCTTGCCTCTTTCCACTAATATCGTTATGCTCTCAACCGTATTTGTTGTTGTCGGAACCCATAATCTCGCCCTCGGTGTCTTTACGGGAGTACTTCTCGCATCGTTATTTTTTGCTAATAAAATTAGCCATTTGATGTATTGGGATAAATCGTTCGAAGAGACAAGCAGTACCCGTATCTACAAATTTATTGGGCAAATCTTCTTTAACTCTGCCGATCGCTTTGCCGATGCATTTGATTATAAAGAAGAGGTCAAAAATGTCGTTATCGATGTAACACGTGCCCACTTTTGGGATATTACGGCAGTTTACGCCCTCGATAAAGCGGTGATAAAATTACGTAAAATGGGAAAAGAGGTGGAAGTGATAGGGCAAAACGAAGCGACCCAGACGATTATCGACCGTTTCGGTGTACACGATAAACCCGCAGAGATCGAAAAAATGATGGGTGGGCATTAATTACCCCCTCTTCGGGTGTATTCCACCCACTTATACCCCTCTTCAAGTATAAATATAGCCACCAAAGCAATCCCAACATATCCCATCATCTCTGCATCTGGAGATACGACATGGAACCATTCCGGTAGTATAAACAATGCGACGCTTTGTAAAGCGATACCGAGTGAAATTCCGACCCATAGCCATGGGTTGATACTCACGCTCCGAGTAATATTTTTTAGAAACGGTTCAGACTCTTTTTGGATGAGTATTGCGTTGATCCATTGAGCCGCAACGACGGTGGTAAAGGTGATTGTAATTACCTCTTCGTAGGAATAATGGCTCTTTAAAAGGTAAGCAAATAAGATCATCGTTACGGATGCGGTTGAAATAGCAAACCATGCTAGACGAAGCAGCATAGATTGATCAAAGAACTGTTTGTCCATCGATCGGACTTTCCGTTTCATTACATTTCCCTCTTCATCACACATGGCGAAGGTTTTATCGCATACACCGTCGGTGACGACATTAATCCATAAAATTTGAGTCGGATGAAGGGGTAAAGGGAACGCCATCAATATGGCCATACTGATAAGAATGATTTCTCCAAAACTGGTAGATAAGAGATAGAAGAGTACTTTTCGAAGATTATCGGCAATTACCCTTCCTTGGCGTATTGCGTCGATGATAACCCCCAAATTGTTATCAACAAGTACCATTTTTGAAGAGGCTTTTGCCGCTTCAGAGCCGTTACCCATAGCGATCCCTAAATCAGCCGCTTTAAGTGCCGGTACATCGTTGACTCCATCTCCCGTAACCGCGACAATTTCACCTTGTTTTTGGAGAAGCTGTACGATTCTATATTTGTTTTCGGGCATGGCACGAGCGATAACGGAGGTGTGGGTCAGTTGTTCGAGTAATTCCTCATCGCTTAATGTGTCGATTTGATTTCCGGTTAAAACATTTTCGTTCTCCTTTGAGAGCCCAATCTCAATAGCAATGACCTTTGCGGTGATCGGGTTGTCTCCGGTGATCATGATTATCCGTATTCCGGCATCTTTTGCTTGTGCGATGGCGCTTGCAGCTTCAGCTTTTGGACGATCGGCAAAGGCAATCAATCCGACAATCCGAACCGGTGCCTTATCTGGTTCTTCCCAGTGATGATCGCTTATGCCAAAAGCCAATACTCTTAAACCGAGTGAAGCCATATCATCATGAGCCTTTTGTATTTGTTCCAATTGTTCAGGATAATTTTCATTCAAAGCGATTAGGGATTCATATGCCCCTTTAATATAGAGTTTAGGGTCTCCATCTATTCGATTGACGGTAGCCATCATTCGAGTATTGGGGTCAAAAGGGTGATCAAATATACGTGGATACGCATGTTGGAGCGTGTGAAATTCCTCTCCGAGCCATTTGGAAAGGGCGACGTCAATGCTATCCCCTGATCCATCGTGTGAATCGTTACACAGTGCGGCACAGCGGAGTAGTTCATCACGATCAAGAGGATGGGTCTCTTTGACCGATAAAACCCCTTCGGTAAGCGTTCCGGTTTTATCAGTAGCGATCAGTGTCGTACTTCCGAGAGATTCGACTGAGGGGAGATGACGGACTAAAACTTTGTGCCGACTAAGACGAAACGCTCCAATTGCAAGTATGAGGGTGATGACGATAGGGAGACCCTCAGGAACTGACGATACGAGTTGGGCAATGAGGAAAGAGATCATCTCCTCAAAACTTCGACCCTGAAAAATAGAGATAATGCCGAGTAGTGTCAAAATAGCTACGATAGAGATCAAAAGATACTTAGAAAAGTGTCGCATCGATCGAGTCAGCGGAGAATCGGGAGAGCGTTGTTGCGCCGCTTCGGCAATTTTGGCAATTTCGCTCATTCCACCGGTGGCATAAACGAGTGCCAGAGTTTTTCCCCGTAGAATCGAAGATCCTGAAAAGAGGGTGTTATGACGCTCATACAGGGGTGCATCTTCGGATGCTAATGTTTCGGTATTTTTTTCACATGGGAGAGATTCTCCGGTGAGTACCGCTTTGTCCACTTCAAGAGCGTACGATTCGATCAATCGGAGATCGGCAGGGACGAGATCACCTTCACTTAAAAGTACAATATCGCCAGGAACGAGATCGTGTGCAGGGAGTATTGTTTCGATTCCGTTACGAAGAACCCGTACATGGTTTTCAGTTAAACGCTGAAGAGCACGGATAGAGGTTTCGGCTTTAAGTTCCTGATAAAAACCTAGCAAAGCGTTGATAATTAAAATGGCGGCAATGATGATAGCGTCTTTGGTATGATCCATAAAAAAGCTGATGAGAGCCGCAACAATCAAAATCAAAACGATGGGACTTGTAAATTGTCCAACCAGCATGGATATTTTTGAACGCTCTTCTGCAAAAAGAGAATTGGAACCAAAAAAATTGAGCCGATTTTGGGCTTCATCGACATCGAGCCCATCTTTAGAAGTTTGAAGTTCAAACAAAAGATCAGGTATCTCTTTCGACCATGGGTGTTTTGGTATTTCCATAGACTTCTCCTGCTTTGACTTACTCTATCCTAATTGAAAAGATTAAACAAATAGACAATCTAAGGGTTGAAAAGGTAGAATCGAAAAAACTTTGTCTCATTTAAGGAATATCTATTGTTAACGATTATTGTTACAACACTTTTGGTTTCATTAATCATAAATATTTTTATCCGAAAAATTCATCTTCCTACCATAATCGGGTACATTCTTACCGGGACCACTATAACCTATATCTTTGTTCTGAATGATGCAGTCAGAAATCATGATCTTAAAGAGATCGCCGAGTTCGGGGTTGTATTTTTGATGTTTACGATTGGACTTGAGTTCTCGCTAGCCCATTTGAAACGGATGAAACATGAAGTATTTGTAACAGGGACGTTGCAGATTTTTCTCACTTCCACGATCGTTTATCTGATTGCCCATTATGGCTTGAATCTCGATCAAAACTCATCCTTTATTGTTTCGCTTGTCATTGCCCTCTCTTCGACCGCTATCGTCCTCAAACTTTTAAATGAAAGCGGTGAAATAAACCGCCGACACGGACAACGATCACTGGGAATTTTGATTATGCAAGATATCGCGGTTATCCCGATACTCCTCATTATCGGATTTATGAGCAGCAGTGCTAATAACATCACTTCGGCATTACAGGATATGCTGATCAGTGCCGTGATTTTGTTGGCATTTTTGTGGGTATTTGGAAAGCATATATTGGAACCTTTTTTAACCCAGATTCTTAAAACAAACTCGGATGAGCTTTTTGTCGGGAGCGTTCTATTTTTGGCTATCGGTGCATCGTATTTAGCTCATGTTCTTGGATTTTCCTATTCTTTGGGTGCTTTTATCGCGGGTATGCTCATCGCCGAAACCAAATACAAACATCAAGCTGAAGCTGATTTGATCCCTTTTCGAGATTTGTTACTCGGGATCTTTTTTATCACCGTCGGGATGCAGATAGATGTTTTCTTACTTATTACTCAACTGCATATAATCGCATTGCTTTTGATCGGCGTTATGGTATTAAAATTCATCATAATTTTCGGATTGATTCGAATGGATGAAAGTAAAAGAGTTAGCATCAAAACGGCATTCAGTCTAATACAAATCGGTGAGTTTTCACTGGCGATTTTAGAGCTTGCTCGTTCTAACGATCTGATTGCACAGCCCTACAGCCAAGTGTTGATTGCAACCATTGTCTTATCGATGATCATTACCCCGCTGATTTTAAAACATTTAACGCCATTAACGGATATGTTTATCAAAAAAGAGGATGAAAATATTCTCAATGATTTCTTTTCGGATGAGTTAAAAGACCACACGATTATTTTAGGCTTTGGAGAGTTTGGGCGCAACGTTGCCGCGGCACTGAAAGAAAAAGGGGAGTTTTATCTCGCGATCGAAAATAATATCAATACGTTTCACGAGATTCAGAAGATGGGTGAGCCCGCTATTTTCGGCAATGCACTCAAAAAAGAGGTATTGAAAAAAGCCAATATCAAGTTCGCAAAATACGTTATCATCGCCATTGATAATCCCGCGAAACTCTATCACGTATGTCAGACAATAGAACAGTTTGTCGACAATTCAAAAATTATTGTAAAAGTACACACGCAACACGAAAAAAACATCATTTCAGAACTCGGAATTACCAATATTATCATTGAAAATGATGTGATGAGTCAACAGGTATCTCAGCTTATTATTAAGTAATAAGTCGGTTATGAATCTCTTTAGTGTGCTTTAATCAGATCGACGATTTCGGCGACACTGAGGAGCTTTCCGGTACTTACGACTTTACCGTCGATCACGAGTCCTGGGGTACTCATGACATTGTATTCCATGATCTTCATAATGTCTTCCACCTTTTCGATCTGGGCGAATTTACCGCTTTGGGCCACCGCTTGTTTCGTGGCCTCTTCGAGGGCTTTGCATTTGGAACACCCTGTCCCTAAAATTTCAATTTTCATTGTTTATCTCCTATAAAATAGCATTAAACAGATACCCGACGCCCATAATCCCCAGTGTCACCGTACCGAAAAAGATGGCGATGAGTTTGAGGCTCATGACCCGCTTGAGGATCATCGCTTCGGGGAGGGAGAGGGCAGTGATCGCCATCATAAACGACAATGCCGTCCCCATAAGCATCCCTTTAGAAGTAAGCACTTCGATGAGCGGCATTACCCCTG
This sequence comes from Sulfuricurvum sp., assembly GCA_024637215.1. Lineage (GTDB taxonomy): Bacteria > Campylobacterota > Campylobacteria > Campylobacterales > Sulfurimonadaceae > Sulfuricurvum. Next base: position 7,395 of record JAGXFM010000059.1, read on the forward strand.
CGGCGTTAGAGTACATCGGAACACCCAACAGTGTCGCGAGAGGAACCGCGAATGGATTGTCTCCGCCAGCGATAGAGGTGATAAACTCGGTCGGGACATAGCCGTGGATAAAGGCACCCGCACCGACACCGATCAAAACATAGAGCCAAATTTTGTGGAGAATATCGAAGGTGTAATCCCATGCGTCTTTGAGACGTGTTTTAAACACAATGACCTGATTTTCGGCGCGAATCTCCCCCTCAATCGGTTTGACCTCAATGAGAATCTCGCTCTCCAGTCCGAGCCGTCCTATGATAATCCCGCCGATAATAGCGACGAGAAGACCGAATCCGATATACAACACCGCCACTTTCCATCCGAACATCGTGAGCAGCATCGCAATGGCGATTTCGTTATTCAGCGGGGCGGAGATGAGATAGCTAAACGTTACCCCTAATGGAATACGTGCTTGGAGGAAACCTAAAAAGAGAGGAATTGCCGAACATGAGCAAAATGGAGTGATAATCCCAAACAGCGCGGCGAGAACATTCCCCGTATATTCATGTTTTTTACTGAGATACTCCCGCACTTTTTCGGTAGAGAAGTATGAGCGCAGAAGCGTCACCGCGTAAATAATTACAGTGAGGAGAAAGAGGATTTTAACCGTATCGTAGATAAAAAAGTTAAGAGCATCCGAGAGTTTCTCTCCATGAGGCATTTTCAGCCATTCATACACGAGGACGTTGACGCTCTCTTGCCACATAATCAGTCACACAACTCGGATTGAATGATCGGTAAAAGTGTTGCTTCGATAAGTGCCAATGTTTTAGCATACTCTTCCACTTCTTTACCGCTTGGGTCTTCGAATGCGACATGAATCGTTTTAACCACTTTAGGAAACATCGGGCAGGTCTCATGCGCATGATCACAGACAGTTACCACGAGATCAAATGGGGTATCGATCACGGTATCGATCACTTTGGAGTGGTATTCTTCTCTCCAGTATCCTTTCTCTTCCAACAAGCTTTGCGCATTCGGGTTTACTTTTCCGCTGGCTTTCACCCCTGAACTTTGGGCATACACGCAATCTCCCATTCTTGCATTGATAAGGGCTTCGGCCATGATAGAGCGGCAGCTGTTGCCGGTGCAGAGGATAAGGACATTTTTCATAATTTACAGTCTCCAGTTTCAGATATTTTTATAAGTGGAGGGAGTTCAATTCCCAGACAACGGATTTCAGCCAACGCTTCACTACGGAAACGATCCAGTGGGGAACGTATGGAGTAATAGGCCCACGTACCGCACCGATCCACCCGTAAAAATCCTCCCTCTTTGAGGATTTTCAAATGGCGTGAAAGACGTGATTGAATCATACCAAGTGAAGATTGCAAATCGCATACACACAAAGGGCCGTGTTGATCTAAAAAAGCGAGAAGCTTTATACGTGTTTCATCGTTAAGTGCGGAAACGGTTTCTAAGAATACGTCCATTGTCTCCTCCATTAGATCGCATTGTAACACAAAGGTAATAATATATCAAGATATATTGATTTAATGAACCGCTTTTGCTATAGTACTATTATCAAAACATAAAGGGCATCTCATGTTAAAAGTATTATTCGTCTGTATTCACAACAGCGCTCGCAGTCAAATGGCAGAAGCTTTTTTCAATAAGTACGCATCGAGTACCGACAGTAGCGAGAGTGCAGGGATAGAGCCCGGTAAACTAAATTCTTATGTTGTTCGTTCGATGGGGGAAAAAGGGATAGATATTTCAGGTAATGAAACCAAAGGGGTATTTAACCTCTATAAAGAGGGACGCACCTACAGTCATGTCATTACGGTATGCGATGCCGAAGCGGCACAACGATGTCCGATTTTCCCGGGTATCAGCCGCATCATCATGTGGAGTTTTCCTGACCCGTCAACGTTTAGTGGAAGTGATGAAGAGATTATGGAACAAGTTCGGGTTGTTCGTGATACAATCGAAACAAAAGTAAAGGCATTTATAGCCAATCCGCTTGAAGAGAATACCTTATGATTTTAGCCGTTTCACTCTTTTTAGTTACCCTTCTCTTTATTATATGGCAACCGCGAGGATTGCAGATCGGCACCACGGCGGTAGTGGGTGCCGCTCTAGCGGTGATCCTCGGAGTCGTGAGTCTGGGTGATGTATGGACGGTGACCTCCATCGTCTGGGATGCGACGCTCGCGTTTATTGGTATTATCATCCTCTCGATGGTACTCGATGAGATCGGATTCTTCGAATGGGCGGCACTTAAGATGGTTCGTTTATCCAAAGGTAACGGAAATCTTATGTTTATCTACATGATGCTCCTTGGTGCATTGGTAGCGGCATTTTTCGCCAATGACGGTGCGGCATTGATCCTCACTCCGATCATTTTGGCAAAGATGAAATATCTCAAACTCAATCCCGTCGCGATGTTCGCGTTTTTAATGGCGGGGGGATTTATCGGCGACAGTGCCTCTAATCCGCTCGTAATCTCTAACCTCACGAATATCGTGACGGCAGGATACTTTCAAATAGGTTTTTGGGAATACGCACGGACAATGTTTCTCCCAAACCTTCTCAGTATCATCGCCTCTATTGTTGTGTTGTGGTTGTTTTTTCGTAAAGATATCCCGAGTCATATCGATATCGAAAACCTTGCCACTCCTGAATCGGCGATCAAAAACATGACAATGTTCCGTCTCAGTTGGTGGTTCTTGGGCTTGCTGATGGTAGGGTATTTCATCGGGGATGCGTATCA
>JAGXFM010000060.1 GCA_024637215.1 Sulfuricurvum sp.
GCTTTGACGTATGAACCGTCGATATTGAAGGAGAATGATGGTGACGGGGTTGTACTTCAAGCCAAAGAACTCTACGAACAAACCAAAATGGCTCTAAGCGGTAAAGCGGAACTCTCACTAGCAAAAATCATCGCCATATCCAACTCGGCAGCCTCCGGTGCTAGACCAAAAGCGATTGTGGGACTTAACCATCAGAGCAAAGAGATATTTGTCGGTAAAAAAGGGGAAGATATCCCCGATGGGTTTATCCACTCCATCATCAAATTCGATAACCTCATGTATGGAGCCAATCGCGGTATTGCCACACCCTATGAGGAAGAAAAGATCTCCAAGACAATTACCGAACATATTTATGCATTATTGGCTAAAAAATGCGGAATTAGTATGCCCGAGACATCGCTCATCGAAACGGATGGTGGAGTTCATTTCGCAGTTGAGCGATTCGACATCAGAAAAACTTCTAGTGGTGTTGAGCGTCTCCACATGCATTCACTCTCAGGACTAATGCATCATAATCCTGCCGAGACGACATTCGATTACATGAACTCATTTCGAGTAGGGCTAAAACTCAATATCCCCCATGAAGATATGGTTAATCTCTATCGCATCATGATCTTTAATATCGTGTTTGGAAACAAGGATGATCATAGCCGTAATATCTCTTATTTGATGGATAAAAATGGAAAGTGGAGGGCGGCACCGGCATACGATCTGACTTTCACCTACAACAAACACCATCAAATGCTTTTTAATCTAAGAAATATATCGGAAGTTGATCGGAAGCATCTCGTTTATATGGGTGAAGAGTTTAAAATCCAAAATGGTGATGATATTATCTCTAAAACCGTCGAGGTGAAACATTCCTTTCTTCCAGACCTTGCAACGCAGTATGGGGTTGGACGATGGGGAGAAGAGGTTATCGAATTAACATCTTTGGAATTAAAGTAGGAACCTTTTATCCAAATATCTTTACGGTATCAATCTGATAAAAATCCATAAATTCATCATACAGTTCGGGAAAATGTTTTTTTAACGATAGCGGAGACTCAAAAAAACGCTCCGTAACAACGGCAAAAAATTCTGCTTCATTTGTTGCAGCATAAGAACCTAGTAGTTTATATTTTCCCCAGTTACGATTTTTATTTGAAATTTTGCTGAGGGTATTAAACTCTTTGTTGAGTGTATGTACCCACCCGTCATATTTTGATTTTTCGATGGGGGGAACTCCATCGATTTCACCATCCATAAAATCAATTTCATGGGCGAATTCATGGATCATAACATTAGTATGGCGCATATGATACGCTTCACTTTTGGCCTGATGCCAAGTGATGACCACGGTATCATTAGACGATTGACCTGCGAGCATAAACTGCTCTTTGGTGTAAATGCCACCATAAGATTTGACCTCTTTATTGATAACGGGGTGTGGATAGATGATAATGGTTTTAAGATTGTCGTAGCAATTATGTGGCTCTTTATGCACCAACAAAAGAGAGGCATAGAAGGCAATAACCAATTTCATCTCTTCCGTTACCTCCATATACACACCTATAAACTCTTTTGTGTAGATAAAACGTAAAATGGTGCGCTGAATGTGATGTTGATCGGTAGAAGAGAGTTTTTGATAATGGGGTATTCTTTTTAAAATCGCTTCGTACTGCTCAGAAAAAGGGAGAGCTTCAACGTCATGCAAAAATCTTTTTTTTCGTAATTCAAAAAATAAAATAAATACAAAATAGATTGCTCCCAAACCTCCAAAGAGAAGGAGAAGTGCGCTGTGATAGTTCATCTAATGATCAGATTTATCAATAGCCACTTTGATCTTTTCTAAATGCGAATGATCTTTGTGTGAACTCATAATTGATTCCTGAGCGTTATTAGATTTGTCTTTTCAAGACATCGTAATCATTATATCAACTTATAGACACATTGACCCAAGATAACGATACCGACATTCAGAGCATTAAATCCTTCTCAAAACTCTATTTATAAAGTAAATTATTTTATTTAGTATTAGTAACATTTATAGTGATATAGTGTGTAAATATATTGCAATATATAAAATACAAAAGGATCTACAATGAAAAAAGTTATTCTCACCCTAGTTCTAGTCAGTCTTACCTCCCTCTTTGCAGCAGATGCTGTCAAACCTACCCCTACTGCTGGTCCTGGAGAAAAAACTCAAGTCGAAAAAAATGTGGTTAAAGTCGAAAAAGTCGAAAAAACATCTGAAAAACAAGTTAAAAAAGAAGCTCACCGAGCTGCTGATAAACTTTAAAAGGATTATTTATGTTGAAGACAATACTACTCGGTACTTTGATAAGTACGGCGGCATTCGCGACCAACCAAGCGGAGTTAAATGTAAACAATAAAGAGCTTGAAGGCCAAGTTCGATTCGATATGAAACAAATGGGAGTGGTCTCTTTGGACGGCTTCTATATCGGAGCGCGCATTTTGGACGGTGATGAGAGCAACAGCGATCGCATCGGAAATACTGACCCTTTGGTGGAAGTATCTTTTATGGTGCAACGTCCGGTTCAAGAGGTTCCCGGTTTGGCAATCGGTTTGGGGATCAAAGGTGAGTACACCAAGTTTGACGGCAATAATTTCGCAGCTCTCCCGCTAGGAATAGAAGCCGATATGAAATTGCCGCTTGAAATTTCAATCCCCTTTTATGTCGGTGGAGCGTTGTACTATGCCCCATCGGTACTCTCTTTTCGAGACGGTGAAAATTATTTAGAAACACGTATTCATTTGGATGTCGAGCCGATTAAAAACGGACGGATAGAATTGGGATATCGAATGATCGATACCGATGTTGAAAACAGAGATGTTACGTATAACGATGCGTGGTATTTAGGAATGAGACTCGATTTTTAACGGAACAATGTTTTGGTATATGCACCATTAATGTACCAAAACAATTTGTTTACTGCTATTTTTACCCTACAGTTACCGATTTATAATACACGTATACAGTTAATTAATATTAGTTTTAAATGCGAAGCTAGAAAATATAAACAATGGTCATACTGTTATTAGTCGTATAATAATGTTACTTTACGATAAATAATGATAGAAAGTGGGTATAACCATGAAAGCCTTTAAACAATATTCTAATCAAATCATGTGGCTTGGCATTTTAATGTTTGGTATTGTCGTAGTAGGTTGCGGCGGAGGCGGTGGCGGAAGTGCGAGCGGGATTGCTAATGCGATCGCACCCACCGTCATTTCCACCAACCCCGGCAATACCGTTACGGCGGTAGCGCGTAATCAAAATATAACCGCTATTTTTAGTACGGCCATGGATGCTGCAACGCTCACGGCGAGTACGTTCACATTAACGGGCCCCGGTTCTACCCCCGTTGCCGGGAGTGTTACCTACAGCGGAACAACCGCCTCTTTCAATCCGACTGTTGATCTTAATAATACGGTCCTCTATACGGCGACCATCACCACCGGTGCTAAAAACTTAGCCGGTACCTCTTTGGCGGCTAATTATGTCTGGACCTTTACCACGGGTGCTATCAATGATATCGTTGCCCCCGATGTAAACTCTACCAATCCGGAGAGTAACGCGACCGGTGTGCCGATCAATCAAAACATCACGGCTATCTTTAGCGAAGCCATTGATCCCGCAACGGTCAATACGACAAGCTTTTCTCTCACCGATGGGATAACTCCGGTTGTCGGTGCCGTAACCTACAGCGGAACAACTGCGGTTTTTAACCCGACCACGACGCTCAACAGTGATACCAACTATACAGCTACCATCACTACCGCTATCCATGACTTGGCGGGTAATGCCATGCTGGTTAATAAAGTCTGGATGTTTACAACAGGGACAGCGGTAGCCAACGGCCCCGATCCGGTTAGCCTCGGTACGGCTGGAAATTTCGTCCTTCTTAGTAAATCAGGGATCTCCACTACCGGCGCCACAAGCATCACCGGAGATATCGGAGTCAGTCCCATCGATGCGACAGCATTTACGGGATTTTCGAATTATGCACTTGCGGGTACCTATGCAACGGCAGATGAAGTAACCGGAAAGCTGTATGCGGCTGATTTTGCCGCCCCTACACCTGCCTATCTGACCACCGCTATTAGCGACATGGAAATTGCGTTCACCGATGCCGCAGGACGAACAAATCCTACGGCTACGGAACTCGGTGCCGGAAATATTAGCGGGATGATTCTCGCCCCCGGTCTCTATAAATGGGGAACGGGTGTCCTCATTACGGGTGCGGGCGTTACCCTCTCCGGCGGGGTAAATGATGTGTGGATTTTCCAGATTGCGCAAGATTTGACGGTGAACAGCGGTGCGATCATTACCCTCGCAGGTGGGGCAAAGGCCAAAAATATTTTCTGGCAAGTCTCCGGTCAAACGGCACTGGGGACAACCGTTCAGTTCAAAGGAAATATATTGAGTCAGACCTTGATCTCTCTTAATACGGGTGCGACACTGGAAGGGCGTACATTAGCGCAGACAGCCGTTACTTTAAATGCCAATACGATAATTCTTCCTACTCCATAAACACTACCACTCCGGGCAAAAGCTCGGAGAAGTCTATCCTTTAGTGATACGTCGATGACCCTCTTTTTCTTCCGCATCAAAAACATAATAACGATTTTTACCCGCTGATTTGGCTTGATACATCGCATAATCTGCCTGAGCGAGTAATTGATCCGCAGTGACCTCTAGGGATTGAGGAAAAAAGGTAATGCCGAAACTGGCGGAAACTTCAACGGTATGGTTATTGATCAGTACCGGTTTTCGGGCACCCTCGAGTAATCGATTGATCATCGGAACACACGCTTGAATATCGTTGAGATTGAGCAATAGAATGACAAACTCATCCCCGCCGATTCGGGCAATCGTATCAATTTCCCGTAAAGTTCGTTTCATATTCGTGGCAAGGGTAATCAACAGTTGATCTCCGGCTTTATGCCCGTAGGTGTCGTTGACACTTTTAAATCCATCAAGGTCGAGATACAACACCGCAAAAGGCTGTTTATGACGATTGGTTTGTGCCATGGCCTGATGGAGACGATCCGCTAATAGAATCCGATTCGGCAATGCCGTGAGCGGATCGTATTGGGCAATCTGCTGGAGCTTATTTTCATATTTTTTGCGCTCGCTAATATCACTGACGACGACCCACCACTGCGGCGTATTATTCAAGTCTCGTACTATCGTGGTGGTTAAATTAACCCAGAAGAGTGTTTGATCCGCTTTTAACATCCGTAATTCACAGATGGGATTTGATCTGCTTTGGAGGAGCTGTTTGGAATAAAGGTAATAGATGTCTTGATCTTCATGGATAACAAAATTCGAAAAGGGGTGATGCAGTAAATCCCTTGGTTCAAGACCAAGCAACAGAGCGGATGTGCGGTTGGTTTGCAGTATAACTCCATGAGAATCTAACGTGCAATACCCGATGGGAGCAAACTCATAGAGATCGAAGTACCGCTTTCGCTCATCCTCTAATGCGATTTGCACCTGTTGAAGTTCTTCATTTTGCAACTCCAGCTCGATTTGATGGAGGTGGAGTTCATGAACGATGGCCTCTATTTGGGTTGATGTCAGTTTCTCTAAATTTTCTACGATCCCCGAACCCTTTTTTTGAGCTATTACTTCGGCTCGTTGACGAAGAAGTTTTGGGTTATCGAGACGTTTCATCGATTTAGACATGATTTTTATCCAAAGTGATGACGAAGCATGCCCCTTGATTTTTGTTGTACCACGTCAGGGCTCCCGAAAAATATTTCTCAATTATGGTTTGGGATATGTAAAGTCCAAGCCCCGTCCCCATCAGCCCTTTGGTCGTGAAATAGGGGAGGGCGATTTTATCGATAATGGCTTCGGGGATTCCCCCTCCGTTATCCCGAATGGTGGTGATGATGGAGGCAGCGGTTTCTTCGATAATAATCGTAATAATGGCCGGCTTCACGAGAGACGACTCTAATGCGTGTTTGGCATTTCCTATAATATTGAGGAACACTTGTACTAATGAATTTTTGTGTATTAGCAGGGCAGTTTTGCTGTTGTTATGGACGTTGATCGCAATATTGGTCACATAGCATTGCCCGATAATTTTAAGGGTACACTCGACGACTTCCTCAATGGTTATCAACTCTTTAGGCTGATCGGGTGAGAAAAAGTTTCTAAAATCATCAATCGTTTTGGACATAAACTGCAAAATTTGATCTATTTTTTCGTGAGAAGCGTAAACACTTTTATCATCTAATTTACCCAATTCTAATTTTATGTACATATCTTGATTGATGAGTGCCAGATTATTCAGCGGTTGTCGCCATTGATGGGCAATCATCGAGATGAGTTCTCCCATAGCCGCTTTTTGAGCCTGTGCGAGCATTATCTGCTCATTCAATTTTAACTTCTCTTTGACCATGGTGTATTTCGTAATATCATTGATGATCAAATGGTACTCATACCTATTGTCGGGATTATGTCCGTCTCGTGTTTCCAAATGGGCCCAAAACGGTTTTTCATTTTTGCCGATCATGCGGAGCACACAGGAGTGTGATTCATCCAAATCATCGGATTGTTTTTGGCATAGGTAATAAATATCCTGATCTTCTTGGAGGATAAAGTGGGTGATTGATTGGTTGATAATATGACTTAGATTTGTTCCAAAGAGATTTGCAGCCGTCATATTTGCTTGCAGAATCTTCCCTTGCATGTTGAGGGTGCAATACCCTACGGGGGCTAGATTATAGAGATCAATATAACGATGACGCTCACGGTCAAGCTCCACTTGGGTGAGGTGAAGTTGTTCATTTTGCATCTCCAATTCGATCTGATGCACTTGTAACTCATGGATAAGACTTTGGGTCTCAACGTCGGATAATATTTCGAGACTTTTGGGTGTACGAGCCGCTACCTCTTCGGCTTTGCGACGAAGCATTCGGCTAGAATTTTTGAGTGAAGTATCATTTTTGGGGCTCATTTTACATCGTTTGCATTGCCGTGGAGTAACTCATTGGCTTTTCGGAGGGCTTCACGTATGTGAACCGTTTCGGTAATATCAACAAAAGAGATAACCGCCCCCTCTATGACATTGTTTAGCGTGCGGTAAGGCTGAATCCGCATCGTAAACCACAGTCCCTCAATCGTTTGCACCTCTATTTCTTGCGGGGTGAGGGTATCTAAGACGCTATGTATATCGTCTATCAATCGATCGTACCCCACAAGGTTGGAAACGATATGCCCGATAGGTCGCCCGATATCGCTTTTGATAAGGTTGATGGTACGGGTAACGTCACGGGTATATCGGAGGATATTGAGGTTGGTATCGACAAAGAGTGTCCCTATCCCTGTACCGGAGAGGAGGTTATTCATATCGTTATTCGCATGGGAGAGATCGGTGACTTTGGTCTGAAGCTCGGCATTGACCGTGGAGAGCTCTTCGTTCATGGATTGCAACTCTTCTTTGGAGGTTTCCAGTTCTTCATTGGTCGATTGGAGCTCTTCGTTGAGTGACTGCATCTCTTCATTGGAGGATTGTAACTCTTCGATAGTCGCTTCGAGTTTATCGTTTGCCGCTTGGAGAAACTCTTCTTGTATTTGCAATTCCTGTTGAAGGGCGGCTATACGTCCGATAGGGTCAGACTCTTTGGTCTCTGCTCCCGTACTACTATTTCTTTTTATCCCTAGTGGAACCTCTTCAAATGTGACTAGATAGAGTGGAAAATCAATCGAGAGTGTGGAGGCAACGGCGCGAACGGTGAGATCAACGTTTTTGAGATAATCATTTTGTTGAATGTGCACTCCCATCCGTCGGACGATCTCTTTGGTCGTAATGGCTTTTTGTAATGCCATCGTAAGCTCGCGTCGAAGAGAGTCTTTTGCCATCTTGAGTATGTTGTTGACCCCGATTTCGCCGGAGGGTAGTTCTAAATAGGTGCCGGTTCGACCGTGCAGATAGAGAATATCCCCTTGAGCATTGACCAGCGCCGCGGCTAGGTTGAATTGTTTCAGAAGGGCTTGTTCCGTTATCTCTCGCAGCGGTAATTTGGGCGAAGCATTGGTTTTAGTGCTGTTTTGCACCGATACGGAACGGTTCAAGGTGCCTGTCGGGACAATCCGACCGATGGTTTTGGCCGTATCGTATTGTGTCTCTTTGCGTTTAAATATTTTTGATTTGCTATCCTCTGCGATAAAAAGATCATTGAACTCCCCGATGCTCTCAGACGAGCCTAAAAAGAGTATTCCACCCGGATTGAGGGCGTAATGGAAGAGGGGGATAAGCCGTTTTTGTAACGGAGAGCCAAAGTAGATCATGAGATTGCGGCAACTGATGAGGTCGATTTTAGAAAATGGGGGGTCTTTGATAATATTTTGTTCGGAAAAAATCAACATATCTCGGATATTTTTGTGGATACGGTAGCCACTGCCGTCGGCTTCAAGGGTAAAAAAATGCTCCAATCTTTGGGGAGAGACATTGGACGCGATCGTGAGCGGATAAAAACCGGCTCTCGCTTGGGCGATCGCCAGAGAATCGATATCGGTGGCAAAAAGCTGCACAGAGTAGTTGAGCTTTTGTTTTTCCAGATATTCACGTAAAAGAATCGCTATCGAATAGGCTTCTTCACCCGTAGAGCATCCGGTTGTCCAAACGCGAATAACACTCCCCTGCGGTTTAAGGGCAAAAAGGGTGGGGATTATTTTCTCTTTTAAGGATAAAAAAGCCTCGGGATCTCGGAAAAAACTGGTCACCCCTATGAGTAGATCATGAAACAACTCTTCCAACTCTTCAGGAATCTGTTGGAGGAATTTTACGTATTCGCTGATCGATTCTATTTGACGTATTGCCATACGTCTCTCGATACGGCGAAAAATCGTGTTCGGCTTGTATTGGGAGAAGTCATGACCTCTTTTAGCACGGAGTAAAACAAAAATTTTATCCAACATATTTTTGGATGCGGCTATGAGACTCTCTTCACCGCCGTCGATATGAGAAGCGAGAGTTATGAGTTGCTGAACCATCGCTTCGGGGGGGAGGATATAATCGACGAGATCGGTGGCTATCGCACTGCTGGGCATACCGTTATATTCAGTACTCTCAGGCGCTTGAGCCAGTACGATTCCCCCCGCAGTTTTAATCGCTTCTATCCCTAGCGTTCCATCGCTTCCGGTGCCCGAGAGAATAATCCCTACCGAGCGCTCATGTTGATCCTGTGCCAAGGTTTGAAAGAAAAAATCGATAGCCATACGTTTACCGTGCTCAGCCGCAGGCTCCAGTAGTTGGAGTGTTCCGTTTAAAAAGGCCATATCGTACGCGGGGGGGATAACATAGACGCAGTTACGTTGTACCTTTATCCCATCACTCACTTCAAAAACATCCATCGTGGTATATTTTCGGATAATTTCGCTGAGGATACTGTCGTGTTCAGGGGCGAGATGCTGTACTAAGACAAATGCCATATTCGGATTGCTACCTGAGGGAACTCCTGAAAAAAAAGCCTCAAAAGCAGCCAATCCGCCGGCGGATGCACCGATACCGACAACAAGAAAATGAGTTTCTTCACTCTCTCTTTCCTCTTGGGGTAATAGTATATTCGCAGGTGATGCTTTTGTTTCCGTATGGGTAGATCGATGTTTGGACATGATTCACACTCACTTAATATTTTTTTGCATTTATCGGACAGGTATCAGAGGTATAGAAGACTGCATCACATCTCCCTATCATAGAAGATGAAGCGATACAGTATTGTACAGGAAACTATCTATTTAAGGTCGAGTTTTAGATCCGGATATTTTTCACGAAACATACGCTCACTCTCTTCGGTAAGTTTTGTCCCCTCAATAATATCTTTATTCCCTTGTTCGATCTCAGTTTTACCGGTCATCATGTCTTTATCGCCTGATTTTACAAGCTCTTCACCATGTTTAACCAATTTTTCACCCGATTTTTTTAATGCTGAACCGTGATCCCAATTTTTGGCAATCTGTTTTTGATCTGAGCCCATTGCTTTTTCATCTGCGGCATGCATACGCATAAAATCACCGGTAGTAGGTGCTTTTGCACTGCATCCAATGAGAGCTGTCATCGCGATTACGGAGGCAGCTATTATTTTTAATCCAACCATAATGTTTCCTTTTGTTTTGTATTGTGATTTCTCACTAAAATCAGTGTATCGCAATTATGCCATGCTAAATCAACGGATTTGAACTACAATTCTTTCTTAATAAATACTAAATATAACAATAATAGTGATTTATGATTAGATGTTTATATTAATATGCAGTGAAGGAGCAAGCGTGTATTCTAACGGCAAATATGTTATTTAGTTTTTTTATGTATAAATTAAAGAACATAACGTCTTAAGTGACGCGTAATATTAGAGCGACAGACAGTGGTCTGTAAACCTTACGACACGCCTACTATGGCAAAGAAGAAAAAATGCTCGAAACAATTGCACTCGTTCTTATTGTCCTCTGGATACTCGGCTTCGTCACCTCGTATACCATGGGTGGATTTATCAATATCCTTTTAGTTATTGCCGTTGTGGTACTTCTAATACGTATCATTCAGGGACGTAAATTATAAAAGGTTTTCTCAACCTAGCTTTACCTTGTGGAGATTCCAACCTTTTACACTATAGGAGAGACAATGAACATTTTTAAAATCACCGGGACAATCCTTATCATAGCGGGTGTACTCGGATTAATATACGGAAAATTCAGTTACACAAAAGAGACAAAAGAGACCAAAATGGGGCCGATAGAGCTAACCGTTAAAGAACAAGAACGGGTCGAAATTCCCTATTGGATCGCAACAGGTACTGTCGTATTCGGCAGTTTAATACTACTTTTCGGAATGAAGAGAGACAAATCTTTGATCGTTTCGAAATAATTATATACAAGGGATATACCATGAGTACAAAAGAAGCCTATAAACAAAAAATTAACGCAGAATTGGGATTAGCTCAGGCAAAACTCGTCGAGTTTAAAGCGGAAATTAAAAATTCTGCAGCCGATGTTCGTATTAAATACAATGAACATTTGGATGAACTTCAAGGGATGGTTGATACCACAAAAGAAAAACTCAAAGAGCTTGATAACGCAGGTGAAGATGCGTGGGAACATTTGAAAGAAGGTATTGAGAGTGCATGGGACTCCTTAGGGACTGCATTGAAAGATACAACGGAAAAATTTAAAAAATAAGTCGTATTAGGCAGATATGAATACGTCTCAGAAGAATGGTAATCATTAATTATTGTAAGCCCTAAAGAGTGTCATGTAAAGAGTTACTCTTTCATGATTGAGCAAAGATACTGTTGAGCGATCACGCTCTCTACACAGTTATAACGAACAAAGGAAGTATTATGAATAAGTTTAAAAAAGATGAAAAAGCACCAAAACAAGAGCCAAAAGCAGATGAAGTAAAATTGGGGAGTAATCTACCTTCTCTCGTTGAAAAAGTTGGAAACTCACAAAACAATGAGGCGGTTGTTCAACCTGCGCAAAGTGAGAAAAAATGAAATCATTTAAACGCAGTAATGCTATGAATGCAGCGATGGCTGCGGCGGTTTTGATCGCTACAGCTGTCCCTTTATTCGCATCGGAAACCGATGATCGGATCGAAGCATCGTTCAAAAAGAGCTATGTGTATAAAACATATTTAACGGATGAAAACATTAAAATGACCTCCAAAGATGGAGTGGTTACGTTATCCGGTGATGTACTGGAGGAGGCTCATAAACCGATGGCTCAAGACGTAGCTGAAGCACTCCCCGGGGTTAAAAGCGTTGAAAATAGCATCGTGATCAAAAACGATAAATCCGATACGTGGCTTAAGATGAAAGTACAATCCGCACTTTTGTTTCACAGTAATGTGGATGCTAGCAATACCAATATTTTTGTCAAAGACGGAATCGTTACCCTCAAAGGCAAAGCGGCAAGCCCAGCCCAAAAAGAGCTGACGTCTGAGTATGCAAGAGATGTCGAAGGGGTTAAAGCCGTCAAAAATGAAATGACTATTTCAAAAGAGAAAGATACGATCGGTGAAAAGATCGATGATGCTTCTATCACCGCTCAAGTCAAAATGACATTGATGATGCACAGCTCGACGGGTGTTCTGCGAACGTCTGTAACAACCAAAAACGGTGTTGTGAGTGTCGGCGGAAAAGCGCGTAACGAAGCGGAAAAACATTTAGTTACGAAGTTGGCTGAAGATGTTCAGGGTGTAATCAGCGTTATTAATAAAATGACGATTGAATAAATAGAGAAAGGATTTGTGATGAAAAAAATAGCCTTAGCTGTAGTACTTGCAGCTGGATTGATGGGTGCGGAGAATGTCCCTTTTATCGGGGTGAGCGTCGGAAATGCTGAGTTAAAAAGCACGGTTAATCTGACTGGATATGAATCAAAAATTGACGATACACATTATACGGCTACACTGGGCCAGTATATCGATGAGTATGGAAGAGTATCACTCTCTTATACCTATGTTGAACCGACGAATAATATAAAAAATAGTGACGGTGCTTCTGTCGCATTTGATCTTATCTTGCCAATGATTGATAACGCTTTTTACTTGTATGTAGGGCCGGTTGTAGGTTATACCCGTTTTGAAGAAGAAGCTTCGGGGATCAAACTTGATCTCAGCGGACTTCATTATGGAGGGCAAGCCGGAGCCATTCTTCGTGTTATGAAGAATATCGAAGTCGAGGGGGGATATCGTTACCTCATCGAAACGGGGAGTGATACACTCTTAGGGGTTACCGTAGATGCCGATACACTGAGAATGTGGTACGTCGGTGCTAATCTTCGTTTTTAACTATCATCCTTTTGGATGATATCTGCGTGAAAAAATATAAAGTTATTTCGTTATAGAACACAATCAAAATTTTTACAACAGAGTAGTTCGATCTTTGGATCGAGTTGCTTTGATACTTAAGGGAGATACGATGAAGAGTACATTAGCGTTTTCGGCACTGCTTGCCGCAGCATTACTGGGGGCAAGTGAGAATAATTATGAAATCAGTGCGATGGCAGGGTATACCATCCCTAATGATGGTCAATATCTTGATGATTACGGTACGTATGGGATAGAAATGCAATTTAATGGATTGGATTTTGTCCTCAAACCTGAACTATCGCTTTATTACAGCGAGGGTGATTATAAGTATGACAGCGGCACTACAAAAATATATCGAACCGCACTGAACGGTGTCTATGAATTTGAAAAAGAGTTTAATACCACGCCATTTTTCAAAATAGGGGTTGGATATGAGTCTATGAGCAATACTGCTTTTGAAAATCATGACGGTTTTTTTGCGGATGCGGGAGTGGGGGTCAAAATGGATATAACGCAACAGATCGCTTTTAAATTAGAAGCTATCAAAATGGTAAAATCTAACGATGGAAGTCATGACAACAATCTCGCTTTGTTGGGAGGATTAACGTTTTACTTTGATCAAAAAGCACCTGAGCGAGTTGTCGCGGATAGTGAGCCGACTGCAGTGATCGCTTCTACGGCTGTGGCTGAGAAACCGCTCAAAACGGCGGCGGTAACGGAACCTATCGTGGAACATGTTCCGGTTGCTGCACCTATCGATAGCGACAATGACGGTGTTTTTGACCAAAATGATCGGTGTCCAAATACCGCTGAGGGTTTGAAAGTCGACGAATACGGATGCCCCTTAACCGCAACGATTAATGATCATTTTGTCTTTAACTCCGATCACATCGATTCGACGGCGGCATCAGAGATACGAGCTTTTGTCATCTTCATGAACGAAAACCCCCGCTATAAAGCGACCATAACCGGTCATACCGATAGTATAGGGACGCCACAAGTCAATCAAATAGTCTCAGAAAAACGGGCGAACAAAGTAAAAGAGGCATTAATTGCACAAGGGATTGCATCGGAGCGTCTAAGCGCCGTGGGTAAAGGTGAAAGTATGCCCATTATGAGTAATATGCTCAAAGCAGGACGTGCCGAAAACCGCCGTATTGAAATAGATCTCCACGAATAAAAAGAGTCGGAATCCTCTCCCTTTGGGAGAGAACTTAAAGTAATACCCCTAAGGTATTCGCTAATACCAGCAACTCTTTTTGTGCCTCTTCATATTCAAACTCATCGACAAATTTTTGTATATTTTTCATCTCATCAAATCCACTCAACTCATCATAAAGCCCGATTAGTGTCGTCGAAGCATCGGAATCCAAGTCGGTTAGTTGTCCATTGAATTGTCGTAGTTTGGTTGCCAGCATATCTTTATCAACCGATACAGAGGCATTTTGAGTGGGAGGGTGTTTTTCAGGGGAAGCTCCGTATACCGAATTGATTCTCGATAAAAGATTGATAAGGTCAATTTCTAAATTGTGAATGGTTTCATCACGCCCCTGTGTTACATTCTCTTTTAGAATATTTTCCAGTATTTTGGCGTGATCTTCGATTAGTTTGGCACCTATGGTTCCGGTAAGCCCTTTGAGCGTGTGGACTTCTCGTCTTGCGGCTTCGGTATTATCAAGAGCAAGCGCCTCTTTGATCCGTTGCACTGCATCCGCTTGGGTTTCACTAAAGCGGCTGATTAGCTTACGGAGCAGTTTGATATTACCTCCGAGGCGTATGAGAGTATTATTGACTTCCAATTCCGGGATGTCGGGGAGAACTTCCGGCACATCAGGTGCGTGCAAAAGGATCCCTTTAGGGTTGGCGGGCTTTATCCAACGTGCCATAGTGCGAAACAGCTGTGTGACGTCGATCGGTGTAGGGATATGATCATTCATCCCCCATTCGATACATTTTTCCCTATCACCCGCCATAGCATTCGCGGTCATAGCGAGGATGGGGAGATCTTTAAAACGGGAGTCTTGACGAATCTGATGCGTTGCTTCAAAACCGTCCATAATCGGCATCTGACAATCCATCAGTACCCCGTCATAATCGGTGTGTTTCACTTTTTCCACCGCTTGGGCGCCGTTTACGGCGACATCGACCTTTATCCCGGCCTCTTGGAGCAGCTCCAATGCCAGCTCCATATTAACTTCATTGTCTTCGACGAGTAACAAATAAGAGCCTCTAAGCGATTGGATAGCCTCTAGGGAATTACTCTCTTTTTCTTGTTTACGGGTTCTTTGAAACGCCTCTTTGCCTAAGGCATTGAGAATCGTATCGAGCAGCGTTGAGGGGCTGACCGGTTTGACCAATAAGCCATCGATATGAATCCCTTCGGCGCTTTGGAGCAAATCATCCCGACTGTATGCCGTCACCATGACAAACGCAGGAGTATGCGACAATAATGCATCACTGCGTATCCGTTTAACTGTTTCGATACCGTCCATCTCTGGCATCATCCAGTCCATGAGAACCAGACCGTAGGCGTTATTTGTGCGTTGAGCATTTTCGAGCTCGAGAATTGCTTCTTTGCCGCTGCTAACGGCGGTAGGAAAAAATTTAAATGATTCGAGGATAGTGAGGATGATTTCTCGCGCATTGGCATTATCATCGACCACCAATATTCGCAGCCCTTCAATATCTTTGGGATCAAGTGAAAGGTGGCGTTGTTCAACTTGTACTCCGAATTTGGCAGTAAAGTGAAAGGTACTCCCCACTCCGGGTTGACTCTCGATGTCGATTGTCCCTTCCATGATCTCAATAAGACGTTTACTGATCGTCAGACCCAATCCGGTACCGCCGTATTTTCGAGTCGTCGAGGTATCGGCTTGAGTGAACGCCTTAAAAAGATTAGATCTTTGCTCTTCACTAAGACCGATTCCCGTATCGCTAATGTCAAAACGGATACGTACCCCATCTTCTTCATCGGATATTTTATGGACACCGACCGTGATCTCCCCTTTGTCGGTAAATTTGATCGCATTGTTGACTAAATTACTCAGTACTTGACCCAGTCGAAACGGATCACCGATAAGGGCGGTAGGGAGATCAGTATCGATATCAAACAGCAGTTCTAACCCTTTTTCCTGAACTTTGATGATAGTGAGATCGGCGAGGGTATCCATCACATCTTCGATATAAAAATCGATGTGTTCAAATTCGATTTTCCCCGCTTCGATTTTTGAGAAATCGAGAATGTCATTAATGATACCGAGAAGATTTTTGGCGGAGGAGTCGACTTTCAAAATATAGTTGCGCTGTTTGGGGTTGAGATCGGTTTGAAGTGCCAGATGGGACATTCCGATGATCGCATTCATAGGGGTGCGGATTTCATGGCTCATGTTGGCCAGGAAGTTCCCTTTGGCTTTTGTTGCATCTTCGGCTATTAATTTGGCAGATTCCAGCTCATTGCGCTGTTTCAGGAGAGATTCTTGTTGTGCCAGTAACTCTTCGGTCTGCTCTTCGAGCTGAGAGGCTTGATCCCCTAATTGTTCATTTATGGTTTCGAGTTGATCGCGACGTGCTTGCAGTTGATAGGTCGAAGCGGCTAATTCCAGTGCTTGTGCCTGAGTCGTAGCCAGAAGAGTTCGGGTGGCGACATTCCCGATGAGAATCTGAAATTTTTCCGCAATGATCGGTAATAATACGTCATAAAAAAGGATTTGCTCCTCATCAAAAGAGGAGAGGGAAGCGATTTCCAATACCGCTAAGGTCGTGTCACGATTCTTGATGGGGGATATCATGAGGGTACGTATCTGTAATTTTCCTAAGCCGGTTATCACTTCGAAAGACTCTTGCTCTCTGAGCGTCACGGTGATACTCTTTTGCTCTTTTAATACTTGGGAAATTAGCCCCTCGCCACGCGCAAACGTTTGCTTAGAAGCCTCTTCCCCTCCGTAGCCGCCGATACGTTTTAGGGTAGTTTCATTTTCATCAGGAAGATAGAGTGCCGCATACACGATCCCCATAATCGGTGCGAGGGTACTCGATAATGCATCTGCGAACGCTTCATACGATTCGGCGGATTGAACACTGCGGTGGATGAGGGCCATTTTCTCTTTGATCCAATACTCACTTTGCAGACGAATGGCTCCTTGCTGTAGAATACGTACCGACGAAGCCATTTGTCCTATTTCGTTCTGATACTCCGTATAAGGTATCGTTACTGCAAGTTCGCCATTGGAGAGATTTTCGATCTTTTTTCCTAATTCTCTCAGCGGTCTGCGTATGGATACGGATACTGCGTAGCCCGATGCACTGCCGATGATTAACCCAAAGAACAATAACCACAAAGAGGCTCTTTGCGCATTTTCGGTGATGGCGATACTCTCCTGCATCGCTAAATTAGCATCCTCTTCTTTGAGTCTGATTAATTCTATGATCGCCTCATTCACTTCATTTGCACTCTCTTTAAATTCATCACTGTGAGTGTATTGAACCGCTTGGGTGTTGTTGAGTGATTGCAAGAGTAAGGCACGGTCAATCTTTTTACCATAGGAATCGAATAGAACATCAAAGCGTGACATTTTTGCTTTAGCGTCATGAGAGAGAAAATGTTCATGAGAAATCCGTGATTCTTCTTTTACATTTTTGTGAGAAGTTGCCAGCAAATTTTTTGCACGGCTTAGTTCCGTGGCATCGGTAGCGCGTACGATTTGGCGGAGACCTTGCGCAAGTCGGTTCACCCCCTCAGCTACCGATTCGAGATGGGTAATGCCGACGAGATGCATATTATACATATCGCTTTGAAGATGGCTTAATTTTCTCATCGTATAAATACTTTGGAACCCGATCACTAATGCCAAGAAAATCCCTGCACTCATAACCAGCAACAATTTCGTGTTCAGCTCCATTTTTTCTAAAAAATTCATGACTTTAAACATCGTTATTTTCCTCATTTTTGGTGTTAAAAAGAGCATCTAACTGTTCTGCTTTTGCTCTGATATCCGATTCATTGTCCATAAAACATGCCGCAATCGCTTGAAATTCGTCTTGCAGGGTTAAAAAAGCATCGACGACCTCAGGGTCAAAATGTTTTCCTCTCCCCTCGATAATAATTTTTATGGCCTCAACATGACTCATCGGTTCTTTGTACACACGACGACTTATAAGGGCATCATACACATCCGCAAGAGACATCAGCCGCGCAGATATGGGGATGTCATTTCCGCTGGCACCGGTGGGGTAGCCGCTACCGTCATATTTTTCCTGATGATAGTAGGCGATCTCTTTGGCAATGCGGAGGAACTCCACCTGAAGCCCCAGTTGATTTTCCGCATGTTTAATCGCATCACGTCCGAGTGTGGTATGGGTTTTCATGATCTCAAACTCATCGTGTGACAACTTGCCCGGCTTGAGGAGTATCCGATCGGGGATTCCCACTTTGCCGATATCGTGCAGAGGTGCCGATTTATAGAGCGTCTCAATCATCGATTCTGAGAGAAAATAGCCGAAATTGGGATTGGTTTTGAGTTTTTCAGCGAGTACTTTGACGTAATGCTGAGTCCGCCTGATATGGTTACCTGTTTCTAAATCCCGAGTTTCGGCCAGTGATGCCATGGCCAGAATCGTCACATCCTGTATCGCCGATATTTCATGGGTTCGTTTGGTAATCTCGGTTTCGAGATAAAGATTTTTATCGTTCAAAAAGTCAGAGGATGCCTTCACTTGAAGCTGTGTTTTAATTCGGGTAAGGAGGATGGGGGGAGAGATGGGTTTCGTGATATAGTCTACCGCCCCCAATTCCAGCCCTTTTTTTTCATCTTCAGGTGCACTCATGGCGGTGAGAAAGATAACCGGAATATTACGTGTTTTAGGATCGGATTTGAGATTGCGAATAACATCGTACCCTGAGAGTCCCGGCATCATAATATCCAGTAAAATTAGATCGGGTTTGACATCTCCATGGAGGTATTTGAGGGCTTTTTCACCGCTATTTGCTACTTTTATTTTATAGGAATCACTTAAGAGTGCGCTCATAAGAGTGAGATTGTCGGTGGTGTCATCGACGACTAGGATACTGGGACGTAGTAATAAATCAACCATAATTTTGGGTACCATACATCTCTCCAATAAAACATACTTATAAATAAATAATTAATATATGTTATAGAATGGCACATTGTAGTCCATTAGTCTTAGTTATTTCTTGGTATATTTGATTCTAAAAAGCGCATGCTTTTCGATGAAAAATGCTTGGTAATATTAATACTTTTAAATTTTAAGCAATAATATAAAACAAGTGATCATACTGTCAATCATCGTTATTTAAAATTAAATTACGATAGATTTAATTACAGGCAGGTGATATTATGGGAATTTTTAAAAAATATTCCAATCGAATGGTTTGGTTAAGTATGTCGATGTTTGCCGCATTTCTTGTCGGATGCAGCAGTAGCAGTAGTAGCGGGACTACGGCAACTGCCGCAGCCGTTGCCCCTACAGTTATTGCAACAACTCCAGACAGCAATGCTACCAACGTCCCCTCAAATCGTAAAATTGTGGTCACG
Organism: Sulfuricurvum sp.; assembly: GCA_024637215.1. Taxonomy (GTDB): domain Bacteria; phylum Campylobacterota; class Campylobacteria; order Campylobacterales; family Sulfurimonadaceae; genus Sulfuricurvum. The sequence goes on from JAGXFM010000060.1 coordinate 19,385, forward strand.
TTTAGCACGCCGATGAATGCTGCAACGATCACAACCGGTACATTTACCCTGAGTACAGGAGGAAACCCGGTTGCAGGTACTGTGGCTTATTACAATGATAGAACAGCACTCTTTTCACCGGATGCAAATCTTACGGACAGTTCGGTGTATACAGCGACTATCACTACCGGTGCCAAAAATGTCGCAGGTACTGCACTGGCTGCAAACTATGTTTGGCAATTTACAACCGGCGTCACACCGGATACGACCAATCCTGATGTCAATTCTACAAATCCACTTGCAGGTGCGATTAACGTACCGCTCAACCGTACCATCACGGCTACTTTTAATGAAGTTATGAATCCTGCAGATATTAATGCAACAACATTTACTTTGGTAACTAGCACAGGTGGGATTCCGGTTGCGGGAACAGTATCGTATTTGGGTACAACCGCCAGCTTTAATCCGACGAGTGATCTCAATATCAGTACAGACTATAATGCAACGATCACCACCGGAGTCAAAGACTTGGCAGGTAATGCGATGTTGGTTAACGAAGCATGGACCTTTACTACCGGTACACTAATCGCATCCGGCCCTAACCCCGTTAATCTCGGAACCGCAATCAATTATGCTGTTTTGGCAAAAACAGGGGTTTCTACGGTTCCAAATTCTGTTGTAACGGGGAACATAGGGCTAAGTCCTGCGGCACGAGTTGCCTTAACCGGATGGTCTGAAGTGTATGACGGAACAGACACCTATGCGACATCGGCACAAGTAGTTGCCCCTTTCAGACTGTACGCATCTGATTTGGTAGGGGGAACGACTTCGGCCGATCTATCTACCGCCGTTCTTAATATGCAAGCGGCTTATACCGATGCTGCCGGACGTACGGCTACGTCCGCTGCCACTACCAATGTCGGAAGCGGAACACTAACAAGTTTGACACTCACACCGGGTGTTTATGAATGGGGAAGTGCGGTAACAATCCCTACCGATCTTACGTTCACCGGAAACGCAACGGACGTATGGATACTAAAAGTCGCCGGAACACTCGATATGGCTGCGAATAGAACGGTTATTTTAGGTGGAACCGCATTGGCAAAAAATATCTTTTGGCAAGTCTCCGGGGGTGTTACCATCGGTGCAGGAACACAGTTTAAAGGGATAGTTTTGGGTCAAACTGCCATTACTATGGGAACTCTATCTACGGTAGAGGGGAGACTCTTAGCGCAATCGGCCGTAACACTTAATGCGACGACGGTTACTCAACCGGCACCGTAAGTACTAAATTATTAGGGGGGAATAGGATGAAAACAGCTCTGTTTTTACTTTTTTTATCGGTTGGACTATTCGCTGATGTATCAGACTACGACCCCCATTTTCAGGGGGCGGGGAGTTATTATAACATCCCGCCGATCCTACTTAAGAATATTGCCGTCATTGAAAGCGGGGGAAACCCCAACGCCATTCGGATTAACGATAACGGAACGAAAGACTACGGTTTGATGCAAATTAATTCCATACACTTTCGACAATTATCCCTATGGGGAATCAATGAGAACAATATTCTCAACCCTAAAATCAATATTTTCGCAGGAAGCTGGCTCTTATCAGGGCATATCAAAGAGCGGGGATTCAACCTTCAAGCCATCGGTAATTACCACTCCAAAACGAAAGTTCATAAAGATAAATGGCTCCAACGACTCACCCTCGCGTTAAAATCATCCCAAATTTAACGCAAAGATAGGGAGCAGCATGGCGGTCACGATGAGCCCGATGAGACTTCCGATGATGAGCATAAGGGTGGGTTCTAACACAGAGAGGAAAAGGGCGATTTTATCTTTGTTCGTGTCGATGTAAAAGAGTGATAGATGCTCCAACATGGATGCGAGGGTACTGGTCTCTTCACCGATAGCAACTGCTTCGATAAACGAGCCATCGAGGTTGTACCCTTCGCTCATCGTTAACGCCCGAGAGAGGGAAGAACCCTCTACCACTTTGATTGAAGCGTGTTCAAACAGCTCTTTGATTACTTCGGAGGAGAGGGTGATACAGGAGAGTTTGAGTGTATTCACCACGGGGATTCCCGAGCGAATTAATAACGATGAAATGCTACAAAAGCGTGCCAAATCGGCTGTTTCCACCATTTTTCCTACGATAGGAAGGTTCAGGATGAGTCCATGCACCCTTTTTTTAAATCGGATGTTTGTCGCCATGGTATAGGTAAAATATCCTACAGCGCCGAGTGCTCCGGCTCCTAAAAGAAACCAATACTGCGCAAACAGATGGGCTGTTGCAATCACCATCTGTGTTAAAAGGGGGAGTGCCTGTCCTGAGGATTCGAAAATAGCGGTGATTTTCGGTACCACGACGGTGAGCATAAAGCTAATCATGAGAATCGAAACCCCGATAATAAAAGAGGGGTAGATTAATGCCTGTGAGAGTTGCTTTTTAATACTCTCTTGAAGTGCTAAATAGAGGGAAAGTTCATTTAAAACCTCGGCAAGGATACCGCGATCTTCGGATATTTTTAAAGTTCCTATATAAAAAATGGGGAGCGTATAGTGCTCTTGGGATGCGAGAGCCTGTGCGAAGCTTTTCCCTTCGCTGATAAGAGTAATGAGGGTTTCAAAAAAACGCTCCATTCGGAGCCTTTTGTGATTTTGATGTTTTAATAGATTCAGTGCCCGACTGAGCGGAATCCCCGCATTGAGATAGACGGCAAGATCTCGACTCAGCCTTGCTAAGAGGGAGGATGCCATTTTTCGCTCACGAAAGAGGGAGAGGATATCGAGCAACGATCCTTTGGATTCGAGTATCTCCGAATAGAAAATACCCAGCGCTTTGAGTTTCATTTTAGCTTCATCAATCGTGAGTGCTTCGATGGTTTCGCTGAGGAGTTCTCCTGTGCTGTTGAGCCCTTTGTAGTGAAATTGCATTTAGGCCTCTTTCACCCCGACACGGATAATCTCATCCATGCCGGTGGTGTGATCGATCAAGAGGGCGATAAGCTGATCGGAGAGGAATTGCATTCCCCGCCCCCGCATGATCTCTCTAATCTCAAAATCATTTTCACTCGTCTTGAGCAAAGGGCGTAGCATATCATCCACCTTAAAAAATTCACCGATGGCAACACGCCCGTGATAGCCGCTGTAGTTGCAGTGCGGACACCCTTTGGGCTTGGATACGATAAGGTCGTGTGCCAAGTGCAAATCATCGGCATCCGCGTCCGATAGAGGGGCTTGAACTTTGCATTCGGTGCACAAACATCGAACCAAACGCTGTGCCAATACTCCCAGCAGTGTAGAGGTGATCAAAAATTTATCGATCCCCATATCGGCCAATCGGGTCAATGCGGCGGTGGCATTGTTGGTATGGAGCGTCGAGAGAACCAGATGTCCCGTCATGGCCGCTTGAATCGCGATATGTGCCGTTTCACTGTCACGGATCTCTCCGATCATGATAATATCGGGGTCTTGTCGCAGGATGGAGCGTAATCCGGAGGCGAAGGTGAGACCTGCTTTGGTATTCACCGCGATTTGACTCACATGAGGGGCATCGTACTCTACCGGATCTTCAATCGAGATGATATCTGTCTCTTATACACATCTGACGCTGCC
>JAGXFM010000061.1 GCA_024637215.1 Sulfuricurvum sp.
GGCCGATACTGCGCAGTAACCCTCAAAGCTATATTGATAAATACGGACAATGGAGTTCACAAGCGCGATTTCGTAAAAATGAGTTCAATACTAAAATGCTCTCCGTTTTTTATATCTCCAGTTATGACAATACCCACAAGATGGCAGAAATGATTACCAAAGGTGCCGATGAGGTCGAGGGGATACGGGCGAGCATGTACGATTTAGCATCCCTCGATGAATCGAACATGATTACGTTGCTCGAAGAGTCCGATGCTATTTTGATCGGATCACCTACGATCAACGGAGATGCGGTAAAACCTGCATGGGATTTGCTCTCTTGTATGGCGTATTTGGAGCGGACGGGTAAGATCGGTGCAACGTTCGGATCGTACGGATGGACGGGGGAAGCCCCCGAAATGCTCCATGAACGTCTTAAAGGGTTAAAGTTTCGTCTCCCCCTCAAACCTCTGAAGGTCAAGTTGATTCCGAGTGAAGAGGAACTCGAAGCCTGTGTAGCGTTTGGCCGCGAAGCGTCGGAGATTGCCATGGGAAAAATGGTGGAGATGGATTTATAGACTGAAAAATGCATCTCTAAAGGATAATCCTTCTTTAGGAGTGAGAAATGAGTGAACTGGATACTTTAGGCCGTGAGATCGAAGGGTATTTGAAAAAGTATGCGATTGATGATGAAGCACGGTATGTGATCGCCCCTCGCATTGCTAAAAAATCGTTAGAGATGAACCATCTTTATCAGGATATGGGATTTAAAAACCGCGTCGAGATGGGGCAGTATATGGCGCGCCATTTTCCTCGTCTTGCCGAGCTCAAACCTAAAGAGAAATTGTGGAAAAAATTTCTCTACGATGCGATTGGTAAAGTGGCTCCCGCATGTGCGACATGTAACGATCAAGAGCATTGCTTTACGTGTATTATCGCGGAGGCGAGTGCGTGAAGACCCCATCGATTACGACGAGTGAACTCTACACCCATCTCGATACCCTCATCGGTGCCGATATCCCCGTCTTTATCCACGGCTCACCCGGTATCGGGAAATCGTACATTGTAGCCGAAGTGGCTGCGAAGCATGGATTGGAACTCGTTGATGTCCGCCTCTCTCAGATGGATCCTGTCGATTTGCGCGGAGTCCCTGCGATACGGGATGAGCAGACGGTATGGATGCCTCCCGTATTTTTCCCCCGTGATAAAGATTCAAGCGGGATATTGTTTCTCGATGAACTCAACTCAGCCCCTCCCTCGGTGCAAGCGGCAATCTATCAGCTGGTACTGAACCGTAAAATGGGGGAATATGAACTCCCTCGCGGTTGGCGGATTATCTGTGCGGGGAACCGTATCAGCGACCGTGGTGTCGTGTTTCGTCTCCCGACACCGCTGGCGAATCGGATGGTGCATTTGAGCGTCGAAGCACGGTTTGAGGATTTTAAACTCTTCGCCATTCGGGAAGGTTTACACTCGTTTGTGATCGGATTCTTGAGCTTCCGCCCCGATTTGCTCACCTCGGAGCCTGTGAGCGAGGATGATAGCAATCCCGCGTTTGCCACCCCGCGCAGTTACCATATGCTCTCTTCTATCCTTAAACATAATGAGAATACGGCGCATCTTGCCCCTATCATCTATGGGTTGATCGGATACGGAGCGGGGATTGAGTTTCTCTCGTATGTGAAAGTGTACGAAAAACTCCCCGACGTGCAGGCGATTTACCGCGGAGAGTACCCGAGTATCGATAAAAGTGAACCGGCATTGCTTTATGCCCTCGTTTCGGCGATGGTGGAACTCTATCGCGGCGGAGCGGAAGCCTCGAAACATCTTTTCGGTTTTTCCCAAATCTTGCCGACCGAGTTCGGGGTGATGTTGATTAAAGATGCCATCGTAAAAGATGCCTCTATCGCGGAGTGTGCCGAGTTTGACGAGTGGATCGGACGCTATGGCGACTATATCCTTTAACGCTCAACTTGAAAAAATTAGGGTTCAGTTTCTCTTTGACCATCCGTTTTTAAGCGTTTTAGCCCTCTCTATCCCTCATAAGTACCAAAGCAACGCTCATATGCTCTTTGAAACGGACGGCGTGAGTATCCGCGTCGATGAGACCAAAGGCTCTAGCTATGACGATGCGGCTCTCAAATACCTCTATGCTCACGTACTGCTCCATATCCTCCTTAAACACCCTTTTCGGATGAGTGGACGAGAAAAACCGACATGGAATCGCAGCTGTGATATCGTCATCGGACTGCTTCTGAGCGATTTTCAGCGTGTGGGGAGTGCGGATGAGGAGGCGATGGTGATCGAATCCTTTCGCGACAAAAGTGTCGAGGAGGTGTACCATGCACTCTACCGCGAAAGCGATGAGGGGGAAGGCACTCCGAATGAAGAGAATCCAACACAGCAAAAGATGGACATCATAGAGCATGAGGGAGATACGAAAGTCGCCGAGGAAGAACTCGATGCATTGATCATCCAAGCGATGGGGGCAGCGCGGAAGCAGGGGAATATCCCCGCCTCACTTTTAGAGATGTTTGATGAGATTACGAAACCCTCCATCGATCTGCATACGCTGTTGCATGCGTATATGTCGGAGAGTTTTTTCGATAAAGAGTCCGATTTCTCCCATCCGAATCGCCGTTTTATCCATCAGGGGCTTTATCTCCCCGGATACCGCTACGATCGCAACCGTTTGAGTCTATTTATCTTTTTGGATCGTTCTATGAGCATTAGCGGTGAAGTCTTCTCCCGATTTTTAGGGATTATCGACTCTATCGTACGGATGAGCCATGATTTCGAGGTGAGTGTGATCCCTTTTGATGAACGGGTGTATGCCGAAGAGAAAAAGAGTTACGACGCGCAATCTTTGTTACCCGATATAGGTTTTGCGAAAGGGAACGGTGGAACGCAATTTTCTCCCGTATTAGAGTATCTAAACACCCATGCAGGGGAAAAAAATCTGGCAGTGATTTTAAGTGACGGTTATTTTACGGTAGAGAAAGCCCCCGCGATGCAGACACTGTTTCTCCTTAGTGAGAAAAAAAATTTAAAAAGGTTTGAGCGTTATGGAGACGTTGTCTACTTTGACCTATCGTGAACATATCGAAGTCCTAAAGGATGATTTGGATTTCGAGGAACAAGGCGATGCGATTTATTTAGAACATTCTGATGATGAAGCGCGGCTATTGTGGGCATTTCACCGCCCCAGCGGCTCTCATCCTCTCCAAGTGGGTGACCCGAATACCGAGGTGGCTATTATGGCGTTCAACCACTCACGATTGGGAGCTTATGAGCGTTACACCAAACTCAATCCCGCCGTGATCGATAACCCCGATCTGCGCCGCCATATCCGAAACCGTAGCCGAATGCTGTTTCGCTCTTTGGTCGATAACGATTTTACCGAATTGCTGGAGGTTTTAGCGTTTGCCCCTGTCTTTATCGATCTCGCGTGCGACCAGATGATTAACGGACGTATCTGGAACGAAAATTACGCATCCCCCCTGAGGGCTTCACAGTTTTTGGTGTTGGCAGAGGAGCATATCGATGAGAAATTGTGTGATGGGGTCATACGGAGGCTTCGACCTTTAAAAAGCTACTCTTTTGATGAAGCCAAGGTGTTATTGTCGGAGCTGAACGACCAAGTACAAAAGTTGCATCAAGTGATTAAAGCGCATTACTGTGAGGAGTTTGAAACGTGGTTGTCACGTGAAAAACTCCATCCGCTTCAGAATATCGTACTGACAAAACAGATACATCAGTTAAAGGGTAATCATGAATGAATCAACACTACGGGTCATGAATGCGATATTTTCGCTGAGTGACGAAATCGAATACAATATCTACGAGGCGGTTGATATCGCCGAGTACGCTCAGATGGATGCTGATGAGGTGCGCACTATTATTGATAATCTTTATAACGAGGGGTATCTGGGTGAATGCATGACAGTAGAAGATGATGGATTTGATACCTTTTATCTGAACAAAAAAGGGCGTACGCTCATCGGGATGGAATGATGATAAAGTTAGTAGTCTTTTATGAAAAACCTTTTTGTGCCGCCAATGCCAAGCAAAAACAGATTCTCCGTCAGAGCGGATGTACCCTCATCGAACGCAATCTCCTCGAACACGGTTTAGAGAAAGATGATTTACGGGTGTTTATGGGAGAGAGCGCGGTGAGTGAGTGGTTTAATCCTGCCGCCCCCGCGATCAAAAACGGTGAGATTTTTCCCGAAACACTGGATGAAAGCTCTGCGATGGAGTTGTTAATGTCTAATCCGATATTGATCCGTCGTCCATTGATGATTATCGGGAACGAAAAACTGTGCGGGTTTGATGCGGAGAAGGTCTCGGAAGTGTTGGAGCGTTACGTCGAACCTATGCCGAAAATCAACTGCATGGAAAAAGGGTGTTTGGAGAAGAGGGCGGAGTAAAATATCTTTCATAATTTGTAATTACACAGATTTTGTCCTTTCCTATTGACTATACGTATCCAAATGGATACAATTTGTCTATGTATACCATTCAGCAAACCCAGAAATTTTCGCAATGGCTCACAAAACTCAAAGATATACGTGTTCGTATCGCAATTGCTCGACGTTTGGAGCGTGCTAAAGGCGGTAATCTCGGAGATGTAAAAAGTGTTGGTGAGCGTGTATTTGAAATGCGTGTTGATATGGGGGCGGGTTATCGGCTCTATTACACGATGCGTGGGAATGAATTGATTATTTTGCTTGTTGGCGGTGATAAATCGACTCAGCAACGCGATATTGTAAAAGCCATAGAGATGGCAAAGGAGATATAACGATGGAAATACAATTGAGCCCATTTGATATGACACAGTATTTAGACAGCGAAGAGGCGATCGCCGAATACCTCACGCAAGTCCTCGAAGAGGGTGATACCGATGAGCTAATTCGTGCTATCGGTCATATCGCCAAAGCTCGTGGTATGAGCCAGATCGCACAAGAGAGTGGATTAGGGCGCGAAAGCCTCTATAAATCATTCGCCCCCGGTTCTAAACCCCGTTTTGATACCATCGCTAAAGTGGTAAAATCGTTGGGATTGCACTTTCATATTACGCCACTTAAAGCTTCGTGATTGATGACTGTTCGCCCTGAGTGTTTTTGATTCAGTTAGAGTATATCGTGTGATATTGAAATTCAAGGATAATAACATGGAACATTTATTTAGTTTAATTGCTGGAAGTGTGGGTGGAATTTTATCAATAGTGGGTAAATATTATTTTGATAAAAAACATGAAAAAAATTCAATCACTAATAAAGAAAAAATTACTTTATATAAAGAAATTAGCGAACCGATTATAGGGTTGATAATTGAGATTCAGCGGCAGAATCTAACTCATGATATTCTCGTTTCATTTGAAAAAAAGAGATTATCTATTACTGCACAACTTGCTATGTTTGCACCACAAAATGTTTTTGATGATTACAATGCAATGATTGACTATCTTTATAATTCATTGGAAAAAGATCAATATTCATTTATAGAATTTCGGAAATATGCAATGAAATTTTTATCTTCGATTAGAAAAGATATAGGTATATATACTAATGAGATTGTATACAATGGAAATAGATAGTTTATTGGAAACATTATGACTACTCAACCCATTTCAGACAACATGGATGTATTCGCTGAGAATTTGGAGAGGATTAATCTGTAGTGGAGTCTAGTGACAGAGGTAAAAAAGGGGATTGCCCCCCGCCGTAGCTCAGGGCAAACGGTGTAATTACACCGCTCCGAATGAAGCTTTTCCACCGCGTTGCAACGCTTTGATATCTTCATAGGTTTTCTCAGTCAAACGGAGATTACTGCGTAGAGTTTCTTTGACGATCGCATCGAGTTTCTCTTTGTCAGACATCTTTTTCAAATCGCCTTTTGAAAGATCGGCGATATCAAGCAAGTCGTTCCATACAGAACTCTCATCCAATGCAAAAGTATGGAATGTAATTCCCTCATAAACGAATGAACCTTTTCCGATAATATCAGAGACGAAAAGGAGATATTTCCCCTCTGGAGTCAAGAACTCTTTGTATTTCGCTACGAAACCTTCAAAAATATCCAATGATGTGAGTTCACACGCCAAAAAGTCGATTTTATCGGAGTTGGTAGCAAGGATAACTTGTTTAACGATCTCTTTTGGTGGGAGACTTTTATCCGGAGTAATTACTTTACCCTCAGTTACGACGAGGCATCCTCGGTAAGCGTATTTGTATGCATCGGTTGGTGCGTTGTAAACGATCATCCATTCGAGTTTGTTCTCAGCGATGTAGCTTTGGATAGACATGGGGATTCCTTCGTGATTTTATATACTTTACTCAATACAATTTTTGTTCTACCTCTTTCGTATGATAAATGCATCATGATCAACAGCAATATTGTTCAAAGGATTATATGATGAACCCTCAAAGTGCCAAACGCGCACTCGCCCATTTGTGCGAGCGAAAAGTCCCTGTTTTTTTATGGGGCCCTCCGGGGATCGGGAAATCCTCTATCGTTGCACAGATTGCACGTGAAGCGGGTATCGGGTTTATCGATTTACGGTTATCGCTTCTCGATCCGACCGATTTACGCGGTATCCCGTTTTTTAACGCTAAAAACGATACGGCGATTTGGGCCCCTCCGGCATTTTTACCCGATGGGACGCAAGAGAGAGGGATACTTTTCCTCGATGAGCTTAACACGGCGGCACCGATGGTACAAGCCTCTGCGTATCAGCTCATTTTGGATCGTAAAATCGGCGAGTATCATCTTCCTGAGGGGTGGGCGATAGTAGCGGCGGGGAACCGTGAAAGTGATCGCGGCGTCGTGTTTCGGATGGCGGCACCTCTGGCGAACCGTTTTGTCCATTTGGAGATGGAGGCAAACGTAGAGGATTGGCGTAACTGGGCGATTGGGGTAGGGATTGACCCCACAATCGTCGCGTATATTTCCCACCGTCCCGATGCGTTGTTCGTCTTTAACGCAGAGAGCCGCTCATTTGCAACACCGCGTACATGGCAGTATGTCCATGACATCATGGCCTCCAACCCCGAAGCGGATTTGGTGATGGCAATGGTTTCGGGCGCGATAGGGGAGGAGTTAGCGGCATCGTATCTGGGTTTTCGCATGGTTGCCTCTCAGCTCCCTGATCTGGATGCGATTATGGAGGGGACGTGCAGTGATGTACCGAGTGATCCCTCCGCACTCCATATCCTCAGCACGGCACTTACCATGCGGGTAAATGACTATACGGGGAACAAAAAACTGAACAATCTCATCACCTATACCCTCAAACTCCCCGGAGAGTTCGCGGTGATGATTATCCAAGACCTCCGCGCACGGAAAATCGAACTTGACCATGTCGAGAGCTGGCCGTTGTGGATGCGCCAGTTTAATACATTGCTACGATAATGAAGAGTGAACAACTGCTCCTCAAAGCAAAGTCTCTTCTAACGGTCAAATACCCCTATTTCGGAATGCTTGCCTCACGTCTAAAAGATGAGCCGAGCGACTCGGTATCGGGATACGCTAGTAACGGGAAGCGTTTTATCTACAATGTAGAGTTTTTGGAACGTAGGAGTGTTGAGGAGGTGATGTTTATCCTCACCAATGCGGTGATGCATCATGTCCTCTCCCATCAGCAACGCAAGCTTAATCGCAGAGGACGGTTATGGCAGTTGGCGACCGATTACGCCATCAATAATCTCCTCTCCAAAAGCGGTTTGAGTATTCCTGTGGGGGCAAACTACAACAAAGAGTATGAGCTAATGTACGCCGAAGAGATCTACGATGCACTCAAAAATGATCTTAACCTCGGTGAGGGGGATGCATTCGGCGAGAGCGGTGATACTCCGCCGGAAAGTTCCGTGATGGAACAGGAGGATTCCCAAAGTTTTAGTAATATCGACGGTATTACGGATATATTGGAGGTGGAAGATGAATCGCAGTGGCAATACGCCGCGTCGATTGCTCAGGAGGTGGCACAGCGCAAGGGGGCTATGCCGCTAGGGTTAGAGCGGTTGGGGAAAAAAGTGAAGCCTGCCGATGTGGATTGGCGATTTGAACTCTACAATGCCGTCAATCGTCATATGCGCAACAACTACGCGTTTATGCCTCCGAATAAAAAGCATATCCACCGTGGTATCGCTCTTCCCTCGCTCACCAGTGATACACTGAGTTTGTGTGTCGCGGTCGATACAAGCGGTTCGATTGATGATCAGCTATTGGGGGCATTTATGGAGGAGTTTAAAACGATTATGCAAAACTTCCCCTCGGTGAAGATTGAGCTGATTATTGCCGATGCGAAAGTGCACGCGCACCATACCTTTATCAGCGGAGATAAGATGGATTTCCCTCTCAAAGGGGGAGGGGGGACGGATTATCGTCCGACGTTTGATTACGTCGAGGCGAATCTCCCCATGACGACAATGTTGCTCTATTTTACCGACGGTGAGGGCTCATACCCCCGCATCCCGCCGAATTATGAAGTGCTATGGGCGCTGTCGCGAAAAGCGAAGGTACCGTTTGGGAGAGCTTTGGTGATATTTAACTAAAATGGTCGGTGTAGTCGCAAGAGGCATCGATTTCGATACACTCTTGTACCGATTTTTTTAAATCTGCCGTATAGTCGATCAATATGGTTGAGTCGACATGACACGCCACAGCGATAGCGGCTATTTCCTCTCTGCTGATATCAGGATGACGCAACCGCTCGAAGTGATCGGGAGTGATCTCGATGCGAACGGTTTCGTTCTGATTACAGAGGGTAAGAATCATCCTTATAAACCTTGCAACGCTTCGTTGATTTGTTCCAGTGCGAGTGATTTGGCGTTTTCAACCTCTTTGTTATCCCACCAGTAGTCGATGATTGCGTGTTCGATCTGTTCAAGCTGATCCATACGAAGATTAGCAAAGACTTCATACGAACTGATTTCTTCCGTACTGATCCCTTTAGTGAGCGCAAGTTTATTAAGGGTTTCGATGATGCTCTCTTCTAAGGGTTTCGGGCTGATCTCGGTACGCGCTTGATCGATCCACGCACGGATCTCCTCCTCGAGATAGTCATGTCCCCATACCTGATAACACAACACACGATTCGGGCTATAGACGATTTTTTCCTCTTCTCCCAAAACATCACTTGTTTTTACCGCTCCGTCATAGAGGTAGACTTCAATCCGTTCATTTTCTCGCAGGGTACACGCTCGCTCAAATGCGGCTCGCGCATGTTTTAATACTTCACTTCGTAGATTCTCATTCATAGTTATTATCTCCTTGAGGTTTAATTCATATACGGTATATCGAGATGCGAATCTCGGTCGGATGCTTCGTAATTAAAGGTGTTCACCTCAACAATAGAGGCTAACTTTTTCTCCAATACGATTCGCTGCAACGGATGTAACAGTGTAGCATCAATACGGTGTTTAATCACACTGCGGTAATGCATTGTAATGATCGGATGCCAACGGTGTTGATTGTCCGTAAGGCATTCGATAAAGCTTTGGAGAGCTTCACGGTCATCACTCTCGATTCGGGGAAGTTTACGCATAACATTACGGACGAACTGTTTTGTAAAATAGGGTTCTCCGATTTTCAGCAACTCCGATGTCGCATCAATATCGGCAACGTTTTCACTGTAACTGTAGGCGTATCGAAAATGTTCACACACCGCTTCGATGTATTTTGGATAATGTTGAAGTACCATTACCAAATGGGTCAAATCCTGATCGATCAGTACCTGAAAAAGGGTGATCGTATTTTTTCCCATGCTTGCCCAATGCGGTTCTCCGCTTTTGATATTGTCTTTCTCCAATATCCGTCGGTATTGCTCAATCTCTCCGATATCGGTGAGAAGACGTGCGGAAGAGGAGAAACTGCTCATGAGGCTCTTGAGGGTGCGTTATGGTAATCCCATAGCCGTTTATAATGACTGTCGAGTTCACTGAGGGTTGAATCAACCGTAATGAGCTCATTGGTGTGCTCAAACCGTTTGCTGTGCGCTTCATACCATTGCGCCATTTCGAGTTTTAGGGCATTGCGCTTAGCGACAGTTTCGACGATGAGTCTGCGAATCTCTTCCATTTCGCTCGTAATGATTTCACTCATGAGTACACCCGCATTCGCATGCTCCCGCCGCGCTCCCCGGATCGAGATATTGGTCGGCATTTTCGGGGGTAACTCGAATGAGAGACGCCGTAAGGGCAGAATCAATCGCTTTAGATAGCGGCATAGGCTCTTTACCTAACCAGTACACCTCCATTCCTCCGCGAACCATAACATGAAACGGTCCATCACCTAAAAAACCGTATAAAGCGGAAGTTGCCCCTTGCGCTAACAAAAACGATGCGGTTTGGATACCGTTACCGCACCCCTCATTGGAGATGATAGTACTTTTTTTGGTGAGTGGATCGACAAGTGCGAAAAGTTTGGCGTTGCCAAACAGTTTCGTACTCATCGTACCTTGTGTATCAGTTTCGACGGGAATAGCAATCATCTTTGCCCCTTCGTGTCTAAATTTTTATAACAAAATGCATTTTTTATTCTCTTATTTAGAACGATGGTTGCACATAGAAGTTTAAAGTGAGGAAATCGCACATGGATGAACTTCGTACCCATTATCACTATTTCAGTAATGAAGAGGGGGATGGCTATGAGATATAC
>JAGXFM010000062.1 GCA_024637215.1 Sulfuricurvum sp.
AATTAGCATCATAATTAAAGGGTGATAATATGAGAATACCAAACCATATCGGAATAATTCCCGATGGAAATAGAAGATGGGCTGTAGATAATGGTTTATCAAAAGATAAAGGATACACTTTTGGTTTAGATCCTGGTTTGTTATTGTATAAACTTTGTAAAGAAATAGGTGTAAAAGAAATAACCTATTATGGTTTTACTACCGATAATACCAAAAGACCATCATTACAAAGAGAAGCTTTTGTTAAAGCTTGTGTAGATGCAGTAATACTTCTAAGTACACAAGATGCTGAATTATTAGTAGTAGGAAATACTGACTCACCTATGTTTCCTAAAGAACTACTTCCATACACCACACGAAAAACATTCGGCAAGGGTGGCATAAAGCTAAATTTTCTCGTAAACTATGGTTGGGAATGGGATTTAAGCAATCTTTTTCAAAATAAAAGTAGTAAAAGAACTAATATACTTAGTTGCATAAAAAGCAATGAAATTTCTAGAATAGATTTAATAATTCGCTGGGGTGGACGAAGGCGTCTTAGTGGATTTTTGCCACTACAATCCGTCTATTCTGACTTTTATACTATAGATGACTTTTGGCCTGACTTTAAACCTGAACATTTATCAAATGCCCTAAATTGGTATAATGAACAAGATATAACCCTTGGTGGTTAAGTCATCTTTGAACAAATAATTAGTCCTTATACTAGTATATCAGAGGACATCGTTGTCAAGCGCGGAGTGAAAAAATGGTGTCTTTTTATAAAAATTACTTATCAAAATAGGGAGTTTTGGTGTCACCAAAATTGTCCGCTAATATCCCCAAATATCTACTAATTGTGGGTGACCAAAGCCCGTAAATACTTTATTTATGGCTAAATTTTAGCTTCGACAAGGTAGTGGTCACAGGTTCGAGTCCTGTTGGGACCACCATCCAAAAACTCCGTATTTTAGAACTTTTACAAAATTAACTCCCTGCATACAAACCATTAATGACTAATATAATTTGATCCCTAATAAACATAGCTATAATACACGTACATTAAAATATGAAGATGTTTGTGTAAGAGGAAATCCATGGAAGAAAATAATGTTATTATTTACAATACTGCCGACGGAAAAGCATCCGTATCTATTTTGACCAAAGATGGCACGGCATGGATGAATCAAAACCAGTTAGCAGAACTTTTTGCCACCTCTATACCAAATATCAGTATGCACATATCAAATATATTTGAAGAGGGTGAGCTTGAGAAAGATTCAGTTGTTAAGGATTACTTAACAACTGCTACAGATGGCAAAAACTACTCCGTCTCTTTTTATGCTTTGGAGATGATTCTTGCTATCGGATTTAGGGTTCGAAGTAAACGTGGAACACAATTTCGGCAATGGGCAAATAAAAACCTGAGTGAGTATATGGTCAAAGGTTTCGTTATGGATGACGAACGACTCAAAAATCCTGACGGTAAGCCTGACTATTTCGATGAACTTCTTGCTCGAATCAGAGACATCAGAGCCTCTGAAAAACGATTCTATCAAAAAGTAAAAGACCTTTTTTCCCTCAGCAGTGACTATGATTCTACCGATAAAGCTACACAGCTATTTTATGCAGAAGCCCAATACTGTTCGCTATCACAGGAAAAACAGCCGCTGAAATCATTGTAAACCGTGCCGATGCCGCTTTGCCGAATATGGCAATTACAAGTTTCAAGGGTTCGGTTGTCAGAAAGCAAGATATTTATACCGCTAAAAATTATCTTACCGAGGATGAACTTGACAGCTTGAACCGTTTTGTCGTTGTATTCTTGGAAACAGCAGAACTCCGGGTCAAAAATCGTCAAGACATAACGATGGAATTTTGGAGAGAAAATATCGACCGTATTATCGAGTTCAATGATAAAGAAGTGCTCAAAGGATATGGAAGCATAAGTCACAAACAGATGGAAAAAATGGTTGAAGCCGTTTATGAAACATTTGATGCAAAGCGTAAAACCTTTGATGCACTCGAAGCGGATATAGAAGACCTTAAAGAGTTGCAACAGCTTGAAGAAAAAGTAAAATCAAGAAAATAAGGATAACTTTTTTTGGTTGAGAATGGAGCCGATATACCATTTTATGTAACGAAGCAATTTTTTAACAATAAATCGTAATCTCATACTTTATCTCAAACCAATCAACATTACCGTATAATTCGCGATATTTTCTCAACGAGGGACACCCTTATGGATATTATTGCATTTAAGCATGATGATCAAATAATCGATTTACAAACGGCAGAAGCACTTGGAATTACGGGTGAAGAGATCGTTTACGATAACTCTCCCGATTCTCTCGAAGTTCTTCGCCACTCTTGTGCGCATTTGATGGCAGAAGCGATCAAAGCACTCTACAGCGATGCTAAATTTTTCGTTGGTCCGACGGTTAAAGAGGGTTTCTATTACGATTTTAAAGTCAATGAGACGTTAAACGAAGAAGATCTTAAAACAATCGAGAAAAAAATGCTCGATATTGCCAAAGGCAAAGAGAAGATCACCCGTTACGAAATCACGAAAGAGGAAGCTCGCGCTAAATTTGCAAATGATCATTTGAAACAAGCGGTTATGGATCGTATTCCATCCGAAACCGTGACGATCTATAAACAAGGTGAGTTTGAAGATCTTTGCCGAGGGCCTCATTTACCGAGTGTCGGTTTGATACGTTATTTCAAATTGACCAAAATTTCCGGTGCGTATCTCGGGGGTGATAGTAAAAACGAGATGCTTACCCGTATTTACGGTATTGCATTTGCCGATAAAGAATCCCTCAAAGCGTATCTTGATCAAATGGCGGAAGCGGAAAAACGAGACCACCGCAAAATCGGTGCCGAGATGAAACTCTTTACGTTCCGTGAAGAGGTCGGAGCGGGATTCCCGATCTGGCTCCCTGCAGGGGCACGTATGCGCTCACGTTTAGAGCAATTGCTTTTCAAAGCACACCGTAAGCGCGGATATGAGCCGGTACGCGGCCCTGAGATGCTCAGAAGCGATTTGTGGAAAGTGTCGGGGCATTATCAAAACTACGGTGAAAATATGTATTTCACCAACATTGATGAACTCGAATTCGGGGTTAAACCGATGAACTGTGTCGGTCATATCAAAGTGTACGAGCATGATTTGCACTCTTACCGTGACCTTCCTCTCAAATATTTCGAATACGGGGTCGTTCATCGTCATGAGATGACGGGTGCGCTTCACGGATTGTTCCGTGTACGTGAATTTACTCAAGACGATGCTCATATCTTCTGTACTGCCGATCAAATCGAGCAACAGATTATCGAAGTGGTCGATTTCGTTGATAAAATCATGAAAACATTTGAGTTTAACTACAAAATGATGATCTCGACCAAGCCTGAAAAAGCGGTGGGGGATGACGCCGTATGGGAGATTTCAACCAACGCACTTAAGACAGCGATGGATAAAAATAACCTCTCGTATGAGATCGATGAGGGGGGTGGAGCGTTTTACGGTCCTAAAATTGATATCAAGATTACCGATGCTATCGGACGTGAATGGCAGTGTGGTACGATCCAGCTTGATTTCAACCTTCCTGCGCGTTTTGAGCTTGAGTACAACGGCGAAGAGAACGTAAAAATTCAGCCGGTAATGATTCATCGCGCGATTTTAGGTTCTTTTGAGCGATTTGTTGGTATATTGACGGAGCATTACGCTGGGGAGTTCCCAATGTTTATCGCTCCGACACAGGTAGCAATCGTTCCGATTGCCCCTACGCACGAAGCGTACGCACGCGAATTGGCCGATAAACTGATCGATTTAGGTGCCGATTTTGAAATTTTCGATAAAAATGAAAGTCTCAATAAGCGGATTCGTACAGCGGAAAAAGGACGTGTGCCAATGATCATCGTTTTAGGCGATGAAGAGGTAAACAACAAAAGTATTGCCGTACGCGATCGTAGATCACGTGAACAATACAACCTGAGCGAAGAGGATTTCCTTGCAATGGTAAAACAAAAAATTAATGAGGTACATTTTTGATTAAGAAACAAGACCGAGTCCAAATGAACGAGGATATCCGCGTTCCTGAGGTACGTTGTGTAGTAGATGGTGGTGAAGCATTAGGAATTATCACAATTCAAGAGGCTATGGCTAAAGCCAACGAACTGGGGCTTGACCTCGTATTGATCTCTCCGGATGCAAAACCTCCGGTTGCGAAGATCATGGACTACGGTAAGTTTCATTATCAAGAAGAGAAAAAGAAAAAAGAGGCGCGTAAAAAGCAAACCAAAGTTGAGGTCAAAGAGATCAAGCTTTCGGTTAAAATTGCTGAGAATGATGTTAGCTATAAAGTAAAACACGCTCGTGAATTCCTCGAAGAGGGGAAACATGTCCATTTCCGTGTATTCTTACGCGGACGTGAGATGGCGCACCCTGAAGCTGCAGTTGCTGTTTTACAGCGTGTTTGGCCAATGGTTGAAGATATCGGTATGATGTATAAAACACCTGCCATGGAAGGGCGTTATTGTAATATGATGATCCATCCGAAAAAAGACGATAAAAAATAATCTTTTCGTGCGGGTATTTCCCCGTGCGCACCTTCAGAATACTTTCAATATAAACTAATTTTTTCTTAATTTATGGTATAATGCGCGTCTCGTTTAGAGAATTTTTGCGAAAGGATCAAGCCGATGCCAAAAATGAAATCAGTAAAAGGGGCGGTTAAACGCTTCAAAGTAAAGAAAAACGGCACTGTTAAACGTGGTTCTGCATTCCGTAGTCATATTTTGACTAAACAAGATGCAGGAACTCGTCGTGGACAAAATGCACCAAAAGTGGTTGCTGCCGTTGATGTTAAAAACATCAAAAAGATGATCGTAGGCTAAACCCTATTAACCCTCCAGCGCTATTGCTGGGCAAGTCCGCATAGCGGCACCCCGTCATTTATATTTGAAGTGAACCGGGTCAAGAAAGGAAAAAAATGCCAAGAGTAAAAACTGGTGTCGTAAGACGCAGACGTCATAAAAAAGTATTGAAACTCGCACGTGGTTTCTACAGTGCACGCCACAAACATTTCCGTAAAGCGAAAGAGCAACTCGAGCGCTCACTCGTATACGCGTTTCGTGATCGTAAACAGAAAAAACGTGAATTCCGTAAATTGTGGATTATCCGTATTAACGCGGCATGTCGCCTAAACGGAATGAGCTATTCAGTATTCATGAACGGCCTTAAACGTGCCAACATCGAACTTGATCGCAAAATCCTTGCTGATTTCGCTATGAACGACGCAGCGGCATTTACTGCCCTCACCGCTCAAGCAAAAGCAGCACTGTAATTCTAAACACTTCGGGGATAACTCCTCGAAGACTTTTTCTATCTTTTTCGTAAATCCCCACTTTATTTCAAACCGACAAACCGTTCAGAGAACGATTTATTGCTCGATTTTATACCCTTTACTCTCTAAACATTTTTGACATTCAACGCTAATAGGTGCTTTTGACGCTTCTGTGGCGGCTTTTAGATCATAATAGCGGCACTCTTGAAAATCAGCTTTGATGAGATCTTCCGTTTTGCCTGCGGGGCAGATCATTCCATTGAATGACATTTGTTTTTCAGCGCATCCGCTGATGAGAAGCGTTACGGCAGTAAGGGTAAGAAATAGAATTTTTTTCATGAGTGATGATCCTCTTTGAGTGAATTTTCGAATAGGTAACGATGATCTTCAGGGAGTGATTCATAGACCATTTTAGCCAAATCACGAATTTCCCACAGAGCTGCTTTATCACTACGCAGGGAAATAAAGTTCTGCAAGCTTCGGGCGTTAATCGACCACGTAAGTTCTGTCTTATAGCTCTCAGGAAGGCAGTATTTCGCACGATCGTTACTGATCCCTGCAACTAATACGGCACGAAGGTTTTCAAGGGCTCTGATGCTCATCTCATCCACCATCTCTACGCCGCTCATAACGAGATATTTTTCCGCACGCTCTTGATGGTCGATACTAAAAGGTGCTTCGTCTTTGAGCTCTTTAAGGGTATAGCGGGTACTTTTGACACTTAATGAGGCCATTCGGTGGCGTGCGAGTTCTTGGAGCAATGCACGGCTGATCCCCTCTACGTAAAAGTTATAGACGATATGTTCCAGCGTAGAGGCGTGTTTAAATTTATTGCCGACACGATCAATAAGAGCGCGGTCTGCTTCGCCGCCGTTGTCGCTTTTATCAAAGCTTTGCCAGCACGTACGGATGGCATCAGAACAAACAACAAGTGGTGTATGGTGATGTAGGGTTACTTTCATGGTAGTATCTTTGTTAGAGTTTGAGAGAGTATAGCGAAGAAGAGTTTAAAAACGGAGAGTAAGGTGTGCGGAAGCACACCTTACATAACAAATACGTGTGGAACGATGAGTGGATATTTTTTCATTTTGCGGTAGATATGTTTACGCACGACTTGACGTAAATCATTCTCTAGCGCTTTAGGATTTTCAATAAGTCCCGGTTTGAGGTTGATCAAGAAATGTTCTAATACATCTTCCATCTCTTGGGCAAACGCTTTGTCGTTGCGATCGGCTACGAGACCGAAGCTTGTTACGAGAGGTTTGGAGAGGAGACGTGATTCTGCTGCGCTGACCTGAGCCACCAACATAACCATCCCCTCTGATGCCATTTTTTGGCGATCAATAACGATATCGTCTTCAATCTGATGATTGTTTTGATTATCGATATAGGTTTTACCCGTTTTAACGGTTTTAACTTTGCGCATCATTTTGCTGTTGACTTCGATAGAGTCACCATCGCTCATCAGCAGGATGTTACGTTCAGGAACCCCACAAGCGATTGCGGTATCTTTGTGCTTCATGATGTGATTGTATTCACCGTGAACCGGAAGAAAGAATTTAGGATTGGTGAGGCGAAGCATTAATTTTTGCTCTTCCATACTGGCATGTCCCGATACATGGATATCACGGTCATTAGAAACGCGGGCACCCGCACGTTGTAGATAGTTGAGCATTCCCGAAATTGAGCCCTCATTCCCAGGAATTGCACGGGCGGAGAGGACGATCAAATCGGTCGGTTTGATTTTGATATGGCGATGTTCGCCGATTGCCATACGGAAAAGGGCTGAACTCGGTTCTCCCTGACTTCCTGTAGTGACGATCAATACATCTTTATCGCTCATACGGTTTGCCTCTTCGGCATCAATGAAGATATTTTTCGGAAGTTTAATGTAATCGTATTGCATACATACTTCGAGGTTACGCTCCATGGAACGGCCGATAACACACACTTTACGGTTGTATTTAACACCAGCTAAAATTGCTTGATACACGCGGTGGATGTTTGAGCTGAACGTTGACATAATGATGCGACCTTCTGATTTTGAGAAGATACGGTCAAATCCAGGAGCAACGGTAAGTTCACTCGGTGTCCACTCTTTGTTGTAGGAGTTAGTGGAATCGGAAAGGAGACATAAAACCCCTTTTTCGCCGTAATGGGCAAGGCGGTGGATATCGGCCGTATAGCCATCTACCGGAGTAAAGTCGATTTTAAAGTCACCCGTATGGATAATTGTACCTGCTTTGGTTGTAATCGCCAAAGAGGATGAATCGATGATCGAGTGGGTCATATGCATCCATTCGATATCGAAATCATTTCCGATACGGTAGACTTGACGCTTAACGATCGGATTGAAATAGCGGCGGAAATCACGCATGTGGTGCTCGTCGAATTTGTTTCCGATCATGGCAAGCGGTAACGGGGTTCCATAAATCGGGAATTGCATCTCTTTGAAAAGGTACGGCACGCCGCCGATATGGTCTTCATGGGCGTGGGTGATGATTACGGCCACAATTTTCTTACGAATTTCACGCAAGTAGGTGAAATCAGGGACAAGGATATCAACACCGTGCATCTCTTCATCCGGAAATCTCATCCCGACATCGATGATAATCGCTTCATTTTCGGTTTCAATAACGGTGATATTTCCACCGATCTCTCCGAGCCCTCCTAGCGGAGTAATACGGACTTTCTCATTATTGTCGAGATTGAGTTTAAAGTGTGGGTTAAGACGATTTTTATGGGCATCTTGATTTTTAAGGACAAAGTCACGTAAATTGTTGTCAATCGGTGTGCTTGGGCTTCCACGGCGACCGCCGCGACCGCGATCACGACCACCACGATTTGGCTCAGCATCCGTTGCAGTATTTTCAGCCCCCTCGGGACGATCAGTACGCGGAGGGCGATTGTCTTGACGTGG
>JAGXFM010000063.1 GCA_024637215.1 Sulfuricurvum sp.
CACGAGCCCACCGCGATCACCGCTGCGGCATTTTTAGCGACGCGACGCAATAAATCGACTCCCGTTTCCCCTTTAGGACCTATCCGCAAAAACTTCCCATCAAGTCCCAGAGGAACTGCCCCCTCGACGATCAAGACGTATTTTCCGCTGTCGTTATGGAGTATGCTCTCCAACGCCGATTCGGATTGATCTCCCGAAGCCGCCATTAACAGCTCATGATAATCGAGTGAGATGTATTTGAGGATCAGATCGTCCACTTTGGGGTGGGAGGTTTTAATAAACGCCTCCGAATTCCCCGTACAGTCGGAGAGTTCGAGCCAGATAATCGGGATTTTGTTGAGGCTCGTCACCCCCTCTTCCACGACCCCCTCGAACTGAGGATGCAGATGCATCGAAGCGGTGATCATCGAAATCCAGCGGTTAAACTCACGGCTCATCTCGAACGATTCCAACGCTTCATGGAAGTTCTCGCTACTTAGCTGATTTTTCGGATGCAGTCGGTTGTATTTTTCGATCCGTGCGCGCACTTTTTCCAGTTCCGCCGCCGTAGCCGCATCAATACGTTCCTGTTTAAGTCGTGCCGCTTCGACAGGATCGACGGGAGTTGCCGTGATAATTGCACAAATATCCTGTTTGCACCGTCCACAGGTTCGTCCTGCTTTGGAGTGCTCTTTTAGCTCAGCGAACGACGTCACCGCATTCTCTTTGATGATATCGACCAGTTCCTGTTCGTGTACCCCTTCACAGCTACACACAAGTCTCCCATATTCAGACATTAGACGGTTGGAATAAAGATACGCCGCATCAATCGGGGCATTGGTTTCAATCAAACGTTTCAACGCCAACAAATCAATATTGGTGTTAATCCCGATAAACCGCTTCAAATGATCACTATTGACAATATACTGATCGATCCGATCCCCATGGGTGATCAATATTGTTTCGTTTTCAGGATCTTTAGGATTAAAGTCGGTTGCAGTGACATCCGCAAACAAAAATGATCCCACTTTTAGCCCATCGATCGAGACCTCTTCTTTAAACGTTTTACTCTCATCCCCAAGGAGGTTCGCAATAGCCACATCAGCTTCAATCGTGCACTCTTTGACCCGTCCGGCAATAAATCCACTCTCACGGAGCTGCGCGGCTTCGCCGACACAGTAGATATTCTCATCCGAGGTACGCATCCTCTCATCCACCAAAATACCCTTATTGCATTCGAGGACGTCACGTGCGTAGGGGATATTGGGATCGATCCCGACACCGAAAATGAGAAACGGATTCTCGATGTCACGTTGATGGGTGATGAGTTTGGTGATGGTATTGCCCGAAATCTCTTTGTCCGTAATCTGATCGTTGAACTGGATACGAACCCGTTTGTCCACTTCGAAAATCCCCTGAATCAATGCCAGAGCTTCACGGCTAATCACCTCGGAATAGAGATAGTTTTTACGTACCAACAAGGTGATACTTTGCGGTGCATCGCTGCGCATGAGCGTATCGAGAAGCTCCAAGGCAATAGGACCTGCTCCGACGATCACAACATTTTTGTCGACCATCCCTTGCGCAATCTTTTCAGAGTCTTTCTGACTTCTAAACGTCGCCGCATTCTCGATTTGAGAAATATCAAACAGTGATTTAGGAACCGAACCGGTCGCAATAATGAGCTTATCGTAATGAAAAGAGGCATGTTCACTGTAAATACGTTTGCTCTTAGGATCAATAGAGCTGATTTTTTGATTCAGTTCCAGTTTTACGTTTGGGTGAAGCTCCAACTCTATCGAATCAACACAGTTGCAATCCTCTACCAGTTTACACAGATGGATACGATCATACGGAGGATGCTCTTCATCCGAAACAATCACCACCTCGGATTCTGGAGCACTCTCCATCAGAGAATTGGCGATATAGACAGCGGCGATCCCGCCTCCTACGATAACAATGCGCATGATCTACTCCTCACTCTTGTTTTGAATTTTAGCCGATTTTTTGACAGTCGCGTACGCTTCTCGGCTTTGCTTACATGCGGCTTCCCATACAAACCACCCTTCGTTTGCCCCATCTTCTTTTAGTGCACTGAGTTGTTTCGTTTCACTTTGCCACAACGCCTCTTCGGGTTTCGGACAGGCACGGACACACTCACCGCAGTAGATACAGAGCCACGGATTATATCGATACGTTTTCGTCCCGTCTTCATTTTGATAAAAGAGGATCGCTCCCGGAGGACACACTTTTTCGCATTTATCACAAAAGATACACGCATCTATCCCGTATTCGATCAATCCCCGATACCCGCTCGGTAAAACAATCTCTTCCGCAGGATAACGATGGGTACGGATCGGTCTGAAAAGATTTAGAAATGCTTCGAGCAGTGAGCGCAACATCCTATCCCTCCTACTTTGCCGTACACGACATACATGGATCAAACGAGGCGAGGATGGCAGGGGCATCGGCATACTCAGCGCCTTTAAATACTTCCATCATAGCCGGAATCGCTGAAAAGGTCGGGGTTTTGATCCGAACACGATCCAGCATATTCTGACCGCTCCCCCGCACCAGATAGAAAAGCTCACCGCGTGGCGCTTCGACACGAACCACCGCTTCACCGTTCGGTTTCCCTTTTGCCTTCTCTTGTATCTCTCCAATTGGTAGGTTTTCAATAATATTTCGACACATTGCTATCGAATTTACGATTTCCCGAAGGCGAACGAAGTTACGGGCATGAATATCACCCGTAGATTCGAGAATCATCGTATAACCCAAAGCTTCGTACGGAAAATCACTTGTCTCGGCACGAACGTCAGTTGCTAACCCCGCCGCTCGCGCCAACGGTCCGAGTGCGTTATAGGTATAGGCCTCTTCCAGACTCAGCACCCCTACCCCTTTGTATTTGAGCGAGAGTGACCAGTTGTTGTCAAACAATCCGATCAGTGCATCGATTTTCTCCGACAACAATCCAAGGTTTTTATGGGTCAGTGCCACCAGTTCAGGGGTCAAATCGCGGTTTACTCCGCCGATAGAGATATAATCAAACTGAACACGGTTCCCGCTGATCGCCTCTTGAACGTCCATAATCAGTTCCCGATCCCCCATAATCTGCATAAAGAGAGCTTCAAATCCGGCATTCTCCGCCGTATGGGCGAGACAGAGCATATGCGAGTGGATACGATCGAGTTCCACCATCAACATCCGCAAGTACTTAATCCGATCATTCGCGACATATCCGAGTAACTTTTCAACGGCCAGCGTATACGAGAGGGAATGGGTAATAGCGCACAGCCCGCAAACACGGGCGACGACATACCCTACTTGTTTAAACTCGAAACTGCGGGT
This sequence comes from Sulfuricurvum sp., assembly GCA_024637215.1. GTDB lineage: Bacteria > Campylobacterota > Campylobacteria > Campylobacterales > Sulfurimonadaceae > Sulfuricurvum. The sequence goes on from JAGXFM010000063.1 coordinate 3,331, forward strand.
ACACGCCAATTCCACCCCGCGATGGACGAATCCGACATCGGCATCAACTCCGATAATTTTCTCGTTCTCGCACTCGAATTTAAATCGTATCGGCTCTAGCAGAGAAATATGCTGTGACCCCAAGGGGATTTGGATCGTTTTTTTCATGATTCCCCCCTAAGCGGATGTGTCCGTGAATCCTCATCGAGATATAGCCCGCTCTCTGCCCCATCGACTGTGAGCCCAAACATATCCACAATTTCCCGCTCCCCCATAATCGCGGAGGGGATCAAACTCACAAGCGAGGGGACAGGGGTGTTGTAATCGCTGAGAACGTAATAGATCACAATCTCATCTTTCACCCCATACGCGGAAAAAATCCATTGCAGTTCAATTTTCCCTTCCCCTAAATCGATCCCGTTAACACTCAAAAAATGCCATAGCTTCGGAATGTAGAACGCTCCGATATCACGCAACAATGTAGAAAGGGTCGTCTCAATCTTTTTCATTCTGTCCCACCTTTGTTGCCATGTTCAGGCGGCTGAGTTTATTGGCTATGGTTTCGATAGCACCGAAGAGTTTGTAAGGCTTTTCGATCTCTTTGCTTTTCGCTTCGAGCACTTCTAACCCTTTGACCAACGCATCGATAATGAGCTGAGGGGAAGAGGCGCACCCGGGGACATAAACATCGACGGGGATATAACGATCGATCCCGTCTTCGACGTTATACATTCCCCGAAACACACCCCCCGTTGCCGTGCACGACCCCACCGCCACGACTACTTTAGGCTCAGGGATTTGGGAGTAGAGTTCAACAAGACGCTCACGGGAACGGTAGGTGACAGGCCCCGTCACCAAAAAAATATCGGACTGTTTCGGATTTCCCGTATTGATCACACCGAAACGCTCCAAATCGAACTTCGGCCCCAGTGCCGCAAGAATCTCGATGTCACAGCCGTTACAGCTTCCCGCGTTGTAGTGCAAAACCCACGGCGATTTTTTCCGAAACGGGGTAAAAAATTTCATAGGAGAATCCCTAAAAGATTGACAACCGCGAGAGAGACGGCTACCGTATAGATAATTTTGAGCATATGTGCAGGGCGAACACGAGCCGTTGCGTTATCGACAAGATTAACGAGTAAAAAGACCCCAAAGACTAACACGGCTCCCAGCCAATGCGATTCGCCTCCAAAGAGGTAAACGAAACTGTAGATAAAGATGTATTCGAGAAATCTCGACATATACAAAAACTCATAAAAAACGCCGCTGTACTCGACCTCGATTCCTCCGACGATCTCCTGATGGGCTTCACCGACATCAAACGGAGATTTCTTCACCTTGATCGGGACAATTATCAACAATGCGGCAAATAACAGCGGTATTTGCAGAAGGTAATTTTCCCCTTTAACTATCTCGGCAATCTCAAAACTCCCGCTGACGAGATAAAATCCGACCGCCACCAGTATAAGAATCGGTTCATACGCCACTACCATCAGCAGTTCACGGTTTGATCCGATATGCGAATAGGGTGAGCGGACACTGTACCCTGCTAAGATCAATAGTATTTGGGCAAAAAGATGTAAAAAGATGATGTAGAGGAGATTCCATCCTAAAAATATCGCGGCAATACTAAACCATAATACCGCGAAATGGGCGAGTGCAAGGAGCGCATGGGGAGCGTGAATGATCAACGTCCGTTTGTCGAGCAGTTTAAACATATCGTAAAACGGCTGCAGAAGCGGCGGCCCCTGACGACGCTGCATACGCGCGCGCAATACCCGCTCTCCTCCATAAACCAACCCTCCTAAAATCGGGGCCAAAGCTATCCATACCCAGATCAAGACATAGCTCCGACGAGTGCTACGGCAACAAAAAGGATACCGAATCCCCAATACATTGCTCGCTGTATTTTGATAGAGGGTTCATAATAAACGAGTGCTGAATCAAAAGAACCTTTTTCACCGCATTGGTAAGGAAGTGTCCGGTCATAACGCTCCATACTATGTATAATTGACGGTAGGGCAAATACAAACAGCATAGGAAATGCCAATAAAATCACAAATATATTTTGCTGCATCATAATGTATCCGACCGCTCCCGCAACAATAAAAAAGCTTAACACCACCAAGGGAATATTAAAACCCGCCGAAATAGGCATAGTCTCAGATTGAACGACGTCCGACGCAGAAGAGAGCAATGCGGAAGCAACTTTAAAATAAAGCAATACCAACAATGCACTGCCGATAATAAGCGCTAATAAGACGATTAAATACGCGGGATGTTCATTCAAAAGCGATGCCACCGAGGTGATCGCAAAGAGTTTTCCCATGAAAAGACCAAACGGAGGCAAAGTCAAAGAGACAAACCCAAAAAGGATAAAACCGACCGTTTTAGGGGCACGATTTACCATCCCTTTCATCTCTTCGATGTTCTTACAATGGTACTGTTTTTCGAGTACGCCGGCTGAGAGAAAAAGCAGCGCTTTAGAGAGGGCATGAAAGAGCATCAATACCATTGCGATAGCGATACTCTCTTGTGTACCGATTGCCGCCAATGCCATCATAAGACCCAAAAGTGCCACCGTCGAATACCCCAGTATCTCTTTAAATACCGAGCGTGACAATGCCAAATACGACGCGGCAACAAATACTAATGCTCCGATAAGCGAAATAATCCCCCCTACCATCGTCGCAGCCAGTACGGGAGAGAGTTTCAAAATAAGATACGGCGCGATTTTAACCATCGTCGCCGAATGGAGCATCGCACTCACCGGGGTCGGTGCCACCATTGCCCCCAACAACCACCCCTCGAACGGGAGGGAAGCCCCCTTCACCAATGCCGCCATAGAGAGCAGTGCGACTGAAAGCATTAACACACCGCCTGAACTTTCCAGTAACGTATCGAACATTACCGTATCAAACCCGATAATAGCGATCAAGGCTCCGACTAAAATCACCACTCCGCCGATTTGATTCATCCAAAGCGCTTTCAGAGCATTTTCACGGCTGATCTCATCGCCACGAAAGGCGATCAAGAGGTACGAAGCTAGCGTCGTCATCTCAAACAAAAAGAAGAACAAGAGGATCGAATTCGCACACACGATCAGGTTCATTACGGAGAGAAAAACAAGCAACGCTCCGACAAAAAGCCTCTTTTTAAACGGTGATGCCGACTCACCCTCCATATATTTGACGGCGTACAGGACGATAACGCCCCCCACTCCGTTGATAATCAAAAACATAAATTTCGAGAGTTCATCGACAACGATCTCGGCACGTCCCGCCACAGGCGCAATCGATTCTATGTAACCGTATAAAAGGAGTTGAGCTACGGCGAGTACCATGACTTTGATGTTATTGAATTTTCTACCTTGATAAAGGAAAAATAAGAGGAGCACCACATCGGCGACAATAATTAAAATATTTAGATTGTGGGGGAGATGGAACGTGAAATCACTGAGTGACGTATAAAGAGAGAAAGCGACGATACTGAGTAGGGCTAAAGTAGCCCCGCTTATAATGTATTGAAGCCTCTGATAAGGGAATAATCCTAACAATAATGCTGCTATGATCGGCAATAAAACGAGTACTAAAACCATATCCATTGTATCCCTTTAGGAACTACTTTCAAGGATTATAACACAGGAAATGTATAAGAAGTGTTACCGAAATAATGAATTTGGATTATGATTGAAAGATGGTGGCGGGGGGGGGACTCGAACCCCCGACCTCCGGCTTATGAGACCAGCGCTCTAACCAGCTGAGCTACCCAGCCATCTTTATGTTTGGAAGAGTGGAATTATAGTGATCAATAACTTATTAAAAGCTTATAAGTAGAAAAGATTCTAAAGTCAAAAAATTTAACTCACTTTTATAGCTACTATTAAGCTCATAACTATTGAGTCTTAGTGACTAAGAGTATTGACATTTTACCTAAACTCATGTACAATCCCACACATAAAATCTCATCATAAAAGGAAATGCTTATGAACTTTCAACCGCTTGGAAAACGAGTATTGGTTCAACGTCTCGAAGAGGCAACCAAAACTGCATCAGGTATCATTATCCCTGACAACGCAAAAGAAAAACCTTCGTCAGGTACCGTCGTTGCTGTTAGCACTGAAGTAGAGAACGTTTCTACCGGAGATAACGTCGTATTCGGTAAATACGCTGGAAATGAGCTCACACTTGAGGGCAAAAGCTATTTGGTAATTGAAACCGATGACCTTCTAGGTATCATTAAATAATTTTTAGATTTTAGATAAGGAACACATTATGGCAAAAGAAATTCACTACGCAGATGACGCTCGAAATAGATTAGCAGCTGGGGTACAAAAACTCACCGACGCGGTCAAAGTAACCATGGGGCCGCGCGGTCGTAACGTCCTAATCCAACGCAGTTACGGCGCACCGCTTATCACCAAAGACGGTGTAACTGTAGCCAAAGAGGTAGAACTTAAAGACCCACTCGAAAACATGGGGGCACAACTCGTTAAAGAGGTTGCTTCCAACACAGCGGACGAGGCGGGGGATGGTACCACTACGGCGACCATCCTTGCCAACTCTATTTTCAAAGAGGGTTTACGCAACATCACCGCAGGTGCTAATCCTATCGAAGTAAAACGGGGTATGGACAAAGCAACCGAAGCAATTTTGGCAGAGCTTAAAGCGGCGTCACGTATCATCAACGATAAAAAAGAGATCGCGCAAGTCGCAACCATCTCGGCTAACTCGGATGAGCGTATCGGTGCGATGATCGCTGAAGCGATGGATAAAGTAGGCCGTGACGGTGTTATCACGGTTGAAGAAGCCAAAGGGATCAACGACGAGCTTGACGTTGTTGAGGGGATGCAGTTTGACCGCGGTTACCTTAGCCCGTACTTCATCAACAACAGCGAGAAAATGACCGTAGAACTGGATCATCCGTTTATCCTTTTGTTCGATCAAAAAATCTCAAACCTCAAAGACCTTTTACCGGTATTAGAGCAAGTCCAAAAAAGCTCACGCCCACTCCTCATCATCGCTGAAGATGTAGAGGGTGAAGCGTTGGCAACCCTTGTCGTAAACAAATTGCGCGGTGTACTCAACATCACAGCGGTCAAAGCTCCGGGATTCGGTGATCGCCGTAAAGCGATGCTCCAAGATATCGCGGTACTTACCCGTGCACAACTCATCTCTGAGGAGATCGGACGTACACTCGATAGCGCAACGGTAGCAGACCTCGGTCAAGCCTCTCGCGTCGTTATCAGCAAAGACAACACAACCATCGTTGACGGCGCAGGTGACAAAGATACGGTGAATTCTCGTATCAAAGAGATCCGTACCCAAATCGAAGCGACTACGAGCGAATACGATAAAGAGAAACTTCAAGAGCGTCTTGCGAAACTCGCAGGCGGTGTTGCGGTTATCAAAGTCGGTGCGGCAACCGAAACCGAAATGAAAGAGAAAAAAGACCGCGTTGATGATGCACTCTCAGCGACCAAAGCGGCCGTTGAAGAGGGGATCGTTATCGGCGGCGGTGCGGCATTGATCCGTGCGGCGGCAAAAGTGAAACATGACCTTAGCGGCGATCAAAAAATCGGATGGGAGATTATCCTCCGTGCAATCACCGCTCCGGTAAAACAAATCGCTGAAAATGCGGGATACGATGCGGGTGTTGTCGTCAACACTATCGTCTCTGCTACCAACGAAAACATCGGATTCAATGCGGCAACGGGTGAATACGTCGATATGTACGAAGCGGGAATCATCGATCCATTGAAAGTTGAGCGTGTCGCATTAACCAACGCAACGTCGGTATCGAGTATGCTTCTCACCACTGAAGCAACGATCCACGAAATCAAAGAAGATAAACCTGCAATGCCGGATATGGGCGGTATGGGCGGAATGCCGGGGATGATGTAATCCCTCTCCCTTTTTCTTAAATCCCCCCCTTTTTGGGGATTTTTTCTCTTCTTCCCTTTTTCGTATACATACCCACTTCGATTCGTTATAATAGACCATTAAATTATGAATGGTGATGCCGTGTTCTCATTTAACCTCAAATCTTTCACTGCCCTTCTCTTCGGTACACTCATATATTATTCTGTTGCCATTTTCGGTATCTCCCTCTTTTCGTTTGAACCCTCTCATATCACGCTGTTGTGGCTCCCTTTCGGTATCGGAGTCATCTTAGTAAAAAAATTCGGAATAACCGCTTTGCCTTTCATCTTTTTAGGGAGTTATTTCGCTAACTATCCGGGAATGGTAAGTGAGACGACACCCTATATTCTCCATACCTCTATTACCGCATTTGCAGATACACTGGCACCTTTTTTATCCTCTTTGCTCCTCCAACGCTATGTCAACACACGCTTCGATACGGTCAAGATTTTACTCCCTTTCACTTTCTTCGGAGCGCTTGTTCCTACTTTTATCAGCGGTATTATTATCTCCCTCAATCTAGCCGTCGGAGGCTATATCACCTATGATGATCTTTGCAGGTTTATAGCCCTTCTTATGTTTGCTGATGGGTTAGGACTCCTTTTGCTGTATCCGCTGTACGATACGTTTAACACCCTCTCCACCCCTACCTCTAAAGAGATAAAAACCTCTCTTCTTTACGGGATATTAGCATTTACTCTAATTTGGTTCTCTTTTTACCTTCACTATCTGATTTTTTTGGTTTTACCGCTACTGTTGATTACCGCATTACGAATACGGACCCATATGCTGATGAGTATTATGCTCGTCATCATCATAGAGATGATTATCTTGTCAGCAGAAATGGGTCATGGATTCTTTAACATCGGAACGCAGATTGAGTCTATTTTAATGCTTATCACCTATTTGGTGAGTTTGGTCTTTGTTATCATGGGAACCTCTTTGCACCATTCCGAGTTGATCACCAACATCAATCTAACCAATACCGACAATCTTACCAAAGTCAAAAATGTCAAAGCCTACAAAGAGCGTATCGATGAGCTTCTATCCCTTTTCGAACGCTACAATACCCCTTTTTCGATGATGCTGTTTGATATAGACAATTTCAAAGTTATTAATGATACCTATGGGCACAGAGCGGGTGACGCGGTTTTGATTGAAATGTCTTCACTGATACAAAAAAATATCCGCCTGACCGATACGCTCTTTCGAGTCGGTGGAGAAGAGTTTGTCATCCTCTGCCCCAATACGACATTATATGAGGCGATAGACGTGGCGGAGAAGGTGAGAAAAGTAGTGGAAAGTGATCTGCACACCATCACAAACCAACTGATAACGATTAGTATCGGGGTTTCTGAGGTAAAAATAGCGGATGCGGAAGATACCCTCTACCGCAGAGTCGATGGTTTGATGTACCGATCAAAACAGAATGGAAAAAACAGAGTTACCTCCACCCTTTAAAAAAGGGGAACGAGATTTTTTACTGATACGTTTTTTTGTTTTCCCATACGGAATGGAGAAATGCAATCAGTATCAACCCGATACCGATTGTCCCCGTTACCATTTCACTGATATGGGTCGTGATTTTCATCAACATAATAATCGCCAAAATACCGATTGCATAATGGGCGCCGTGTTCAAGATAACGAAAATGTGAAAGCGTTTTATGCTCGACAAAAAAGATCGTCATACTCCGCACAAACATAGCTCCTACACCAAGACCGATCATAATAATAAAGATATTGCTGGTAAGGGCAAACGCTCCGATAACACCGTCAAAACTGAAACTCGCATCGAGAACTTCGAGATAGATAAATCCCGCAACTCCGCTCTTAACCGTGTCGGAAGAGAGAAAATGATCCAACATTCCGAGTAAGGAGTGGAGTAATACTCCATACATAAATGCCAAAACTACACCAAAATCCTGTGTAATATGCCCTAAACCGATACCAACCATAATGGCGGTAATAAGCTCAATATTGGCCACCCCTGAAAAGCGTTCCATCATTTTGGAGCCTTCCACAAATGTCACCCATTTAACATCGCGCTCTTCGAAGAAAAAGTCTAGAAAGACCATCAATAAAAACGCTCCCCCGAAGGCGAAAATCGTCGATTCCGTTGCTTTGAGCACTTTTTCATATTCATCGGGCTGATTCATCGCCACCTGTAGCGTTTCCATCATTCCCATTCCGGTCACAATAGAGACAATCGCGAGAGGAAATACCAAACGCATTCCAAATACCGCAATCGGAATACCGAAAAAGATAAACCGTTTCTGCCAAATCGGATCCATTGTTTCCAATACCTTTGCATTGACAACCGCGTTATCAAACGAAAGGGAGATTTCAAGGACAATCAAAAGAAATGTAATGTAGATGGCGGCAAGTCCGCCGAGATAATATGCCGCAATCAGACCTAAAGCCATAATAGCAAACGAGCTGTAAAAGTAGCGCATAGTTTCGCCCTTGCAAAAAAGATCCGAAATTATACCCTATAGAATCCCATCATGCCATTGAACAAGTGAAAGGCGAAATCCCTCTTTAATAGGGAGGACTTCGTGAGCAAAATAGGGGTTGCTTAAAAACACGACCATATCTCCCGCTTCGGGGCGGAGAGTGATCATATTACCATGCTCATCACAGAGGTAATTAAAGAGAAGCTCACCTCCGCTAAAGTGATCCTGATCACTCGGATGGGGAGTATAAGAGGTGGTAAAAAGGACGGTCGTGAGTTTACGCTCCGGGGCAACCGCTTTGTAACCGATCACATCTCCTTGATGATTCCTCAGCTCACTTGAATCGTCGGAATGTTTGACGTAAAACGATCCCCTCTCGTATCCGAGAACCTGTACATCGGTCGCTTTACTCAAACAGATAGAAAAAAAATCCTCGATTTCAGCTCGAACCGCTTCAAAACGGTGATCATAAAGGGCCCGATGTTCAGCACTGAGTGTATGAATATCGGTTTTACGGATCGTGGTGTCGAGAGAACGCCCGCGAAGTTCTGCCTGTACGATTTCTTTATCCGCTAATGCCGAATGGGTTATTGCACGACATTCTGAAGGAGTTAGAACACCTTCAATAACCATGTAGGGAAAATCTCGATACGGGTTAGGTAGCCGCTTGGTAGGAATATCCCACCCCAGTAACTCATCACGCGCATAGACGTAGTTACTGATCTGATGCATGATTATTTCTGCTTATCCTGTCTCTTATACACATCT
>JAGXFM010000064.1 GCA_024637215.1 Sulfuricurvum sp.
CACCTACGAAAAGCAAGTGATTTAAATCAACGGAGCCTACCGATGAAAGTACGTTCTTCAGTGAAGAAAATGTGCGATGATTGTAAAGTCATCAAGCGTAAAGGGATTGTTCGCGTAATCTGCAAAACCCCAAAACATAAACAAAGACAAGGATAAGCATGGCACGTATTGCTGGTGTGGACTTACCTAAGAAAAAACGTTTGGAATATGCATTAACTTATATCTATGGTATCGGTTTACATACTTCACGCAAAATTTTGGATGCTACAGGGCTCGATTACAACAAGCGTGTATTTGAACTCAGCGAAGATGAAGCGGCAACGCTTGCTAAAGAGATCCGAAGCAGCGGTATCGCTGTAGAGGGTGACCTTCGTAAACAAGTTGCTATGGATATTAAAGCGTTGATGGATCTTGGTTCTTACCGTGGTCTTCGTCACCGTAAAGGTCTCCCATGCCGTGGTCAAAAAACCAAAACCAATGCTCGTACACGCAAAGGTAAAAAGAAAACCGTCGGCTCAGCCACAAAGTAAGGGATTAGAGTATGGCAAAAAGAAAAGCAACCCGTAAAAAAATCGTAAAGAAGAATATTGCTCGAGGTATCGTACATATCTTGGCTTCATTCAACAATACCCTTGTAACGGTAACAGATGAAATGGGTAATATGATCGCATGGAGTTCGGCTGGTGCCCTTGGTTTCAAAGGTTCTAAAAAGTCAACTCCGTTTGCTGCGCAACAAGCAGTAGAATCTGCGCTCGAAAAAGCAATGGTCCACGGTATTAAAGAAGTGGGAATTAAAGTTCAAGGTCCAGGTTCTGGCCGTGAAACAGCAGTTAAAAGTGTTGGTGCGATTGAAGGTCTACGTGTTTCTTTCATGAAAGACGTTACTCCACTACCACACAATGGATGTCGTGCGCCTAAGCGCCGACGAGTCTAAGGAGTTTAGCAATGGCAAGATATAGAGGACCCGTAGAAAAAATCGAAAGAAGATTCGGTGTTAGCCTTGGTTTAAAAGGTGAGCGTCGTCTTGCAGGTAAAAGTGCCCTTGACAAACGTCCTTACGGACCAGGACAACACGGTCAACGCCGTACAAAAATTTCTGAATACGGTACACAGCTTCGCGAAAAACAAAAAGCGAAGTTCATGTACGGTTTGAGCGAAAAACAAATGCGTTCATTGTTCGGTGAAGCAAAACGTCGTACTGGTAACACCGGTACGAACTTGGTAATGCTTCTTGAGCAACGTCTTGACAATGTTGTTTACCGTATGGGATTTGCAACGACTCGTCGTTTTGCACGCCAATTGGTAAACCACGGTCACGTATTGGTTGATGGCAAACGTGTTGACATTCCATCTTACCGTGTAAAACCGGGTCAAAAAGTGGAAATTCACGAGAAAAGTAAAAAGAACAACCAAATCGTTCGCGCGATTGAGTTGACCAACCAAACCGGTCTTGCGGCATGGGTTGACATCGATCAAGATAAAGCGTTCGGTATTTTCACACGTCTTCCAGAGCGTGAAGAGGTTGTTATTCCAGTTGAAGAACGTCTAATCGTCGAGCTTTACTCGAAATAATCATTAAAGAAAGGGCGTTCAGCATGAAAAAAATTAAGACATCACCGCTTCTTCCGAAAGAGTTTGTCGTCGAGCAAATCAGCGCGAACGAAGCGAATATCATTGCTTATCCGTTTGAAACCGGATTTGCGGTTTCACTCGCCCATCCGATCCGCCGCTTTTTGCTAAGCAGCTCGGTTGGATTCGCACCGATCGGTATTAAAATTGAGGGTGCTAAGCATGAGTTTGACTCAGTGCGCGGTATGCTCGAAGACATTTCGGATTTCATTATCAACCTTAAAGGTGTCCGTTTCAAATTGAAAAATGGCCTTAAAGAGAAAGAGATCACTTACAGTTTTGCAGGCCCTTGTGAAATCAATGGAAGTGATTTGGATAATGATGATGTTGAAGTGGTAACCCCGAATGCATTTTTGGCTACGTTGAATGAAGATGCGACGTTGACTTTCAGCGTTAAAATTCATCAAGGTATCGGATACGCTCCGAGTGAAGATGTACGGGATAGTTTGGGTGATGGATACATCGCGTTAGATGCTTATTTTACACCGGTTCGCCGTGCAACATACGCTATTGAAAACGTCCTTGTTGAAGATAATCCGAACTTTGAAAAAGTCGTTATTAATATCGTTACCGACGGACAAATTTCTCCGGTTGACGCATTTAAAAATGCACTTGAAGTAATGTACGCACAAATGGCTGTATTTAATAGCGAAGTGAGTATCAAAGCACCTGCTGCAACTGAGCGTGGGGACGAACATCCGGAACTTAAACGTTTGGGTGCCCGTATTGAAGACCTTGGGTTAAGCGCACGTAGTTTTAACTGTTTGGATCGCTCAAATATCAAATATATCGGTGAAATCGTAATGATGAGCCAAAATGATTTGAAAGAGGTTAAAAACCTCGGCAAAAAATCGTTTGAAGAGATTTTAGAAAAAATCACGGAATACGGTTACGCTGTCGGGCAAGATTTGGCTGATGATCTCATCGGTGCAATCAAAAAGAAAATCGAAGCTGAATAAGCTTACTATAAAAGAGGAAGTATCATGAGACATCGTCACGGATACCGCAAGCTAGGTCGAACGAGCGCACATCGTGAAGCTTTGTTGACCAACCTTAGCATTGCGTTGATTGAACACGGTAAAATTGAAACTACGTTGATCAAAGCAAAAGAACTTCGTTCATTTGCAGAAAAATTGATTACAACTGCACGTGCAGGTGATGCAAATGCGCACCGTGCTGTGTTCGCTGTTTTGCAAAACAAAGAGGCGACTAAATTACTTCTTAATGAAGTTGCTCCAAAATATACTGAGCGCAACGGTGGGTATACCCGTATCGTTAAAACTCGTATCCGCCGCGGTGATGCTACACCAATGGCGTACATTGAACTCGTCTAACGAGTTCAATAAACCATCACCCCCTTAAATCGAGCTTCACTCGAAAACTATCCTTTTCATATTAGTACATGTTTAGCCCACTTCTTATAATATAGCGTCATACTTGAGCTTTTAAAGGTACAAATAGCCATGATTCCATTTAGTGATGAAGAATTGATGCAACCCGTTCGCAACGTCATAGATAAAATCCGACCAAGTTTAGCATTAGACGGCGGTGATATAGCATTTTTAAGAGTAAAAAACGGTACGATATATGTACAGCTTCAAGGCGCGTGTATTGGATGTTCAAGTAGCGGAAATACATTGAAATACGGAGTTGAGCGTCAATTACGGATGGATATTCATCCCGAATTAGTCGTTATTAACGTACCGCAGGGTATGGAACATCAAATTGACGCGCTATAATTTAATAAAATTGAGCCGATATTAGAATACATAGGAGGGACTACTATGAAAACTATAAATTTAACTAAAACCCTCAAACAAGCAAATGAACTTTTTTTGGCGGGACAGTATAATGAAGCATTACGAGACTATTCTCTAGCTCTTAAAGATTTTCCTGATTCAAAAGAGGCCTATAATGGGGCGATACTTTCTGATATGGCAATGAGTGGAGAGAGCGCCGGTGAGGCATTATTTGATTATTATACGATTTTGCGAAGTGAAGATATTGAGACAGCTGATACGGTAATTTCGGAGATTTTACAGACAATGGACGGGACTCTCGATCAGTTGTCCGGATTATTTGATGAGACGATTAAACAGCGTTTGGCCTATGAAGACGGCATTATGTATACCGAATTTAAAGAGCTTGTCCAAAATGATAATGATTTTAACCGTATTTTTGAAAATATTATGTTTTCAACGCGGGTTATTATTACCGAAAAAGAGGACTTTGTCGATTTTTTAGATAATTTGATTGATCACGGATATCAAGAGATGGCACTTAGCTATTTAGAGAGTGCCCTCGGCGTCTATCCAAATGACCGACAGCTTCGCAATTTATTACGACGTTTAGCCAAAGGGAAGAGCCTTGAAAATTGAGATAGTTGATCAGCCGTATCGCTATATTAGTGAAAATTCGTCTGAGTGTGGTAGCGAGTGCGCTTTTTTGCTTACAAAGCAAAATGAAAAGTACAAAGAGGATGCGATTGCACATGGGGCGCACTCCATTATAACACCCGATGAGTGTTGGAGCATTTTCGGATTGGATCGGATATGTGTTATCGGAATTACCGGAACAAACGGTAAAACGACTACGGCGAGTGCTATTTACTCATTACTGCTCGATTTGGATCACAAAGCGGCAATGCAGGGGACACGCGGATTTTTTATGAATGATGCTCCTATAGAGGGAAAAACACTGACGACACCTACCGTGCTCAATACTTATCGTCATATGGTGCAAGCTATAGAAGCAGGATGCGAATATTTTATTATGGAAGTAAGTTCTCACGCGATTGAGCAAGAGCGAATTGCAGGAATTACGTTCGGTCTTAAAATTCTGACTAATATCACTCAAGATCACCTTGATTATCATGAGAGTATTGAAGAGTACACTCGGATCAAGAACCTCTTTTTTCAAGATGAGACAAAAAAGCTTATTAATAAAGATGAAGCTAAAGCAGCGTTCAATTTTAAAAATGCTTTTACTTATGGAGTGGAGAATCCCGCTACTTACAAAATTATTGCCTATTCTCTGAACAACGGGGTCAGCGGTGTTATGAAACATTTCGAGGACCATGTTCCGTTTGTTACCTCATTGCACGGCTTTTTTAACTTATACAACATTACCGCCGCAATGGCGGCAGTCCATTTGGTAACCGATGAGAGCTTAGAGAAAATTGCCGATGCCGTTGAAAATTTCGGCGGAGTCAGCGGTCGGATGGAAGTGGTGAGTGAAAACCCTCTTGTTATTGTTGATTTTGCCCATACACCGGATGGAATGGAACAAGTTCTTAATGCCCTTAAAGAAAAAGAAGTGCTTGTCGTTTTCGGCGCAGGTGGGGATCGAGATCGTACCAAACGTCCAATGATGGGAAGAGTTGCATCGGCGTATGCTAAAAGACTTTATGTGACAAGTGATAATCCCCGTTTTGAAGATCCTGATACGATTATAGAAGATATTTTGGCCGGTATTGAAGACAAAAGTAATGTGTATGTTGATGTAAACCGAAGGTCTGCAATTGCACAAGCACTTCGTGAACGTAGTGGAGATGAAGTGATTTTGATTTTGGGCAAAGGGGACGAGACATCACAGATTATTTATGATCAGCATTTGCCGTTTGATGATCGTGTTGTGGCTCGTGAGTTGTTAAAAGAGATTTAAAGAGATAAATTGCTTACTGGAGCTTAATATGCACTGGTAGTATTTGGCTATAATGCCGTAATTATTTTCCGGTGAACAAATTCACCGAAGCCATAAGGAGTAGTTGATGGGTCTTCCACAACCGGCGTTTTATATTTTCAAGTGTGAACAAAGCTCTCCTCCGGGGATGCCAAAACCAAGCTGTGTTAACCCACAGACTCAGGATTTGTTTCAGCACTTAGCACAGACATTGATGCAAAAAGGGTTAATTGCGACGGTGCAGCCGATCCGTACATCATGTATGAATCGTTGTAATGTCGGACCGATTATGTTAGTAGAACCGGGTCACGTGATGTACGCGGGGCTTACAAAAGAGAGAATCAATGAGATTATTGATCGTCATATTATTGGCGGTGAAGTGGTTCAAGAGTACGTTATCCCCGCAGAACTCTGGGATGCACCGATCACTCCTGCCGACATGATGAAGCAGATGGGACGCTAATCGATGTTGATCGAAATGCTCTACAGTAAAATCCACCGCGCAACGGTCACCGATGCTAATCTTAATTACGTCGGTTCGATCACGATAGATGAGGAGCTTTTAGAAGCTTCTAAAATGCGTGTAGGTCAAAAAGTGGAAATCCTCAATATCAATAACGGGGAGCGTTTTTCAACCTACATTATCCTCGGAGAACGCGGGAAACGAGATATTTGTCTCAACGGTGCGGCAGCACGTAAAGTACACAAAGGCGATAAGATCATTATTGTCGCCTATGCAACGTACAATGATCAAGAACTTGAAAACTACAAACCTACGGTTGTATTGCTCGATGATGAAAATAGTATCACCGATATAATCGAGAAGATATAAGCTCCCTCATGGTACTATTTCGCTAAAAAATAGTGGGATAATTATGGAGCAGTTTGAAGCCTTTTTAGCAGCACACCTTCCTTCTGTCCCATCTTTTCATCCCCATTATGAAAACTCTATGCATCAGATGCTTATTGGCGGCGGAAAACGGTTCCGTCCTGCACTCCTTTTAGGAGTAGTTCGGGCGTATAACCCACTTTTAACCCAAAGTGCATTTCATGCCGCATTGGCGATTGAATTACTTCATACGTATTCATTGATCCATGATGATCTCCCCGCAATGGATAATGCTGATTTACGCCGGGGGATTCCGACCCTCCATAAAACGTATGATGAAGTGAGTGCGATTTTAGCGGGAGATGCACTGAATACGTATGCGTTTGAAGTACTTTCCAATGCACCGCTATCGGATCGGGTCATAGTTAAGCTCGTGCGCTCTCTTGCACACAACGGCGGTGCAGCGGGGATGGTTTTAGGGCAAGCGATTGATTGTCATTTTGAAAATCAGCGTTTGGAACTCGATCAGGTAAAAATGCTTCACATTCATAAAACAGGAAAGCTGATAGCCGCATCGCTCCAAATGGGAGCATTTATTGTTGGACGCGATGAGATCGCAAATACGTTATATGATTTCGGCATTGACTTGGGATTGCTCTTCCAAATTCAAGATGATATTTTAGATGTGACCCAAAATGATGAACAAGCCGGTAAAACGACCAATAATGACCAAGCAAAAAATAGCTTTGTCACGCTACTTGGATTTGACCAAGCTATGGAAGAAGCAAATGTTTTAGCCGACAAAATTATTCAACAAATGATGAGTTTTGATGAGAATTTGCAACGTGAATTGTCACCAACACTTAACCACTACATTAACCGACATAAGGACTAAACGATGAGTAATGCAATGCGCCAAAAGATGGCAGATACAATCCGCTTTTTAGCGGCAGATATGGTTCAACAAGCGAATTCGGGGCATCCGGGTGCGCCGATGGGATTGGCCGACATTGCAGTAGTCCTTTCAGAACACCTCAATCATAATCCGAAAAATCCGAAATGGCTGAACCGTGACCGTTTAGTCTTTTCCGGCGGACACGGAACGGGGCTCATCTATTCTCTCTATTATCTTTGGGGATACGGGTTGGAGATTAATGATCTTAAAAACTTTCGTCAGCTCGATTCCAAAACTCCGGGCCATCCTGAGTACGGACATACGGCAGGTGTAGAGATTACAACGGGACCTTTGGGACAGGGGATAGCGAATGCCGTCGGTTTTGCTATGGCCTCCGCGTATGTCGGAAACAAAGTTAATTCGGAAACTGCACGGATGATTGATCATAACGTCTACTGCTTGTGCGGTGACGGTGACTTAGAGGAGGGGATCAGTTACGAAGCGTGTTCGATTGCCGGACATATGGGATTGGATAACTTGGTATTGATTTACGATTCAAACCGTATTACGATTGAGGGTTCTACAGAACTTAGTTTCAGTGAAAATGTACGGAATCGCTTCGAATCTCAAAATTGGGCGGTGTTGGAGATTGACGGACATAATTTCGATGAGATTGATAGCGCATTGACACAAGCCAAAACGATTAAGCGTCCGGTTCTAATCATTGCCAACACCGTTATTGCCAAGGGTGGCGGTAAAATGGAAGGATCACACCATGCACACGGTGCACCGTTGGGTCATGATGTGATCAAGACGGCTAAAGAGCAGGCAGGATTTGACCCTGAAGCAACATTTGCGGTTGATACGGACGTATTAGAGCGTTTCCGATGCGCAATCGAAAAAGGGGATTTAGCCGAGCGTGAATGGAATCACCGTCAGAAAGAACTTCCCCTTTCCGAACAAAATGAAGCGTATGAACAACTTTTGAACCCGGATTTTGGACGTATTGAATGGCCGACATTTGAAAAAGCCGATGCAACGCGTAATACGAACGGTAAAATTTTGAATGCTATTGCCAAAGCGATTCCGGGATTTTTGGGCGGATCGGCTGACCTCGGACCTTCTAATAAAACGGAACTGGCCAATATGGGTGATTTCCCTAAGGGTAAAAATATCCATTTCGGTATTCGTGAACATGCGATGGCCTCGATTACCAATGCAATGGCATTGTACGGACCGATTATCCCCTTTAGTGCAACCTTTTTTGTCTTCAGTGATTACCTTAAACCATCGGCTCGTATCGCGGCGTTAAGCGGCATTCAGCACTTCTTTATTTGGACGCACGATAGTATCGGTGTCGGTGAAGACGGTCCTACTCATCAACCGATTGAGCATTTGAGCCAATTTAGAGCATTGCCGAACTTCTATGTCTATCGTCCGGCGGATGGTGCGGAAAATGTCAAAAGCTGGCAAAAAGCTCTTTCGATGAAACACTCACCCTCCGCGTTTGTTTGTTCACGTCAAAATCTTCCGTTGCTCCCAAGTGCGGTTCATGGAGATGTTGAAAACGGCGGCTATTTGTTGGTAGAACGTCCTAATGCTACCGTAACGCTTATGGCGTCGGGTTCTGAGGTTGGTTTAGCTATGGAGTCTGCTGAACTTCTTCAAACACGCGGGATCGCGGTGAATGTTGTAAGTGTTCCATGTTTCGATTTGTTATTAGAACAGCCTTTAAGTTATATTGACGCTATTATTAAACCGCACACGAAGAAAATTGCGATTGAAGCAGCGCGCGGTTTAGAATGGTACCGTTTTGCCGATACGGTAGTTGCCATGGAGGGATTTGGAGCAAGTGCTCCGGCGGAGAAATTATTTGAAAAATTCGGCTTTAGTGCCGATGCAATTGCGTCAATACTTTGATGAACGATTCACCTGAGTACCTAGAAAAAAAGCGTTTTTTCGATTCGCTGATTACCCTCTATGGCCGTAATGTTGCGGTTGAAGTACTGCGTGATGATGCCGTGCAGATTCACAAATTGCATCTCTCCAAAAGTAACCGTAGCGATGAGACGATCGAAGAGATTATGGCACTTGCTGAAATGCGGGGAGTGGAGATTAAATACCACACCAAAGAGTCATTGTCCCGTATTTCTAAAAACAGTGCTCAAGATCAAGGGGTTGCGATTGATGTCGTAAGCCAAAATTACCGTAGTGCTTCTAAAATTGCTATCGATTTGCCGGATTCTTTTCGTCTTTTAGCCCTTGATGGAATTAATAATCCTCAAAATTTGGGGATGATTGTTCGCTCGGCTGCAGCGAGTAAAATCGACGGAATAATACTACCGCGTCGTAACAGCACAAAGCTCTCTCCGTTGGTAATGAAAGCGTCTGCGGGGACATTGTTTAAAATACCGATCTATTATTGCGAAGATTTGTCTGAAATATTGGGATTGAGAGATGCGGCAATCATTACCCTCTCTTCCCACGCTAAAGAAGATATTCATACATTGAAAATTCCACATCGGGCTATTTTTGTGTTGGGTAATGAATCTGAGGGGGTCAGCGATGCGGTGATGCGTGCTTCGACCCACAGCGTATCTATTGCAATGCATCGTGGAGTAGAGTCACTCAATGTTGCCGTAACGGCAGGAATTGTCAGTTTCCTACCATAAGGTTATAAGGTCGCTCAATTGCATCGATTACTTCACCGACACTCATATGTCGGCTTTTTCGACAAAATTCCCGTCCTTGAAAAAAGATGAGTACGGTCGGAATGGTAAAAACACTAAAATGGGATGCGATTTCAGGAACTTCTGAAATATCGATACTCTCAATAATAAAAGTTGGAAATTTTGTGGTAACCGCCTCTACCAATTTTGGTTTGAGTGCATGACAGACGTTACACGTCGGTGCGCTGAAATAGAGCATGACCGCGTCATTGGCATTTAGGGTTTGGTTGATGGATTCTAATGTATGCATAAAGGGATTATAATGAAATTCAGCCGTGCCTATGTTGAAATAACCAATGTTTGCGGACTCTCATGCAGTTTTTGCCCTCCGAAAACAAAACCGTCCACAACAATGGAACTCCCATTTTTTAAAAAAGTAGTCGAAGAGTTATCCCCTTATACGGATGAAATTGCGCTCCATGTGATGGGTGATCCAATGGTACTGAGTACTCTTGATGAGTATTTGGATATTGCACAAAGCAGCGGATTAAAAGTGATGATAACGACCAGCGGATTTTATCTCGATTCCATCCGTCGCAAACCCCTTTTTCATCCTTCTCTTCGGCAGATCAATATCTCTCTCAACAGTTTCAATAAAAACAGTGTTTCAAGAGCCTTTGAAAGCTATATGGAGCCTATTTTAGAGTTGTGTGATGAGAAACTTTCGACAAATAGCGATTTCTTTATCAATTTGAGACTTTGGAATTTGGATGAGGAGAGAAGCGAGAGTGCTTTTAATGAAAGATTGTTTGAACTTTTGGAGAGCCATTTTGATTTGGCTGAGGGGATGATTGCCTCTTTGATTAGCGGAGAGCGCCAATCGATTCGATTGGCCTCCAAAATACTGCTCCATTTTGATCGCTATTTTGAATGGCCGAATCTGGAGAATGCGATTGTTGGTGATGGCTATTGTCAAGGGTTGAGCAAACAAATCGGGATTTTATCAGATGGCCGTGTAGTACCGTGTTGCTTGGACTCAGAGGGGATTATGGAACTGGGTAACCTGAGAGAGACAAATTTGGGTAAAATTCTGACATCAAAACGCTCCTCCGCGATAACCGACGGTTTTTCCAAGGGAATCTGCAGTGAAGAGTTGTGCCAAAAGTGCTCCTACAAAGAGCGATTTAATGCAAAGGAGCAATGATGTCAGAAAACATACTGGAATCGATTAATAATCGTGTTGCCCTTTTTAATGAAGGTATTGATGAAAGCGTCCACATTTATGAGATCGCAAGTTTGCTCAAAACCCTCCATGATGACGATGAAGAGCTGTATGCTCAAACCCTAGAGACCCTTCCCCATGAAATTTTGGCAGAGGTTCTCCTTGAGATGCCTCAGCAGCATATGGAAGAGGCGTATGAGCAGTTGGGGGCGGAGCATCTTGCGAGTTTGGCTTCGGAACTCGATACCGATGATGCTGCCGACTTTATTCAAAACATTGAAGAGGTGAATGAAGAGCTTGCCGAAGAGGTTCTCTCTAAACTCTCAGATGATGACCGTGCTACTATTGAAACCCTGATCTCGTATGAAGATAACGAAGCGGGTGCGTATATGCAGACCGAGCTTTTTGAAGCACGCGCCGAAGAGAGTGTCGGAGAGTCAATCAAACGTCTAAGGGCGATGAAAGCGGATGAACTCATCGATAACGTTCATCAGGCTTTTGTTGTCGATAAGCATCGTCGCCTTATCGGTGCTATCTTATTGGAAGACTTAATTCTTCATGAATCGGATGAACTTTACCGTGATATTTTGCATGATGGACATAATACGATCCATGTTCATGCTCATGATGATATTTATGATGTTGTTGAAGTGTTCGCGAACTATAACCTCAATACCCTTGCGGTTGTAGATGAAAATCAGATTCTTTTGGGTCGTATTACCGCCGACGATATTCATGACGTTATGGAAGAGCGGGCCACGGAGCAAATCTACCACATGGCGGGGGTAAATGAAGAGGCAGAAGATGATGAAGAGTTTTGGAGTATCGGGAAAACTCGTGCAATCTGGCTGGGGATTAATCTCTTAACGGCTATTGCCGCATCGGTGGTTATCGGGATGTTTGATGCGACGCTCGAAGCGATCGTGGCATTGGCTATTTTGATGCCGATCGTTGCTTCTATGGGGGGGAATGCGGGAACACAGACCTTGACGG
>JAGXFM010000065.1 GCA_024637215.1 Sulfuricurvum sp.
GATGATGAGGGGGATATCATCGAGTATATTTCGGCGCGGAAAGATGTAACGGATTTGGTCAAAAAAGAGGAGATTATCCAACGTCAGCTCAAAGACCCTCTGACCAATTTAAAAAATCGTACCGCGTTGCTGAATGATTTGGAAAGTGCGGGCGGTGATGTAACCCTAATGCTCCTCAATATTGATCGCTTTTCGACAATCAACGATTATTTCGGATATGAGATCGGGGATCAGCTGCTAAAACTCTTTGCCGAACGTTTGCAAGAGACAGCAGGGCATGAGTATCTTTATCGCATTAGCGGTGATGAATTTGTTATTCTTTATGTCGAAAAAGCGTTTGATAATATCTTGCGCAACCATATGATTACGTATCTCAACAAGCTGGAAAATTTTAAATACAATGTCGGAGGATACGATATCTCTCCCCATGTTTCAGCGGGAATTGCCCACGCGACCTATTCGGATGTCTATAATCTTGCCCATATGGCGTTTAAAGAGGCAAAAGAACAGCAGGCAAAACTGATTTTTTTCAATGACAATACGGCCTTAACCGAGAAAACCCGTAACAATATCTGGATGGTGAATAAAATTAAGTCAGCCATTGAAGAAGATCGTATTGTCCCTTATTTTCAGGGGATTGTCGATAATACTACCCGTCAAATCGTCAAATATGAAGCATTAATACGGTTGGTGGAGAGTACCGGAGCGGTACTGAGTCCTTACTGGTTTTTAGAACATGCGAAAAAATCAAAATTGTATGACATATTGACCCGTATCATGATCGAAAAGACGTTTGCCGTATTTGAACACAACGCGTATGAATTTTCGCTCAATTTAACGGTTCAGGATATTGTCACGGATGAAACAAGAGAGTTTCTCTATCACATGCTGGAATCTTCATCGGCGGCAAACCGTGTGGTGTTTGAGATTGTCGAAACCGAAGGGATCGTTAATTATGAAGAGGTAATTGCCTTTATTAAAAGGGTAAAACAGTTCGGATGCAAAATAGCGATTGATGATTTCGGAACAGGGTATTCCAATTTCAGCTATTTAAGTAAGCTCGATGTTGATTATATTAAAATCGACGGTTCCCTCATTAAAAATATAAACCAAGACAACGATCATCTCTTTACGGTGGAGAGTATCCTCTTTTTTGCCCATCGCAAAGGGATTAAGACCATCGCAGAGTTTGTTGAAGATGAATCTATTTTCGCAAAGATGGTGGAGCTTGGGATTGACTACTCTCAAGGTTACCTTTTTCCACCCCTCAAGCTACGATTAAAACATAATCGTTCTACCTATCCGTTACAATCCTTACAAAAACGTCGCTTTTTGTTGAATTCTCCATTTTAAAGCCATAGAACACGGTTTGCATTAACTCCATTAAGAAATGATTGCGTGCTGGATGAGGCAAAGGATCATTGGATTTTTTACTAAGGAGTTTAAAATGAGCTGTTCCTCTAGCGGTAACGAAGCTTTTATGCCTGATGACATCAAAGAGAAGATTCATAATCATCCATGCTATTCAGAAGGCGCACATCACCATTATGCCCGTATTCACGTCGCGGTAGCCCCTGCGTGTAATATTCAATGTAATTACTGTAATCGTAAGTACGACTGTTCCAATGAATCCCGTCCTGGAGTAACCTCAGAGCGTCTTTCACCTGAAGAGGCAGCAAAAAAAGTATTGCTCGTCGGCGGTGAAGTACAGCGTATGAGTGTTTTAGGGATTGCAGGTCCGGGAGATGCTTTAGCCAATCCTACGAAGACGTTTGAGACATTCGGAATGGTTCGTAAATTTGCACCGGATCTTAAACTGTGTCTTTCAACGAACGGTTTGGAACTCTCTACCTATATCGACGAAATGGTCGAACACAATATCGATCACATTACCGTTACGATCAACAGTGTCGATGAGACCGGAGAGATCGGAAGTCAAATCTATCCGTGGATTTTCTATAACAACAAACGTATTTATGGAAAAGAGGCGGCACAAATTCTCCTCGAACGTCAGTTAGAGGGGATGAAAAAATGTGTTGAAAAAGGGATTTTGATCAAGGCTAACTCGGTTCTTATTCCGGGAATCAATGACAAACATCTTAGCGAAGTCTCCAAAAAACTCAAAGAGATCGGGGTATTTTTACATAACATCATGCCGATCCTCTCTGAGCCTGAATTCGGGACTAAATTTGCCCTTGACGGTGTACCGAGTGCAACCGATCAAGAACAAATGGCGGTACAAGAAGCGTGCGGTATGGATATGAAACTCATGCAGCACTGTCGCCAATGCCGCGCCGATGCGGTAGGGCTTATCGGTGAAGACCGAGGAGCTGAGTTTACGAAAGATACCTTTTCAGGCCTTAGTTTCGATGAACTCCAAATCAAATACGATCTTGAAGCGCGTCAAGCGGCTCAAGCGAAAATCGAAGAGTTCCGCTTCTTCCTCGATCAAGCAAACGAACGGGTTCGTAAAGAGAAAGAAGAACTCAGCTCTACGGGTGTAACCATCCTTGTTGCCGTCACGACGGCGGGCGAGGGGATGATTAACCAACACTTTGGAAGTGTTAAAGAGTTCCTCATCTATGAAGCAGGGGATAAGGGTATCCGTTTTATCCATCACCGTAAAGTCGATGTGGAGTATTGTGCAGGGCCGGACGGTACCAATCCACTCGCTCCGATTTTGGAAAAACTCAAAGACGTACAGTTAATTTTGACCGCAAAAATCGGCGGATGTCCACAGGATGATTTGAAATCAGCAGGAATTATCGCTGATCAAAGCTACGCGTATCAACCGATCGAGATTTCGGTACTTAAGGCGTCTCGTAAATATTTCGGTATGGATGAAAACGCGGAAGTGAATTAAGGAGCCTATTATGGCACTCATCAACGATACCACACTGCGTGACGGGGAACAAGCTCCTTATGTCGCGTTCAATACTCAAGAGAAACTTCGTATCGCGACGCTATTGGATGCGTGTGGTGCGGATGAACTTGAAATCGGTATTGCCGCAATGGGTGTCAAAGAGCGTGAGGATATTAAAGAACTTTTAGCTTTGGGTCTGAATGCGCGCATGATGACATGGAACCGAATGAAAATGGAGGATTTAGATGCCTCGCTTTCGTGTGGTGTCAAAGCCGTAGACCTTTCGATCCCGATCTCCGATATTTTGATCGATGTTAAATTCGGCGGGAGTAAGCTAAAAGTTCTGCATGAACTTGAACAAGTTGTTTCTGCCGCATCACGTGAGGGGTTATTCATTTGCATCGGCGGTGAAGACAGCTCTCGCGGGAACCCTGCGTTTATCCGTGAGGTGATGGAACTTTCACGAGAGTGTGGAGCATCACGATTTCGCTATTGTGATACAATCGGTATCATGACACCGACACAAACCTATACGGTGATCAAATCATTGTGTGATCTTAACCTCCTCCCTATTGAAATGCACACACATAATGATTTTGGTTTAGCGAATGCTAATGCCCTCAGCGGCATCGATGCCGGAGCAACAGGACTGAATACCACTGTAATCGGATTGGGTGAACGGGCCGGAAACGCTTCGTTTGAGCAAATCCTCATGGCACTTAAACACCTCTATGGAGAATCACGAAGTATTGATCCGATTTTGCTTCGTGATCTCGTACAAAGCGTTGCTTCTGCGGCCAATATCAATTTAGCTTCCAACGCCCCTATTGTGGGGGAGCGAATCTTCGCACATGAGAGCGGAATCCATGCCGATGGGATGATGAAAGATTCCCATGCCTATGAGCCTTACGAAGCGAGCGAAGTGGGATTAGAGAGTTCTTATCCGATCGGAAAACACTCCGGAAGTGCGACGATACGGTACCATTTGGCACGTATGGGTATCAGTGCCGATAACTCTATTTTAGGGGATCTTCTTCCAAAAATACGTGAAATTGTCACTTCACGCAAACGTGTTTTAGAGATTGCTGAACTGAAATCTCTTTATCAGGATGCGGTATGTATATAGGATGGCTCAAATACGCAGATGTAGCTGAATTGACCAAAATTTCGGAAGAGACAGGTTGGCTTCTGGATGGATATCATGTCAAACTGATGATGATGCACGCTCCCCATCTATGCTACGGTGCGTATGAAGATGGTGTCTTAATCGGAGCCGTGATGGCGATTGAGTTTGAAACTTCGGCGATGATCAAGTATTTTATGGTGAAACCGACTCATCAAAAACAGGGGATCGGAAGACGTCTTTTTAATACCCTTTTCGGTGCCTTAAAAGAGGAACACCCTTCGTTGTATCTTCATGCTAATCCTACATTGGAATCTTTTTTTCAAGGTTACGGTTTTAAGAGCGTCATGGAAGTAGGGCGTTTTTTGAATGTCGGTAAAGTACCCCCGTTTAGCTTTACCAATGCTCAGGCAAAAGAGCTTGACGGCGGAAATTTCGATGCGACGATTCGACGGATTGATTCAGAGACATTCGGTGAAGATCGGATGAGCTTTATGATGGACGAGATGGAGCGTAACAGTTCGCTCAAATTTGCACTTCCGAACTCTTTTCAACACTCCAGTGTTATCAATTCACGAGGCGTTTATCTCGGACCGTGGCAGTGCCGCGAGGGATATGAAGAGGAAGCGGAAAAAATGATGCAGGGAGTTCTTTACTTTCGAGGACTTAAAAAGGTACTTGCCGATGTTCCTTTGGGAAATAAAAGTGCCGTTGCGTTGTTTGAGAAATACCATTTTCAGCAAAAAGGGACATTTTTGCATATGTGTTACGGAGTAGAACGCACTCTTAAATTCGAAAATATTTACGCATTTTCTTTGTGAATAAAATTTGCATTTAAACCTAAAATAAAGGAATTCCTATGTCTGAAATGACCGAATTAGATCACAAAAAAGAGTTGGCAAAACTCAAACGTTTAGCGATTGAAATTGCATCAGAGATTCATGATATTGTTGAAGATACAGTATGGACAAATCATGTTAAAATGCCTGAATTGGCTGAAAAGCTTTATAATGCGGTTGAAAAAGCTAACGCCTATAAGGCAGAACATTCCCTCTAAGGGGTAAATTATGGCGACGAAAGAAGAAGTATTAGCGCTTGAAGTGTGTGAATGCGGCAACAAAAACGTTGCCGAAGCTATTAAGATTTTTCAAGAGACCTCTCTTCCGTATAAAAAAGCGAAAAAACTCGTCACTGAGTGTGAGAAGAGCTGTTGTCGTGCAGCCCTTCTCAGACTTTTTGATATGTCTTATTTTGGTAAATTCGATTACGATGAGATAGAGCGTTTGATTAAACTGCGTCATGATAAGCTGGGTGAGATTTTAGAACAGATGAAAACAGGGCGATGATGATCCGTCGAGCTATTTTTGATGATATTCCTGTTATGGCAGCTCTTTTAGGTGAGCTTTTTACGATTGAAGATGATTTTATTATCGATGCCGAGAAACAATCTCGGGCCTTAGCGTTACTACTCGAGAACCATGAGGCAATAGTTTTGGTTAGTGTTGTGGATGAGGCAGTCGTCGGCATGATTACTGTGCAGATCCTTATATCGACAGCGATCGGAGAGAAAGTCGGATTAATAGAGGACTTCGTTATTAGCGAAAAATATCGCGGAGGGGGGATCGGAAAAGAGCTGTTGAACGC
>JAGXFM010000066.1 GCA_024637215.1 Sulfuricurvum sp.
ACATTGGCTATTTCCACACTTTTTGGATGTTTGTTGGCATTTGCGGCGGTGATTTTATTTAATATCAAAAAGTCGAACGAGATTGTATGACCCCCGCCGTCAATATCGCTAAAAAAGCAAACATTGATTACACCCTTCACTCCTATACTCACGATCCCGCATCCGCTTCGTATGGGGAAGAAGCATCGGAGCAATTAGGGATTCCTTCGGATAGGGTGTTTAAAACATTGGTTGCACAGATCGACTCACGTGAACTCGTTGTCGCGGTCATCCCCGTCTCCTCTATGCTCTCGATGAAACAGATCGCCAAAGCAGCAGGGGGCAAAAAAGCGCAGATGGCTGTAGGGGCTGATGTCGAACGCTCCAGCGGTTATCTTCTCGGCGGGGTCAGTCCGTTGGGGCAGAAAAAGAGACTTAGGACGTTTGTCGATAGCTCAGCGGAAAACTTCCCAACTATTTTTGTGAGTGCGGGGCGTAGAGGGTTGGAGATAGAATTAGCGCCGAATGATTTGGTAAAAATTACAGATGGGGAGATGGTAGCGTTATGTGCAGAATAATAGGAGTATTTTTTATTTTATGGATTTCGATAAGTTCGGCTTTAGCATCTGAACCCGATTTTGGAAAATTTGACGGTACGGCGGTCATCGTCGATCTAAATACTTCGACAAAAACGATTTATGGAAACCACGCCGATGAACGTGTTAACCCCTGCTCGACGTTTAAAATCCTCAACGCTATAATCGCGCTCGATAGCGGTGCGGTACGTGATGAAAACGAGACGGTAGCGTGGGATGGAGTGGTGCGGGAGTATCCGTTTTGGAATCGTGATCACACAATGCGCAGTGGCATAGCAGTTTCGACAGTTTGGTTTTATCAGGAGTTGGCTCGTCGTATTGGAGAGAAGAAGATGGCTGAGATGGTACGCGTAGCAGAGTATGGCAATATGGATACCTCTGAAACTCTTACCAATTTTTGGCTAGGTGGTGGTAGTCTCAAGATATCCCCCAATGAGCAAACTGATTTCATCGCCAAACTGGTGTGTAATCAGCTCCCTTTTTCACTACGTTCGCAGAATATTGTAAAAGAGATCATGAGACTCGAAAAACGTGATGGAGTTACAGTATCAGGTAAAACTGGAAGTTGTGGGGGAATAGGGTGGTTTGTCGGCTTTATCGAGCGGGATGATAATATTAAAGTCTTTGCGTTTCAGATTCGGGGTGAGGGTGCCAACGGTGCGGAATCAAAAAAGATTGCACTTCAATATCTCATAAAAGGAAAATTATGATCGATACAAAGTTTGCCGAGCATTTCACCCATGAGTGGGTCGAGGCGTGGAACAGCCACGATTTGGAAGCGATACTATCGCATTACAGTCATGATTTCGAGATGAGTTCTCCGTTTATTATTGCGTATAGCCCTGAATCGGGCGGGACGTTGAGAGGAAAAGAGGCGGTCGCTCAGTATTGGGCGGCGGCATTGGAGAAATTTAGCGATTTGCATTTCGTATTGGATAGTGTCTTTGTCGGGGCGGATTCGATTGCACTCACGTATACATCGGTGTTGGATAAAAAGGCGGTAGAGGTTTTCTTTTTCGATGAGAGCGGCAAGGTTTTTAAAGCGGTGGCGCATTATTGTTGAGTAGCTAAAGAGTATTTGGAGGTTATAGGTATCACCTGACCCCTCCTTTCCAGAGAGTGAAACGGAAACGAGGGAATCATGCTATTATTAATTTTGGAATTTCTGAATTATGCGCAAGGATATTATGAGGATACTGTTTTTCAATGGATGTACCTAAAATTTCTGTAATAGCTTTTTGTATATTATCAATAGCTTGTGGTGCGTCAGCTAGCCCACTTAATATTGCTGAAACAATAACTAATCCACCGACAATATTTTTCCATTTTGGTGTATCTACAGCTAATTCAGTTCTGATATCTTCTAAATATTCTATTAATTTTTCTTTGGTTTCTGAACCAAGATTACCTGATGAAGAGATTATATTAAGAGTATCATTTATATAAATATTTATATTATCAATATTTATATTTGCAGGTTTAAAAACCTCATTATTTGTTCTTTGCTTTGCAGTATATTTTTCAACAACATCTTCTGCTAATGGAATTAATCTGTTTAGACCTACAAGAATTTTTGAAAGCGATACATCAGATTCATCAAAAAATAATCCTTTAGAGGGAGAAATACTTATCATACCAAATGATTTGATTATTCCAAAAACAGTATCAGCCATAGTAGAGGCAACTCTACGAAGAACAACTTCTCTTTCTTTTCGTTTTTCTGATATTCGAATAGAAACGGCAATTTGTGTTATTCCTTCTACTAGTAATGATGTAGATGATAAATCTTTAATTCTGTTATATAACTCAAAATCAACAAATTTTGATAATCTTGTTAGTTCATAAAGGTTTCTATCAAATTCCTCAAATGAATCCATAGATGAACTAT
Organism: Sulfuricurvum sp.; assembly: GCA_024637215.1. Lineage (GTDB taxonomy): Bacteria > Campylobacterota > Campylobacteria > Campylobacterales > Sulfurimonadaceae > Sulfuricurvum. The sequence goes on from JAGXFM010000066.1 coordinate 2,464, forward strand.
AACTATCCCATAGTTTTGTACTTCCAATGCCTGCATATCGAAGTTCAGAATCACGAGCAGCAAGTTCCGATAAAAAACTTTCAATATTTTTCATTGATTCTATAAATTCACTTATCTTATGAATATTCAAGTTAATTCCTTTTTTTTTCAAAATATCCTGCTATCAGAAACATTCAAGCAAAATCATATAAATCAACATATTTTTAAACATTTTACAGCGTTTTTCTTAAAAGCATTTTCCTAAACACTCTAACCGCAGGCAAAGCAAAAAAAGAGGACAATTTCCCATAATCAGATATGGGAATCATTATGATTGCTTACTGCGAAAAAGAATTGAGGGATTGATATGAATATTACCTACCAAATAACTCCCAATCTATCAACCGAAGATTTCATCGACATCCTCAACCGTTCCACATTGGGCGAACGTAGACCTGTTGATGATATGGAATGTATCGAGAGTATGATTAAAAATGCCGACATTATTATTACAGCGGTTTTGGATGAGAAAATCGTAGGGGTGGCACGTGCTGTTACCGACTTTAGCTATTGCTGCTATCTGTCAGATTTAGCAGTCGATGCGAGCTTTCAACATCAGGGGATCGGTAAAAAACTCATCAAAAAAGTACGCGAACAGTTAGGGGCTGAATGCAAACTGATTTTGCTCTCTGCACCTGCAGCGGTAGAGTATTATCCAAAAATCGGTTTTACTCAACACTCCTCGGCGTGGGTGCTGGACAGCATGAAAGTTGTGTGAAGGTATTTTTAGCATACTTTGTACATAAATATTTAAATTGAATGGAATTATTTTTGCTTGTTTCTTTTAGAAAAGATACGTCATGCAGAAGGATTTTTCCATGTATGTTTCAAACTCGGCGCAAGCACTTTATACGTCTATACAAAAAATAGGCAATGGAGCAACGGTAGAGAATGATACTGCCGCTATGCAGCCATCCGATAATCAAGAAACTGAGAGTATAAAAAAATACGATTTTACCAATATGACCCGAGGTCAATTGCGTGAAACCGTCAATAACCTTATCAAAAACGGTGAGATGTCATTGGATGAATCAAGTTCGCTGGTACTTATGATGGGGCCGAAGATAACGGTATCGGGGAATTCTATAGATGCCTCGGATGAAAAAGTAGATGCTTTTGCTTTATTAAAACAGTCGATAGAGTTTAACCTATCGATAGGGAACAGTGCAGCTGTAATGTATGATAATAAGGCTCTTAGTGCTTTGGAAAGATTCCAAGGAAAAACATCCGGAATTAATATTGTTGCATAGTTAAGGTTATTCGATTACGATACCTTTTTCTAATTCCAACAAAAACTCTTTTCTCCATAACCCTCCACTGTATCCTCCGAGTCCACCTCCGCTGGCAATAACGCGGTGGCAGGGGATCAAGATAGCGATAGGGTTTCGCCCGTTAGCACTGGCGACGGCACGGATTGCTTTAGGATTTCCGAAAATTTTTGCTTCCTCTGCATAAGAGATACTTTGAGCATAAGGGATTGAACGGAGTGTTTTCCAAACATCCTCTTGAAAACGTGTCCCCTTCGGTGCAAGAGGGAGGCTGAAACTACGTCGTTTCCCTTCAAAATATTCATGCAGTTCTTTTTCCAGTTGGAGCAACAGCGGATGATCAGAATTTTCAATCTTACTTTCCGAATCGGCAAAGTTGAGTGAAGTGATTGCTTCAACACTGCATTCGGCAATCATTGAGCCTATAGGGGTATTGATGATACGAATATTTTTTTTCATGAGAATTATTATAGTGATTTTAGTGTGAGTCTATTCTTTTATTTCATAGTGACATAAAAAAGTGTAATAGAATGACTTATGCTATGATATTCGCAATTTAAAAGCGGAGAAATGTATGTCGGTTTCACGTTGCGGATGGGTAAAACTGAGCGATCCTGTTTATGTTGCGTATCATGATGAAGAGTGGGGAAAACCTCTGCATGAGGATCGGGCTTTGTTTGAACTCTTTAGCTTGGAAACACAATCAGCCGGTTTGAGTTGGTTAACCGTACTTAAAAAACGTCAAGGGTACCGTACGGTGTTTGAAGGGTTTGAGTTAGAGAAAGTAGCTTCGTATACAGATGGAGATATTGATAGAATTATGGAGAGCGGATTGGTTATCAAAAGCCGTCCGAAGATCGAAGCGATCATTACAAATGCACAAAATTTTTTAGAGATTCAGCGAGAATTCGGTTCACTCGATAGCTATTTTTGGGGTAAAGTGGGAGGGAAAGCAATTATTAATGATGTCGTTGAGTATAAAACAGCAGCATGCACCTCAGAGATTTCTGATGCCATGACCAAAGAACTGAAAAAACGGGGTTTTAAATTTATCGGTTCGACCACTATTTATGCATTTATGCAAGCGTGCGGAATGGTGGATGATCATGAAAATAATTGTTGGTGTAAAAGATCATGAATCCTAAAACAGCAATACTTTATCGGTATCATTCGTGTAAATGGGATTATACATCCGAGCGCAAAGTGCGCTACGGGGAGAAGATCAAGATTTAGAGGTAAAATTTTCCTCTAAGCGATGGCGTAAATCATTAAGTGTCTTCTCAAGGGAGAATTCAGATTTAAAGATGTCATGGACAGAGAAACTTGGGTATTGTGTTACACCGCAAAATTGGAAAGTTTTATGAAGAGCGATATTTGCCTCATCCAAACTCAATCCGTCAAAAAAACCTTTTGGATTGTCAAATTCACTCTCAGGACAGTTATAGGTAAAACTGAGCATATACCGTTTCCCTCCCATCAATCCTCCGCTTCCGTAGGTCTTGGAGGGATCACTGCGGCTTCGTCCGTCACTTTCATACGTGACTGTGTTGACCCCGCCTGAGAAAATATCATCAATGTACTTTTTACCAAGCCACGGCAATCCCATCCAATAGACAGGTGATTGAACGAAAAATAAATCGGCCCATTTAAATTTTTCCAACTCCTCGGCTACGTCATATCCCTCATCAATGGTTGTTTCCTGTACCTCATATCCATGATTCAGAAAAAATGATTTTGCTTCTTTTAGAAGATCTCTCGTCAAATTTCCATTGGCGATACCTTCATATTTTTGATGCAGGTTTAATAATAATACATGTTTCACAAATGCTCCTTCAAGGTTGTATCAGGTGAGATTTTATAGAATACGGTATTTTAAGTCAAGAACGTACTAAAAAGTACTGTACATACTAAAAGGTAACTATTAAATGATTCAATCCCCTTTTAATTGCCACTTTGAACTGACCCTCGAACTGATCGGCGGAAAATGGAAAGGGCTTATATTATGGCATCTGCACGATAAAAAAGTGTTGCGTAATGGAGAGATGCTCCGTCTTATCCCCCGTATCACTCAAAAGATGCTGACGCAGCAGTTGCGGGAGATGGAAGAGAACGGATTGATCCGCCGAGTCATTTATGAACAAGTACCTCCCAAAGTAGAATACTCTCTGACACCCCACGGAGAGGCGATTCGTCCTATCTTGGAGATGATGATCGATTGGGGTGTAGAGTATGCGAAAGATAAAAATATTCTTATCGCATGCACACAACAATAAGAGTAAAATCGCTCTTTTTATTTGAAATAAAAATTACTCAATATTATTCATAATCGTATAAATCGGATTGTGGAACAATGACCTTACTATCTTGCTAGAGGAGTATGATATGGATTTGTTCTCTCCTATTAAAATCGGCAATTACCCTTTACAAAACCGAATATTTATGGCTCCGATGACTCGGTGTCGCAGTATCATGAATAATGTTCCCAATGAGATGATGGCAGAGTATTATGCCCAAAGAGCTTCCGCAGGTCTCATCATTACCGAAGCAACCCAGATTTCGACACGGGGGATCGGTTATCCCTATACGCCCGGTATTCATACTGCCAAGCAGGTAGAGGGATGGAAAAAAGTGACTCAGGCGGTACATGAGAGAGGAGGGAGAATCTTCTTACAGCTTTGGCATGTAGGGAGAATTTCTCATCCTCTCTATCATGGCGGAGAATTTCCGGTTGCTCCATCCGCCATTAAACCCTCAGGCAGCATCTATACCTATGAGGGGATGAAAGAGTTTGTAACGCCGCACGCCCTTAGCATAGGTGAGATTCAAACAGTGATCGAGCAGTATGTTCAAGGTGCTAAAATGCGATGGAAGCAGGGTTCGACGGGGTTGAAATTCACGGAGCCAACGGCTATCTGATCGATCAGTTCTTACGAGACGGAACGAATACCCGAGACGATGAATACGGAGGTTCCGTTGAAAACAGAGCAAGGTTTTTATTTGAGATTGTAAGAGGAATTTGTGATGCTACCGGTTCGGATAAAACGGGAGTAAGACTCTCTCCGAGCGGGACGTTTAACGATATGAAAGACTCTAATCCTCAAAAACATTTTACCTATATCTGTGAGAAGCTAAACGGTTATAATTTGGCGTATCTCCATATCATCGATGCGTTGGAGGGGGATATTCGCCACGGTGCGAATGTCGTTGAACTAAGCTTTTTAAGAGAAGCGTATAAGGGTATTTTGATTGCCAACGGCGGTTATACTCAGGAGAGGGGAAATGCGGCGATACAAAACGCTCTTGCGGATGCAGTGGCATTCGGAGCGCTCTTTTTGGCAAATCCCGATCTTCCTGAGAGATTTGCGGAAAACGGACCGTTAAATACGCCGAATTCCGATACCTTTTACACGCAAGATGAAAAAGGGTATCTCGATTATCCTACGCTGTAGTCACTTTTTTGAAAACCAGATTTTTAAGACTCCGCTCTTCCTCGATTTCGGGGAAGCTCTCCAAATTCTCCAGCCTCTCGATATACTGAAATTCAGGGGCATTTTCACGGAAAAGTGTTTTGATAAATTCACTCTCCAACTCAGGGGCATTAAGTGCTGAGAGGACAATGCACTCATGCGCGGCGAATTCATGGAGTCGGCGGATGATTTTCTCATAATCGCTTGTTGCCGCAAAAGAGCCTTTTTGAAAGCTGGGGGGATCAATGATGATCAGATCATAGGGGCCGCTTTTGCGGATACGGCTCCACGATTTGAGGATATTGTAGGGCATAAATTCCACTTTTTTGGTATCGATGGTGTTGAGCCGATGGTTCTCCCGTCCGATAGAGAGGACGTTTTTGTTCATATCGACATTGACGACGGCGTTTGCACCGGCAGCCATAGTGACAACGGAAAACGAGCAGGTGTACGAGAAGAGGTTGAGGACGTTTTTACCGCATGAATGTTCACGGACAAATTCTCGTCCTACCTTCATATCGGGGAAAAATCCGATGTTTTGGGCACTTTGAAAATTAATACGGAATTTGAGGCCGTTTTCAATGGCAAACGTCTCTTGTGGGAGTTCTCCTGCAATGAGGGTAGAAGGTGCAGAGGGGAGGTAACGCTGTTGGATGATGAGTGCTTCCCATTTTCCCTCAGCAGTATAGAGATCACGTAACATAGCGATAATAGCCTCTTCTTCATTGTCCATATCAAAGAGTACGGCAAAGAGCACTTTGTCCACACTGTCCACGGTAAGAAATCGGTAGGCTCCATAGGTATTGCCACGCCCGTGAAACAAACGGGTATACTCTTCGGTTAGGGTGTGTGAAGCGGTGATTAATAGCTGTTTGAGATCGCCTAAACGCATTGGGACTAGACTTTGAGATCGAGTAAATTACCTCGGATTTCTTTACCCATATTGAGAGAAGAAGGGTTACGTGTAAGATACTCTTGCAGAGTTTTCAGGGTATTTTGCTCTTCCTTAGAGTCTGGCGGATACAACTTGGTCAAATCCGCAGAGAGCGATTCACCGGAGAGGGTATTTCCGTCGCTGTCGTGATAAACACCTGCCGCACGCATAAATCCGACGGTTACAATTCCTTTAGCCGCTTGGTAATTTTCCTCATACAGTAAAGTGTTATAGAGTTTCCGCTCCGAAGGATTCAGCTCTTGGGAAATCAGACTGTAATCGTTTTTAATCTGATCGACTTCCCCTGATTGCAATATCTCTTTATAAGAGGGTGGCGGTGAATAGGAGGATGTACCAAAAGAGTTTGAAAACAGATAGGAGCTGTTCGTTTGAACTTGCATTTGTACTCCTTATAATTATATTATAGGAGTACTAGCAAAAAACAGTCCAAAATAGAAATCTATACTCTTCTATGAGGGTATTTAAATATCTTGAGTATTTCTAAAATAGTACACGCGGTTTTTACCCTCTTTCTTGGCTTGATACATAGCCTGATCTGCTTGTTCAAACAGCATCTCTTTGCTCATCCCCATATCGTATTTTGATAGGCCGATACTAATCGTTACTAGAGGAATCTCTCCATAAGGAGAGGAGGCTACTGCCATGCGGATACGTTCAGCAAACGTCTGTATGGAGTGATCATTCTCAGAGATACTCATAATAATAAACTCTTCTCCTCCCCAGCGGATCAGTATGTCTTCCGGTCGAATAGCTTCTTGGACGAGAGATGCAATCTTTTTAAGTACATTGTCTCCTTGATGGTGGCCGAATGTATCATTGATATGTTTAAAATCATCGATATCGAATAAAAGTAGATAAAGGGTATGTTCTTTATCGATTTTTTCAATCAAGTTATCATAAAAAAGGTCACATTGATTTCGATTAAAAACATTCGTAAGTTTGTCTTTTGTTGCAAGCTCACGCAGAGCATTCTCCATCGCTTTTCTTTGGGTTATGTCTCGACCCGTAGAGAGATAGTTGGTAACTTCCCCTTCGTCATTTTTGATAGAACTGATTGTTTTTTCTTCATGATAGAGAATGCCGCTTTTATTTTTATTAACAAAATCGCCATGAAACTGTTTTCCGTTCTCTATCGTATTCCATAGTCCGTCATAGAATCTATTATCGTGAAAACCTGAACGCATAATCGATGTTTTTTGTCCGATAAGTTCGTTCTGCTTGTACTTAGAAAGTTCTTCGAATGCCGGATTGACATATTCAATAATACCGCTTTTATCCGTAATACATACCGCATCACCTGTCTGCATCAGAGCGTTAGAATATTTTTTCAGTTGTTGATCGACTGCATGGCGTTTCATAGCATTGATGATCATTTGAGCGGCGAACATCAGGATTAGAAGCTCATCATGGTGAAATTCCTGTGTCGAAAAAGTTTGAAAACAGATAAAACCTTCGAGTATTTCTCGTGAAAACATCGGAATGATAAGAATACATCCATTCTTTACGTTGAACATTTCGATTAAGTACTGATCCGAATCTTCATTTTGACAAAAAAACAAGCTTTGTTTGTGTTGCAACTTATCGTTTAAGTAGGCCGTATCTTCTTGAGCAATCGTATCAGGGAGAAGTAGAGGATATTTATTGTTTTTGATGTAACGGTGGTATTGTCGATACGTTGTATCGTTTAATTCGTATATGGCTGCGACTGAAATGTCGTTAAAGGCATCTGAAGCTACTTTCAAAACCGATTCGAGCTTTTTGTCGAATTCATGGTCAATATTATCGATAAACTGATTGGAAAGATGGAGCATCGATTCTTCCAGTTTCTTTTGACGTATAAAAACCGCTTCAATCGGGCGTAATACGAAGTGATAGATAAAGGGAGTACTTAATAACGCGAGTAAAAATACATCAACAACTAGTTCTACAAGTGGCGGGAGTAATAAAAGAAAGTGAAATGAAGCCATCAAGATAAACTCTATCACGGCAACTATAATTATTAATTTTACAAAAATTGTTTTAAAACTCATGCTTTATTCTTTTTCTCTGTCAAAATGGGTGAATAGTTATAACTTTTTAAAATATGATTATAGCAGATTGAAGTAGTAAAAAGAGTTAAGGAACGGGCTCCACATAAGATATTAAAACAGCTCCCATGGATGATTCCATAGGCTGAGTTGTTCTCTACACTCGGAACTTATAAACCGCTCCCCCTCATCGGGCGGTGAAATAAAACTAAATGCTTCATCATCCAGACGAAACCGCAGAGCATAGGCGTGCAAGTATCCCCGCTCCTCTTTACGCGCTTCATCGGATGCCGCATAGCGCATATCTCCTGCGATAGGAGAGCCGAGGCTTTTGAGTGCAACACGGATTTGATGGGTTTTCCCCGTATGCGGTTTGATGAGAAAAAACCGCTCATGAGTGCGCAGAGCGCAGCTGATAAACTGGGTAATGGCAGGATTTTCCATCGTGGCGAGGAGTTTATAATCACCGCGTCTTGCGCTTGTCATATCCCCTTTTATCCACCCCATTTTTTTCTTCGGTTTACGCATCGAGATCGCGAGGTAGTATTTCTCAATCTCACGATTTTCAAACATTTTTCCGAACACGGCGGCGGTTTCGGAATTTTTGGCAAGGATTACTAGCCCTGATGTCATTTTATCGAGGCGGTGGACGGGGAAGAGGGGGAGTCCTAATTGCTCGCTCATTTGGACGACGAATCCCGCTTCCTCTTCGGAGTGGAAATTGACACCTGCGGGTTTTGAGGCAATGACGAAAGAGAGATGCTCATATACAATTATCATAGTGTGATTATAGCGAAAGGGGATAGGTAGCGTCTCAATTAGATACAATTCTGAAAAGAAAACGGGCGATAACCGAGCAAACATTTGAAGAGGGCTTTATGACTATGATACTTGAACCCATCACCGACAACATGGATGTATTCGCCGAGAAATTTGAGGGTATTGATCTGCATGGCAAAAAGATCACCAAAGCCGAATTTGATGATTGTACGTTTGTCTCATGTGATTTCAGCGAAACCTTTTTCTCCTCTTGCAAATTTACCGAATGCCGTTTTGAAAACTGTAATCTGAGCCTTATGAAACTGACCAGTAGTAAAATGAGCGATGTCGAGTTTGTTTCGTGCAAGATGATAGGGATCGATTGGACGATGGCGGATTGGAAGAGTCTCCTCAATGCCGATCCGCTTCGATTTGCGGAGTGTATCCTCAACGATAGCAACTTTTTCGGTCTGAATTTGGAGGGATTGATAATGAGGGAGTGTCGAGCTAAAGAGGTCGATTTTCGCAACGGAACCTTTCAAAAATCCGATTTTAGCGGAAGTGATTTCAAGGGGGCGCTGTTCGGCAATACCCACCTCGAAGGTGCCAATTTTACCGACACGAGCAATACGATGATCGATGTACGCTCAAACCACCTCAAGGGGGCGATTTTTAATCGCTATGAGGCACTGTTTTTACTTGAATCGATGGGGATTGTGTTAGTCGATTAACGGGAGAGGGGTTCTGCGTCGATGAGGCGGTATTCCCCCTCTTTTAAGTCCCCCAGAGTGAGGTTTCCGAAGGTAGAGCGGTGCAATGCGGTGACATGGTTCCCCACCGCCGCAAACATACGCCGTACCTGATGGTATCGCCCTTCGATAATCTCTAATGTCACGTGGGACTCATCGATGATCGTGAGTTTTGCAGGGAGACAAGGGGTTTTTTCGCCGTGTAACATTAACGTTCCCGAAGCGAATATTTCTGCTTCATTTCCTTGTAGAGTCCGATCAAGTGTCGCTTCATACACTTTGGGTACTTTGTGTTTTGGGGAGGTGAGGCGGTGGAGTAACGCTCCATCGTCGGTAAGGAGGAGCAATCCGCTCGTCTCTTTATCAAGTCGCCCGATGGTGGAGATTTTCGGATCGCGCAGTCTCCATCGCGACGGGAGGAGGTCGTAAACGAGTCTCCCTTCCCCCTCATCGTGGGAGCAGACAAGCCCGAGCGGTTTGTTCATTAATATCACGATCCCCGCAGGCGGATCAAGTGGTTCACCTTGATAAAGAATTTCATCATGAGAGACTTTGGTATCGCTTTTTAAGGGGAGATTAAGGGTATGGGTAATAACACCATCGCGTAAAAGAGCGGCAACCTCTTTGCGCACGCAATACCCCAGCGAACCGAGGAGTTTGTCGAGGCGGACTTTAGAGGGTTTCGAGTTTTTCATCGGTCTCTTGGGTGATCCGCTCAAATTCATTCGTAGCGATTTCGAGCCGCTCAAACAGCTCTTCTATCATCTTCTCATCACTTGCAACTTGTTTTGATACGTCCATCAGTTTGCCACTTTCCCCTTGATTAGAGTAGACGATGAGCTGCTCATGCGCCGTTTTCACTTTATCCTCAAGGCTCATAATCGTGTTTTCGCAGTAATCGATCTCTTTTTTGAGCGGGTTAAGGAGACGAGAACGCTCTTGAATCAGTTCGGCACGCTGCTGTTTCTGCTCTTTTTTATTACTATTTTGGGTCACTTTGGGAGGTTTCGGGGCATCGGATATCTCTTCGTCCCATCCGATTTTCTCCAAAAAGTCATCGTAGTTTCCATCAAAAAATTCTGCTCCCCCCTCTCGGAAGATGATGAGTTGATCGGCTAACTCACGCAGCAGCATTTCGGAGTGGGTGACGATGACGACAGAACCCTCGAACCGTTTTACGGCGTCACACAATGAATCGATGGATTGCATATCGAGGTGGTTGGTCGGCTCATCGAGGAAGAGGAGGTTGGCAGGGGTAGCGATAATTTTTCCCAACATAACGCGGCTGCGCTCTCCCCCTGAGAGGATAGAGATTTTTTTATCGGCATCGTCACCGCTGAACATCATCGTTCCGCAAATACCTCGAATACGAACGTTTTGAAGCGTATTATCGGCACTTTGTATCTCTTCGCTGATGGTGCGGTTTTTATCAAGACGATCAATGTTCGTTTGACCGAAATGGGCAATGGCGGTGGCGGGGTGGGTCAGTATTTCACCCTCGGGCGTCAGCAACCCTGCGAGAGTGTTAAGGAGGGTTGATTTTCCTTTACCGTTTTTCCCGATGATGGCAAGGCATTTGTTTTTTTCTAAAACAAAGGAGAGCTTTTCAAAGAGCGGTTCATCGGGACGGTAGCCAAACGATAGGTTTTTGACTTCCATCGTGATTTTGGAAGGGGTAGGGCGGTAGGAGAAGGAAAAACTTAAATCCCTCTCCCCCTCCAGCGATTCCATCATCCCCATCTTGTCCAGCTCTTTTTGTTTGGATTGTGCCATGACTGCCGTGGAAGCACGGGCTTTATTACGGGCGACAAAATCGATAAGTTCTTCACGCTTTTTGTCGTGATTTATTTTAGTTTTGACGTAAAGTTCATCTTCGCTCTCCATCATCTCATAATATTTATGGCTATTGCCTTTGATGATAGAGATACCTCGACGGCGTAATCCCATCGTATGGGTAGTGACTGAATCCATAAAATCACGATCATGGGTGATGAGGATCACTTCCCCCTCGAAAGAACGGATAAAGGATGAGAGCCAGCGCAGAGAGACGATATCGAGATAGTTGGTCGGCTCATCGAGTAACAGCAGATTTGGTTCGGTGACGAGGAGTTTGACGAGGTTGAGGCGGATTTGATATCCCCCCGAAAAACTGAGGGGATCTTTTTCCAAATCGTCCTGTGTAAATCCCAGACCTAAAAGGATTTTCTCGACGCGATAGACTTCGTGTTCCATATCCCCCGTGAGAACTGAGGCACACTCTTCACGGACACTCTTATGGGTGAAGTGAAGATGCTGACGGAGCGTTCCGATGCGATAGTTTTTCGGGATGATGATTTCGCCGCTATCATAGGACTCTTCACCGAGAATGATCTTAAAGAGGGTCGATTTTCCGCTTCCGTTACGTCCGACAAAACCGACTTTGTTTCCGGCGTTCAGCTTGAGGGAGAGGTTCTCAAAAAGAGAGCGTGTGCCGTAGCTTTTGGTGAGATTATTGATTTGAATCATGTGAGCGGTTATTATCCCTCTATTTTATGGGGGAGTTTACCGGGCATCGCCTCTTTATTGGAGAGCATATCTTCGATTTGACGTTTCACTTTGTCGTAGCGAAATTGCTCTTTAAACCCTTGAATTCGTCCACCCGCAGCATTCGGATGACCTCCGCCGTTCGCCCATTCGCCCGCCATCATCGCAACATCGACTTTGTCATGTCCGCGCAGACTCATGGTTCCGCGTGTGCTGATATCGACGATAAAATCAAAATCAGGGAATGAAGTTAAAAATCCGTTTCCGATGATTGAAGTATTGCCTAACCCGTAGCTCAAAAATCCTCTCCACCCTTTGTAGTAAATGGTCATAGTCGAGCGTTTGGTTCCCAACAGTGCCACGATGTATTTGGTCGAGAGGTTATCGAGCGTGTTGTCGACTCCGTCTTTGAAAAACTCTTTTTTCATTTTGTGGAGCGCTTCATCCAAGATAATATTGGCATTGGGAATATTGCGCATCATGGCGGCTTGTTCCAACATAGCCAGTTTGTAGACTCGATCTTCATCACTGAACATTACACGGCTTAGCTCTTTTGCATCGGAGATAAGACGCATACACACTTTACCGTATTCAAAGTCATCTTCTTCGTTTTGGTGCCATAAATCGACGGCATTGACGACGTTGACAAACGCCTCTAGCCATCCCCCTTTTTCAAGTCCGTAATGTTGAAGCGCGTATTCATAGACGATTTTTGTCGCACATCGTTCGGTATCGAGAAAATACCACGGATATTGCGCCGCCGTATCTTTACCGCTTCCGTGGTGATCGAGGAGGGTGATCGTAATTTCCCACCCCCCTTCGTTGAGACGATTGACCTCATTGTTCAGCCATCGTGCTTCATCGGGATAGAGGTTTAAATCACTGATAAGGATGGTAGCGGTTTGTTTTGTTTTTTTGATCGTGTCAATAATCTCTTCGAGACGATCCATTACTTCAGCGCCGTAATTGGCGTTGTAGCTGAACCGTGTATGGGCGGTTTGCGCCATGACAAGTTGACAGCTGTAACCGTCGAGATCGATATGGGAGAGGTGGTAAAACGTTGTACTCATGAATATCCTATTTTGTATCTAATGTAATGGAACCGAGCACTTCAAATTTCGCATTTGAATCGATTTCGGCGTGGGAGAGGGTGACGATGTCGAGGCTGAATCGCTCATAAATCTCCGCCAATGGACGGCGGAGTTTCGGATCGACAATAACGATAATCGGCGAGATCCCTTTTTGGAGAAGTTCGGTTGCTTTGGCACTGGTCGCTTGGATGAGACCGTTGATTTCACCTACATTGAGCAATAACTGGCGTGTTCCGTCACGCTCTTGCGATTTCTCCAGCATCATCTGTTCACTCATCGTATCAAAGGTCAAGAGTTTGATAATACCGTCTGGACTGGTGTAGGTTTGGGTGATAATACGAGAAAGCTTGGCACGGACATGTTCGGTGATGATATCGACACTTTTAGTGTATTCCGCGACATCCGCCATCGTTTCAAGAATCGTGATCATATCTTTAAGGGGGATACGCTCATGTAAGAGTGCTTTGAACACACGCTGGATAAGACCGATATTGGCCACTTTAAGAAGATCATCCACCACAACCGGATAGTCATTTTTGATTTTTTCGATAAGCGATTGCGTCTCTTGTCTTGTGAGGAGTTCTTCGGCGTGGCGTTTGATGAGTTCGCTCATATGGGTTGAGATAACGGTTGCCGGATCGACGACGGTGTATCCGTTGATAATGGCATCCTCTTTGAGGGAAGGATCAATCCAGAGTGCATCGAGTCCGAATGCCGGCTCTTTCGTCGCTTCCCCTTCTATTTCCCCCATCGCCATGCCGCTGTCCATTGCGAGATAGCGATCGGGTTGGATAAGGCCATCACCGATATTGACCCCTTTTAGGAGGATTTCGTATTGGGTCGGTTTGAGATGGAGGTTGTCACGGATACGTACCTGCGGCATCAAAAATCCGAAGTCGGAAGCGATTTTACGCCGCATAGAGCGGATACGCTCTAACAAATCTCCCCCCTGCGCACTGTCGGCGAGACGGATAAGCTGATATCCGAGGGTGAGTTCGAGCATCTCTATTTTGAGAATATCTTCGAGTGCCGCTTCTTCTTCTTTCGCGATCTCTTCATTTGATTTTTTACGCGGTGCGGTGGAGGCAGTGCCTCCCTCTTCGGAACTGCCTGAAGCTCCTGCAGGCGCTCCGGGTTTATTGATGAGCGGTGCGGAGGTGAGGACGAGATCCCCTTTTTCGTATTTATAGAGTGCGTATCCTAATCCGGCGAAAATAAGCCCTACAAATCCAAGCGAGAACGTCGGCAATCCCGGAACCGCAGCGAAAAGGAGCATAATGAATCCGACGATAATCATAACGCGGGCATTCCCCATCAACTGGTTGATACTCCCCTCGGCGAAGTTTCCGCCCGTATCGCTGGAACCGCGTGTGATCATAATACCCGTTGCGGTAGAGATGATCAGTGCTGGTACTTGTGATACGAGACCGTCTCCGATGGTGAGGATGGTATAGGTTTGCGCACTTGCACCTACATCGAGATCGAATTGGAAAATCCCGATCAAAAATCCGCCGATGATGTTGATGAGGGTAATGATGATCCCTGCAACCGCATCCCCTTTGATAAATTTACTCGATCCATCCATCGCTCCGTAGAAATTGGCATCTTGTAAAATCTCGGCACGGCGTCGTTTGGCTTCGGTCTCTTCGATAAGACCGCTGTTGAGATCGGCATCGATCGCCATCTGTTTTCCGGGCATTGCATCGAGGGTGAAGCGCGCTGCAACTTCGGCGACGCGGCCTGAACCTTTGGTAATAACCATAAAGTTGATCAAGACCAAGATGGTAAAGACAATGACCCCGATAACCATATTTCCGCCGACGACGAAGTTTCCGAAACTGGTAACGATATCACTGACCGCTTCGGGTCCCTCGTGACCGTGACTTAAAATCATACGGGTCGTTGCGATATTGAGAGCCAGTCGAAAGAGGGTAATAACGAGCAAAAGGGTTGGAAAGGTGGTCAAATCAGTCGGTTTTGGGATGTAAAGAGAGATCAATAATATAAGAACCGACAAGGCGATAACCACTGCAAGGAGAAAATCGAGCATTCCGCTTGGGAGCGGGACGATGATAATCGCCAAAATAGCCATAACGAAAAAGACGACACTAAGGTCGCGTGAGGCGAAAATGGCCGATAATATCGTTTTGATGTCGGGGGTTCTATTTTTTGCTTTTGCCAAAAATTACTCTTCTAAAATAGCTTCGAGGGTCAGTGTCCCCAAAAAACCGTCCACTTTCCCTTGTAATCGGTTCAGAAACGGCCACAACCCGCAACTCATCGCTTTGTTGGAGGGGCAATCTTCTTGGGAGGGAGAACAGCTGAATACGGCGGGGCTTTTCCCCTCTGCCGCTTCCATTACTTCCAGTACCGTGATATCACGGCTATGGCGGGCAAGCTCAAAACCTCCGTTAACCCCTTTGTAGGAGTTAAGGATCCCTTGACGTGCGAGGGACTGGAGAATTTTTGCTAAAAAACTTTTGGAGATATCGAGTTCACGGGAGAGAGTATCCACATCGAGTGCACGACCCGCTTTTGCCATAACGATAAGCGATAATAGGGCATATTCGCTGGCACGGGTCATTAACATGTGACATATCCTCCTGTAATTGAAAAGTTATTATAGCTAAAAATCATTAGAGGTGACTTGCGGATAAATTTAGCGCAAAATGGGAAAATTTCCGCTATAATTCCGACCCTGCTTGAACGAAATTGTCTTTCAAGTAAAATTAACTACCCATCAGGAGGCTATTATGGCTTTAGATACGGCGAATAAAACGCAAATTATCAAACAATACCAAAGAACTGAAGGTGATACCGGTTCAAGCGAAGTGCAAATCGCACTTCTTTCTACTCGTATCGCTGCTCTTACTGAGCATTTGAAAACATTTAAAAAAGACCATTCATCACGTCTTGGTCTTTTGAAATTGGTTGGTCAACGTCGTCGTTTGATGCGTTATTTGAAACGTACAAACCGCGAAAGCTACAACAAACTCGTTGCTGATCTCGGTATCCGCGACAATATCTAAATCTTCATTCCCCGATTTTCGGGGATTTCTTCTTCATACTTTTTTTAGACCCATCCATCACCTACCCTTAAAATTTCAATCGACAGAGTTTGTGTATTTAATGTGCAGCGGTTCTACCCCATTTAGTCTAAAGTGTGTTATCCTTTACCCATCACTCAGGTATGTGTCCCTAAAGGAATCCGATGTCGCTTAAAGTTGTCCTCTCTCATAAAACTCATTACTCTTTTGATAAGCTGATTAATCTTTCTCCTCATGTTATCCGTCTGCGTCCCGCGCCGCATAGCCGTACCCCTATTGAGGCCTATTCGCTCAACATCAAACCCGATGATCATTTTATCAACTGGCAGCAAGATCCGTTCGGAAACTACCTCGCTCGGATCGTATTTCCAGAGAAAACGACGGAACTCTCCATCGATGTCGAGGTTCTAGCGGAGCTGGTGAGTATCAATCCGTTTGATTTTTTCATTGAAGAGTATGCGTCTAATTTTCCGTTTAAGTATAAAAAAGAGCTCAAAAAAGAGCTTTCCCCCTATTTAGAGATAGCCGAAGAGGGTAAAAAACTCAAAAAATTTCTTAAAACCCTCGATTTGACTTCTCGTCCGATGAATGATTTTCTGGTAGAGCTTAATATGGCGGTTCATACGTATATCAACTATACGGTTCGCCTCGAGCCTGGGGTGCAGACGTGCGAAGTGACGTTGGGAAATAAACTGGGATCGTGTCGCGATTTCGCGTGGCTGTTTGTTCAAGTTCTCCGTCATTTGGGATTTGCGGCGCGCTTTGTCTCGGGGTATCTCGTTCAGCTCTCGTCCGATGTCGCTTCTCTCGATGGCCCGAGCGGTCCGAGTGAGGATTTTACCGATTTACACGCGTGGACGGAGGTTTATCTGCCGGGTGCGGGGTGGATCGGTTTGGATGCAACGAGTGGATTATTTACCGCTGAGGGGCATATACCATTAGCATGTACCCCGAATCCTGAGAGTGCCGCGCCGGTCGAGGGGGGGATGGATAAATGTGAGGTGGAGTTTGAGTATTCCAATACCGTAACGAGAATTTTTGAATCTCCTCGCGTCACGAAGCCTTACCGGAGCGAGCAGTGGGAAGCGATTGACGCACTCGGGTACAAGATCGATAAAGAGTTGGTAGAGAATGATGTCCGTCTGACGATGGGGGGGGAACCGACGTTCGTCTCTATCGATGATATGGAATCACCTGAGTGGAATACCGAAGCGGACGGCCCTCATAAACGAGAGTTAGCAAACGTCCTCTCCAGACGGTTGCTTAAAACCTTCGGAAAAGGGGGATTACTCCACCATGCGCAGGGGAAATGGTATCCGGGTGAGCCGTTGCCGCGATGGATGTCTACGATTATCTGGCGCAAAGATGGACAGCCGATTTGGAATAATCCCGATCTGTTAGCGAGTTTGGATCAGACGTTCGATTATACCCCTGAAGATGCGCGAAAATTTTTAGCCAAGTTGTGTCTGAACCTCGGAATCAGCGATAAAAATATCCATGATGCCTACAATGATCCTCTCGTGGCACTGTTGCAAGAGTCACTCTTGCCAATCGATATCGATCCGATGAAAGTGACGTTGAAAGACTCATTGGAGCGTCGAGCGTTGGCGGATAGTCTCTCCAGCGGTATCGATAAACCGGCCGGATTTGTTCTCCCTCTGAACTGGGGGAGCACGCGTTGGATTACCTGCCGATGGGAGTTTAGACGCGCACAGCTTTTCCTCGCACCGGGAACCTCTCCGGTAGGTTTACGTTTACCTCTGGATTCATTGACCCATAAACCGCATGTCGAGTTGGAGCAAAGTTTCGAGCCTGATTTGTTTGGGGCATTTCCATCGTTGGGTGAATATCACAGCGCCGTCAAAGCGCGCGCTTTAAAAGTGATCAAAAAGACGAAAAAAACGGCCGATTATGAAACCTTTGTCCGTACGGCGATCAGTATCGAGATAAGGGAGCAAAAACTCTTTATATTCCTCCCCCCTATTACCGATACTGAAGCCTTTTTGGATTTAATCGCTTCGATAGAGGAGACGGCAGAAGCGATGAAGATGGCGGTGATGATCGAGGGGTATGAGCCTCCGCATGATCTACGGATTGAGCGAATGCGGGTCACACCTGATCCGGGCGTTATCGAGGTCAACATTCACCCGACATCGAGTTGGCAGGAGCTTACGGGGGTGATCGATACTCTCTATGAAGAGGCGCATCAATCACGTCTGGGGACGCTGAAATTTATGCAAGACGGTAAGCAAATGGGGACAGGTGGTGGAAACCACGTCACCATCGGAGGCCTCACCCCGAGTGACAGTCCACTGCTTCGCAACCCTGATCTTTTACGTTCACTCATTACGTTTTGGCAGCACCATCCGAGTTTGTCGTATCTCTTTTCAGGGCAGTTTATCGGACCGACGTCTCAGGCCCCGCGTGTGGATGAGGGGCGGTTGGAAAATCTCTATGAGCTTGAGATCGCGTTTAACCAAATCCCTGAGAATGAAGAGGTGCCGTTTTGGCTCACCGACCGACTTTTTCGCCATATGCTCACCGATTTGACGGGGAATACCCATCGCAGTGAGTTTTGTATCGACAAACTTTACTCTCCTGATTCCTCGACGGGGCGCTTAGGGATTTTAGAACTGCGCGGATTCGAGATGCCGCCGCACGCACAGATGTCACTGATGCAGATGTTGCTGGTTCGTACCCTCGTAGCGCTGTTTTGGAAAAAACCGTATAAACATAAACTGGTACGCTGGGGGACACAACTCCACGATAAATTTTTGATCGAACATTATGTCCGTGAAGATATCCGTGACATTGTTGAGTTTTTGCGCTCTGAGGGGTACGGGTTTGAGACCGATTGGTTTAATCCGTTTTTCGAGTTCCGTTTTCCACTCTATGGGATGAGTACCATCGAGGGGATTCACTGCGAACTGCGCGGAGGGATCGAACCGTGGAACGTGTTGGGTGAAGAGTCGAGTTCACAAGGAACTGCCCGTTATGTTGACTCTTCATTAGAGCGGGTACAGGTACGGGTACGTGATTTTGTGAGTGAGCGCTACGTCCTCACCTGCAATGGGGTTCGTGTACCGCTTGTAAGTACGGGGGTAGAGGGAGAATATGTCTCAGGGGTGCGTTATCGTGCATGGCAACCGTGGTCGGCACTCCATCCGACCATCGGGGTCGATACGCCGCTTGTGTTTGACATTGTCGATAGGTGGAATCGACGCTCAATGGGAGGGTTTACCTATTTTATCGCTCATCCGGGAGGTCGTGCATACGATACCATCCCTGTCAATACCCTCGAAGCGCAATCGCGTCGTATCAGCCGTTATTGGGGATTTGGACATACCCAAGGGGAGATGGAAGAGGTGCATGAACCGCTGATCCGTTCCCAAGACGCAGGAGAAGAGGTGACATCGCGTAGCGTTGTAAACCACCCTCAGAAAAAAGTATTCACCTATCAAGAGCTTCCGGGGTCATTGGAATATCCGCATACCCTCGATCTACGTCGCAAATGGAGCCCTAATGCACAATAGGGTAAAATTCCCCATACTCTTTCAAAGGTAAATAGATTGGACGCTATGTTTGAACGCTATTCTCAAAACTCATCGTATGACGAGATGTTCGATTCGGATAAAAACGTCCGTCCCCATTGGGAAGCGTTAAAAAACAACCTTGAAAAGATGGGGCTAGAGCAGTTACACGCTAAGCAAAAAGAGATTGATTGGCGCCTTGAAGATAACGGAGTAACCTACAATGTTTACAATGACCCCGAAGGGCTGAACCGTCCGTGGAAACTCGACCCTATCCCTTTGATTGTTGAAGAGGAACAATGGAATATTGTCGAAGAGGGGCTAAAAC
>JAGXFM010000067.1 GCA_024637215.1 Sulfuricurvum sp.
CTCTAAAGGGGTTGGAAATACGATGGGAATGGTACGTTGGAGAAGTGGTAAACTGCGTAATGATAAAGCGTTTCTCTCGGAGTTTTCCGCTCACCTAAAACCGGGGGATATCCTCCTCGAAAAGACTCCGTTTGCCCTGACGGATAAAACGATTCCGGGTCATTTTGGTCATGCGGCGATCTACATCGGAACGTATGAGCAGCTTCGCGATATGGGGGCACTCAATACCCCATTTGTCCGTAAGCATCTCGATCAAATACGCGAGGGGAAAGTGATCCTCGAAGCACTTCGCGAGGGGGTTGTCCTTAACTCCGTCGAGCATTTTATGAACATCGACGATGTTGCCGTATTGCGTCCTAACCGATTTGAAGCGGATGCGATGCGTACGTCACTCGATTTGGCGATGAGCCATTTCGGTAAAAAATACGATTTCGATTTTAACGTCAACACCACAGAGACAATCGTTTGTTCTGAACTGGTCTATGCCGCCTATCCACAAATCGATTTTATGACCAAAAAGGTACTTACCAGTTTTACCATCTCCCCTGATGATATTGCCATACTCGCTTCGGGGAATTCTTCCTCGCCATTAGAGTTGACATTTTTTGCCCATGATGGAAAAAAGGTGTATGTAAAAGGGGAGAAAGAGGAGGGGGCGAAGCTCTATCGAACCCTTGTCGGGATCGAAAAGAAATATCGCTAAAAGAATATTAGCGGATAGTTGCAGGATCAGTAATGTATCCCGTGATAGCCGAAGCCGCAGCAACTGCTGAGTTTGCGAGATAGACTTTGGATGAGCGTGAACCCATGCGTCCGACGAAGTTACGGTTGGTGGTCGCAACAGCGACTTCATTATCTCCTAAAATCCCCATATAGCCACCCAAGCACGCACCGCAGGTCGGATTGGAAACAACCCCGCCTGCATCGATGATGATGTCCATGTATCCCGCTTTGGTCGCTTCGCGTGCGATGCGTTGGGTTGCGGGTGTGACGATGAGGCGAACGTCGGGGTGTACGCGTTTGCCTTTAAGTATTTCAGCGGCGATTTTAAGATCACCTAATCGACCGTTGGTGCAGCTGCCGATGAACGCTTGATCGATTTTGATGCCGTCGCTTACTGCCTGAGAGAGGCTGTGGCCATTGGACGGTAAAAATGGATACGCAATAACGGGTTCGAGGTTTCCGACATCGATTTCGAGGATTTGGACGTAGGTTGCGTCTTCGTCGGAGGTGTGGATTTTCGGCTCACGTGCGAGAGGTTTATCGGCTAAAAATTCTGCTGTGATTGCGTCGTACGCTACGATACCGCTTTTTGCACCCGCTTCGATTGCCATATTACACATCGAAAATCGGTCATCCATACTAAGATACTGGATGGTGTCTCCGGTAAATTCAAGAGTACGGTAAAGTGCTCCGTCCACACCGATCATACGGATGATTTCCAAGATAATGTCTTTACCTGTCGTGTATTTCCCCGGTTTTCCTGTGAGGACAACTTTGATACTTTCAGGAACTTTGAACCAGTTACCGCCTGTAATCATCGCAAATGCCAAATCAGTCGAACCCATTCCCGTCGAAAAAGCTCCCAATGCACCATGCGTACACGTATGGGAATCCGCACCGATGATAACGTCACCCGGTACTACGAGCCCTTTTTCGGGGAGCAATGCGTGTTCGATCCCCATGTCTTTTTCGTCGAAAAAGTGTTTCATCTGATATTTTTTAGCAAAATCACGGCTGATACGCGCTTGGTTGGCGGAAGCTATGTCTTTGGCAGGGATGAAGTGGTCAAGGACGATGGAAAAGCCCTCCGGATTGGCGAGTTTAGTTGCTCCGATGTCTTCGAATGCTTTGATGGAAATTGGGGTTGTGATGTCATTCCCGATGACCATATCGATAGGACAACGGATGATTTCACCCGCGTAAACGGCTTTGCCAACGTGTTGAGAGAATATTTTTTCTGTAATGGTTTGGTGCATAAGAGTTACCTTTTAGGGTTCTAAATAATGGCGCGATTATACCATAGTGAGTCTTAGTCTTTTGTCGATGTGATTAGCTATTTAGCTTAAATTCAAGAGCCAAATCCATCTCCATCGGTAGAGATTCTGTGAGGCTTTTAGGTACATCAATCCCTGAACTTGAAGTGACTGCCGCTTTTGCTGCAGTATGAAAAATATCTTCTCCCTGTCGAACCGATATATCGCGAATCGAACCATCACCAAATACGGTAAATCGAACCAATACTTCCCCTTCTAGTCCCCTACGCCGTGCAGCTGAGGGATAGCGGAGATTTTGTTTGATCTTGCTTCTTAATGATGCCTTAAATGATTGCAGTTCAGAGGAGGTATTGACTTTCGCTCTAGGAGGAGGGGCAACATCTGCTACAGGAGCGGTTTGCACGTTATGTTGGACTACTTGCGGTGTTGAGATGACAGGTGTCTGTGTCGTTATAGTACTTGGTGCGGTTTGAACGGGCAGAGTAGTCGGTTGGGGATTGATAGCTTTTGTGGGAATAATCGGTTGTGCAACTAACGGTTGAATCGGGGTTGGCGGTGTGATTTCGGGTGCCGGTTCGGAAACTTCCGGTTTCTTCGGAGTAATAGGGGTAGATTTGGAAAGGGAGACAAGTGTCATATGTTGAAGCTGAATTTTCAGCATGGGCGGCGGTGTACGCATTTGTATTAAGGCCATAAATGCCAATGAGCCCATCAAGGTATGAAGCATGAGGGAGAATAGAAATGATTTGCGTGCGGTTGTCATCATAGGTGTAGCCATCCTGTAAAAATTGCGATTCCGACCCCTGCAAGGAGAATTGGGGCAGCGTGTTGGAGAACGTTTCGATAACGGGAGAGGTGAGTTAGGCTCTCTTTGAGTATCTGAGTCAAAACGACCGAGAAAAAGAGGAACCACAAGAGTGTTGCCCCCAGACCGAATACCGCGCCATACGCTATCGCACATAAAAGCGAATGCGAAGCGGCACTAAGAGTCATCATGGTGATGACAGGGGCACAAATGGACATCGATAAAAGGGCTCCGGTGATAAACAGAGGAATCTGTCCTTTCGGTGTTTGGGGTGAGGTGGAGCAACATGAAGAGGAGGCTTTGAGTGAAAACCATAACCGCCCCGAGAGGATGATCGTAACACTTCCGAGTAAGTATCCCATGAGAGCCGTGTCACTGATAATCGATTTAACCATACTCGCACCCGCATAGGCGATGAGGGAGAGAAAAATATATCCGCTGATTCGACCTAAACTGATAGGGAGTAATACCCGAAGGCTTTGTTGACGTGTACCGCTGTTTGCCAAAAGAATCGGCGATAAGAGTGGCATACAGGTGAGCATACACGCGGTTGCCCCATAGGAGAGGGCGACGATGAAAAGGGAGAGGAGAGTAAGTGATTCCACTCTTTAACCCTTCCACCATTTATCGATTTTGGTTCGTTTTTTAAACCCTTCTTTAGATGAAGAGAGGAGGATTATCGGACCGTATTTGAAGCTCATCACTCCATCATGCGGACAAAACTCGACACAACGTCCGCAGAGGGTACAATCACTGTGAGTGATGTTTTTATTTTCGGCTTGGTTTTGAATCTCATAAATATCCATTGGACATGCTTTGACACAACTTGAGCAGGTATCACAGTGAGAATTGCCGTTTTTAACGAGGCGTAAAAGACCGATTTTTTTGAACAATGTTTGCATCGGCAAAATCGGGCAAATACGGCAAAATGGCTGACGGACGAAGAGGGCCAATGCTATCATAAGACCAAAGAGCAAATCGGCAATCAGCGAGAGGATGAAATATCCGGTATTTGCCTGAGAGATATAGATTTGATTCATATCACCCGTCATAGCGGTTGTCATGATACGACTAGGACAGATAGAGCAATAAGGGTTACCCCACTCGTGTCCTAAAAAACCAATCCCCGTGAGGAGTGGTAAGATGAGGACTAAAACGGGGAAAATAAACCATTTGATCGGGCGAATTTTATTTACTGTTTCGCGAGAAAGGCTTCCCAATTGTGTTAGTCCCAGTTTGGTTCCGATCATGGTAAAAACATCTTGGAAAAATCCGAGAGGGCAGAGCCATCCGCAAAACGCTTTGTTAAGGATGAGGATTAAAACGGCAACGGTTCCGATCGTAATCAGCGTCCCCATCAGCGCTTCCATCATCCCCGCATTTTGGGTAAAGAGGGTAGAAACACGGTGATCCATCTGATGTTGGAGCGGGATCAGTGCACAAAAATCTCCCCCCTTCATATCGTAAGCACATGAGAGGGCAGGGAGGTTTTGAGTTAGTTTGTCTCCTGTATAAAAGGTAGTAAAAATCATCGCTCCGTAAACAAAAAAGACGAATGCGGTGAGTTGTACAATACGTCGGAGTAGTGTAACTGTGAGTAATTTATCCATTTTTAGCCCCTTTTTTAGTACGTCGATAGAATACTAATCCTCCTAGGAAGCCGATAAAGATTGCTCCGGCTCCGTAACTTTGGGATTGCCAAAAATCGTTTGGATTGAGTGAATAGGGCATGGTGAGAGTGCTTTTGTAGAGGTGTTCACCATCGCGGTGTTGCGTTGATAGGAGAAATTCAGAAGGTTTGTTTTCGCTACGTCCTACTTGAACATTTTTAAAATCATTGGGAAGAGTGATCGAAAATGCACCTGTTTGATCCGTTGTATAGGTTTGAACCGGAGTATCATGCGTCTCTAATGTAACGGCGGTATTGATGAGCGGTTTTCCCTGAAAATGGAGGAGAAAACGGTACGATTTTGAGGCGCTATAGCGGTCATGCTCACGGTGCAGAGGATCAGGGATAATCTCCAAATCTGTTTTAGGAAGTGCGGTTAGTTTCGTCGGAGAGACTTTGGCAGGTCGCCCTTGAAGGGAGAGATAGCGCATAGCACTAAAGGTTGCGTTCGTATCATACCCCTTCGCTACCATGGCATAATATCCTCCCATAGAGGGTTTTGGCAACATAACTGTAGTGCGTTTAAAGGTCAAGTTTTGTTCGGAGAGATCAGGGAGGATGAGGTGTGCGTGAGCATTCGCTTCCGTGTTCATCAGTGTGAACATAGCACTCTCTCCCTTGCCGTGACCACCATGTTTGGACGCGGTCTTTTTCCCATCATCGCATCCGTGCGGAGCCCAATAGATTGCTCCATCGCCATACCCCCAAAGGGTAGCGGCAATGAAAAGCATCAATGCAGTTTTTTTCATCCTGTCTCCTTAAAATTTAACTGAGAGTCCGGCGGTGTAAACACGCCCCGGATTGACGGTGATAGAGAGGTCTCCTGCATTGAAAAGTCCGTTACTATCAGCATCTCCACTGGCACGAGCTGTGTTGTAATAAAATTTATTGAGAACATTGTCAATACGTCCGAATGCTTCAAGTTTATATCCGTAAAGTTTGGTTGTGTAGTTCACGAGTAGATTAAGTGTTGATTGCCCTGCGATTTCGATTTTATTCATTTCATCGGCAAAGTAGCTTGATTTGGCATTTATTTCTGTTGTCAATAATAAATCATTGTTGACGTTATAGCCTACACTAATATTTGCAGTATGTTTTGGGACGCGTGGAACGGTGTTTCCTGTTAGGTTGTAATGTTGAATCGTGTACTGGGTAGCCGGATTTGTCAGTGTTGGAACATACGTCCCGTATGAGTTCCCCAGTGTTAGATTAAAGTTGTCATATTGGGTAAATTCGGCATCGATGTATGAATAAGCAAAATCGAGAAAAATCGTATCTTTTCGATCTGTGTTGAGTGCGAGTTCGACCCCCTTATTGCGCATTCCCCCTATATTTTCATATTTTGTTTTAGCATACTGTGAGCTTAATGGATCAGCTGAAGAGTACTGTCCGACATTTGCCATAATGTAGTCGTCCCGATCAATTACAAATGCAGCAATATCATAATCGAAATAGGAGGTGTTTCCTCGAAACCCAATCTCATAGTTATAGGAAATTTCCGGTTTTAGGTCGTGGTTACTTTCCACTTTGGTATTGGTTGGATCGATGTCTCCGGAGAAAAGCTGACTTACCGATGGAGTTCTAAATCCGGTCGAAACATTGGCGTAAAGAGAAGTGGAGGGAGTTAATGTGTAGGTTGTTCCGAAACGGTAAGAACTTACATTAAATGTTTTTTTGATTTGAATACTGTTGAGCGTATCGTCATAATCCATTGTAATACTATCAAAGCGGGCATTTCCGGTCATGACTAGATCATTAGAGAGTGCATGCTTAATTTCGCCGTAGAGGGCATAAACGTTTTCATCGGTTTCGTCATTGCCTGTGATGGTTCCGGCTGTTTTGATGTTGGCAGGGTTGGAGCAGGCTGTGGCTCCCATCCGCGTGCAGTAACTTTTCAAAATATTGGTTTTGTTTTCATAATAGTTGTCGCGTAGATCGATTCCGAACATTCCTGCCGTAGTGGTTCCTGATACACGATACTCGGTTTTGATTCCACGTTGGATTTGGAAATAATCATTGTTGATAGCATAGGCATCTTCATCGGTTACTTTGTTACCTGCTGTATCGTATTTGATTGGACTGCTAACGAAGTTTGTATCATCATTGTATTGATAGGCATTGACCATTAAATTGGAGTTGTTTTCAAAATTTTTAGCGTAGGTAAGAAAATATTTTGCTAACTGTACATCATACATTCGGCTATAGTCACGATCACCCGTTCCGTTGTATGCGCTGGTAGGATTATTGGCGGCTTCAGTGACCCCTTTGACGGTTCCATGACTGTCTTTGATACGATCTGAGAGTTCTATCCCTGCGGTGATGTCACTGGTGTCATCAATGTAATATTGAAATTTGGAGTTTAGATATTTGGTATCGTAATCGCTGTTTTCCCAATAACCGTCACTTTTGCGTTCGGTGCCTTGGACATAGAAATTAAAATTTTCATTGGCATATCCACCGCGTAAAAGATATTTTTGGTAATTAGAACTTCCCGCTTCATATCCTACTGCGCTGTAGCTGTTCTTTGAACCTTTTTTGGTTGTAATGATGACGGCACCGGAGAGAGCGTCTTCACCAAAGAGATACGAGGCTCCCCCTTTTACGACTTTGATGGATTCAATGTTATCGAGGTCGATATTAACAGCTCCGGTACGTTCAAATACCGGAACACCGTCGATGACAACAGCAACACCCGGTTTTTCTCCCATATAGCGTTGATTTTCAACTCCTCGAATGTGAAGTTTGAATTTGTCTCCACCGGTTACTTCGGTTGTAAGTCCTGGGATACGGTTGAGGACTTGTTGAATGTTTTCGACATGGGCAGCATCAAATTTTTCACCGCTGATGGTTGACGTGTTGGATGTTTCAGTTTGTTTCGATTCGAAACGATCATCGATTGTTGTTGAATCGACGTTGATAACTCCGAGGTTTTCAGCAGCAAAAGAGGAGCTCATCAAGAGTGATGAGAGTAAGATACTGTGGGTAATCTGATGTATTTTTAACATTAAACTTCCTTAAGGCATAAATAATATTTGTTGCAATTATGAAATAAGAGTGTTACATTACTGTTAAGACTTAACATTCAAATTTTCTTTACCTTAGAGGGGAAGTGGTAGCATTTAATACAAATAAGAATTTATTAATAATCTAAAATCTCAAAGTGAAAAGTTATAATGTCTACAAAAAAAGAGTAATCAATTTTATAGGAATAATGATGAGGCCTTATATGTTTAGAATAAATAAAATTATTATTGCTATTGTGGTTGGAGTTGCGTTGTGTAATGCAACCGTTCATGCTGGGGTATCTGTGGCTGCTTGCTGTGACTCTCGCGGGGCATGCCCCTATCGTATCGGCGATACATGGAATGATACTTACAATGGAACATCATATCATTGTCAATGCACATCAAGCGGCGGATCGTGTACTCCTGCCGGAGGCTCGGGCAGCTCGGTCGGGGGAGGAGGACACGGCAGTAAAGACGCGTGGAAATACCAGATGATACAAGATGTCCTCAATAGTGCAATAAAGCAGAATACGGGGACAAGTAAAGCCGTCTATTCTCCGGATACCGGGATGAGTAAAGCCGATGCGGATAAACTAAAACAACAGCAATTGCGATCCAAACAAGAGACGGAAATGAAATTTAAAATGGGGTCAGAGGAGTTAAATTCACAGCTAAAAGGGGGAACGTCACCTGCTATGAAAGGAGCTACTGATACTGATTTTTCCTCTTCTGAGCGGACAGAAGCGGTGCAAAAAACTGAAAAAGTAC
>JAGXFM010000012.1 GCA_024637215.1 Sulfuricurvum sp.
AGGATATAGCGCGCTATGTTCACAATGACAAGGAACTCGCCACTTCGCTCAAAAATCTCCGCCATCTCTGCCGCATTGAACCGCTCGAGGCACTTCTCGCCTCACGTGATAGTGTCAATGATGTACTCCGTCCTACCATGCAAAGCGAGATGAATCGAACCGATCTCCTTTCTATAATAATAGCAAACTATAAAAGAGCCCAAGAGTCTTCACGCGTTTTAGAGGAGCTTTATAAAATAGTAGAGCCTGCTTTGAGCGAACAGTTTAAAATCATCCGCTATGAACTCTATACATTAGAAAAGAAAAACGTGCTAGAACTTAGTAACGAGCATCATTGAATCATAAATATATCGTTATCATCGGAGCGGGTGCAGCCGGACTAATGGCGGCGGATGTTTTGTCCGCAGCGGGGATGAGTGTCGATGTTTATGAATCAAAACCCTCCGTGGGGAGAAAGTTTCTCATGGCGGGCAAGGGGGGACTTAATATTACCCACAGCGAACCGATGGACGATTTTATCCGCCGCTATGATCAAAATGAGTGGCTAAAACCTATGATAGAGGCCTTTGATCCTAATGCCATTAGGGGATGGATGGAAGATTTAGGTATTTCTTCATTCATCGGATCATCCGGAAGAGTTTTCCCCACCGAGATGAAAGCCGCGCCGTTGTTACGCCGCTGGCTCTCTTCTTTGAAAAAGCGGGGGGTTCGCGTCCATTGCCGCCATTATTGGAAGGGTTTTAGTGATGAGGGAGATTTACGCTTTGCAACGGCAGAGGGTGAAAAGAACGTGGCTTTTGACGCCACGATTTTAGCTCTAGGGGGGGGAAGCTGGGCAAGTCTGGGTTCGGATGGAGCGTGGGTCACTGTTTTGGCGGAGAAAGGGGTGAAAATCAACCCTTTGCTACCCTCAAACTGCGGATTTAAAGCGACATGGTCTCCGTTTTTACAACCCCATTTAGGAAAACCGTTAAAAAATATATCGGGTTGGGTGGGAAATCACAAAGATCACATCAGCTCCTCCGAAGCCGTTTTAACAACCTACGGGATCGAGGGGGGATTGGTCTATGCCCTCTCGCGTCCGCTTCGAGAGGAGATCATGACTCAGGGCTCGGCAACACTTTATTTAGACCTATTGCCCCATATCACTAAAGAGGAGTTAATCGTCCGTCTCACCTCATCCGCTAAACACTCACGCGATAACACGTGGCGTAAAGCGGGATTGGATGGGGTCAAAGGGGCACTTATCCGTGAGCTATTGCCCAAGAACCAATGGAATGATCCTCTCAGTGTTGCGGCACGGGTTAAACAATGTCCTATCCCTCTACATGGAATGCAACCCATCGATGAAGCGATCAGTACTGCCGGCGGAGTGATACGCGAAGCGCTGGATGAGAATCTTATGCTTCTCACTCTTCCGAATGTTTTTTGTGCAGGGGAGATGCTCGATTGGGATGCGCCAACGGGGGGATATTTACTAACCGCCTCTTTTGCAAGCGGAGTATTTGCAGCAAACGGAGTGTTGAAAAAGCTTAGAGCAACTACAGCAGACTAGATCAATGCCGACATTCGTCGCCGACACAATGATGCTCGTGTTCAACGTAATCATGTGAGAGATGAAGATTGGTACACGATCCAAGGAGTCCGTAAAGTTCCATCTCCGCTCCGGTAACATGACGTACTACATTCCCTTCTGCGTCAATAAAAACAAACATCTCGTATTTATGCTCATTCTTTTTAATATGCTGCGAAAAAATAACGTACTCCGCTTTTTTGAGTTCAGGGAAATGTTCGCATGTAGCAATAAACTTCTGACATTTTTTATCTATTTTTTTGATTTCCAGAAACTCTGACTGAATTGCATCACGAAGTACCGGCATAAGGTTCGGCATAACCTCTTTTAGATTATCATACTTTTCGATCCCTAACATAAGACGCTCCTCATTTGGAATTCTACTATTATGGATAGTATACCGCTTAGTGATCAAAATACTTCCTATAATAAATTACGAAGTAATAAACACAACCTCAAATTCAAGATACTCCAGCGGATACATTTCCATCAACCGTTTCGTCTGCAAAAAATCAAGAACTCTACGTCCACCGCTTACACCGCTACGCTTGATATAGCGAAACATCTCCCGTACCGAATCAAACTCCAATGTGGTGTGAAGCACTTCAAACCGTGCGTCCACATATTTCTCGGCGATAGCCATCACTTCA
Source organism: Sulfuricurvum sp. (assembly GCA_024637215.1). Classification (GTDB taxonomy): domain Bacteria; phylum Campylobacterota; class Campylobacteria; order Campylobacterales; family Sulfurimonadaceae; genus Sulfuricurvum. The sequence goes on from JAGXFM010000012.1 coordinate 2,224, forward strand.
TCACTTGGGCGTAACAGTGGAGCAACTCCCGCACACTCGTGTAGGGTTTTAAAAGTTCCTGCGGTGAAGATCGCCAATGACATCGGGGTGTTGAGCGACGCGAGAGATTGCATAATGCTCTCCAAATCCTCCGCCCATTGTAACGCCGAAGCGGAGTAGATGCGATCAAATCGTTCCTCTTTCAACCCCTCAAATAATAACGGATCGTTAAAATTTCCCCATAATAATTCGACATTGGCATCTTTAGGGTGGTGTTCCAACATTTGCTCTGAAAAGTCTACCCCGACGAAACGCTCAACATCCCAATCGATCAATGAATAGAGCGTTCCGCTTCCGCATCCTAAATCAAGCACTCGCTTCGGGTGCTCAGGGGTAGTAACCAATTTTTTTGCGACAAGGCGCTGAATAACATTACGACTGCCGTACTCCGCCGCGTAGCGTGAAAACTCATGGCACGCGTTGCTCATCGGCGGTTAATGACCAATGCGATAATAAAGATGACAAGCAAACATAAGACAATTGCCGCACCGCTAGGAAGAGAAAAAAGATACGAAGCGCTCAGTCCGATCACCACAGAGATAAGGGCGATAGCAATAGAGAGAAGCGTTGTCGGATAAAAACCCATCCCAAACCGGATTGCAGCGACAGGAGGGATCACCATCAACGCCCCGATAAGAAGTGTTCCGACCACCCGAATGGAGAGGGCGATAATAACAGCGATAACACTGACGAGCATATAGTTGAGAATCGTAACACGAATTCCACCGGCACGGGCAACATCCTCATCGAACGCGATAAAATAGAGTTCTTTGAAAAATGCGAGCAATAACGCCATCGCTAACGAGCCAAAAATCCCCATTACCCATAAATCCTGAACACTTACCGAGAGGATCGAGCCGAAAAGATAGCTAAAGAGAGAGGCATTAAACGATCCCGCCATAGAGACAATAACAATCGCGAGTGCGAGGGAGCCTGAGAGAAAAATAGCGAGTACCGAATCGGAATACATCCCATGAGCACTGCGCAAATATTCAATCATCCATGAAGCTAATAATGAAGCCAAGACCGCCATCCACAACGGGCTCATTCCAAACAAAAGTCCCACCGAAACCCCGACTAGCGAGACATGAGCTAACGTCTCACTGAGAAGCGAATAACGTCGAAGGACAATAAATGACCCCCCGAGCGATGCAAGGATCGCAATCATTAATCCTGCAGCAAAGGCACGCTGCATAAAAGGGTAGTCAAACATCTCTAGCATAACGGACCCCCTTTCAATGGTTATGACACACGACGTGTGCAGGTGTGCCGTAGAGTCGACTCATCTCGTCACATCGGATCATCTCGGCAGGATTCTGAGAAACCAGCAGCGTTTGATTGACAAACAAGACGCGGGTAATATCCTCCGCAATCACTCCAATATCGTGCGTGATAAAGAGGATAGACATTTTTTTGGTGCGGTTGAGGGTGCGAAGAAGCTCATAAAAACGATGTTGGGATTCAACATCGACTCCCGTGTTGGGTTCATCGACAATCAAAACATCCGGATTGGAAGCCAAAGCGCGGGCAATCATCACCCGCTGGCGTTGACCACCGGAGAGGTTTCCGATAAGACGATCCGATAAATCACTCACTCCCATCAGCTCCATTGCTTCGCTAATTGATGCTTTGTCTTCATTTGATTCAAATCCAAGAATCCCCCGTCTGGCGTAGCGTCCCATCCCGACGACTTCACGCACCGTAGCCGGAAATGAGCCATCTACAAGAGCGGAGCGTTGAGGAACGTAGCCGATACGGTTCCAATCACGAAACCGTGGTTGAGAGACACCGAAAAGTTTAATTTCACCCGAGGTTGGTTTTTCAAGACCCAGCAAGAGACGGACAAGGGTCGTTTTTCCCCCGCCGTTTGGACCGATAATAGCACAATACTCACCCGGTAAAATTTTAAACGTTGCGTTTTTGAGAACCAAGTTCCCCTGCCGCTCAAAGTTGAGATTGTTCACTTCAAAAAGGCTAGGGGAAAACTTCAACGGCACTCCATCGCTTCTCGTAATTTTTTTAGATTCTCTCGCATAATAGTGAGATAGGTTTGTTGTGATTTTAACTCATCTTCACTAATATTTTCCAGCGGTTGCAATGCTACCGCTTTCGCCCCTGTTTCACGTGCAATCGTTTGAGAAACGTTATCGTTAATCATCTCTTCAAAAAAGATAGTTTTAATTCCGTGTTCTTTTATAATCTCAACGATATGGGCCACCGTCTGAGCGCTCGGCTGTTCATCACTTGAGAGACCGATAACCGAGATATTTTCAAGTTTGTTCGAATGTGCCAAATATCCGAAAGCATCATGATTGGAGACAAGGGTGCGGTTTTTACACTCGCCAAGTCCAGTGGCGTATTCGGATTTGAGTTTTTGCAGCTCAGCACTATACACCGTACTATTTTTATGAAATTGCTCTGCTTTATTCGGGAGAAGTTTTGAGAACTTCGAGTCCATCATTTGGGTTATTTTGATCATATTGTCGATATTGAGCCAATAGTGAGGATCATACCCTCCGTGGTCGTGATGATCTCCACCCTCATCATGATGTTCCTCTTCACTTTTAATCAACGCAACATGCTGACTCATGTCTATAATCTGTGTCGTTTTAGGGAGGACATTTTTCAAGTTTTCTGCCCATGTCTCGAATCCCGCACCGTTATAGATAAACAATGCCCCGCCTGAAATCTCAGCAACCTGAGTCGGATTAGGTGAGAACATATGAGCATCGCTTCCTAGCGGGACGATGGAACGAACATCGATCTCGTTTCCGCCAACGGCATTAGCCACTTCCCAAAGGGCAAATGTACTCACCGAAACGATCGGTTTCGCTTCTGCTTTGTTTTCATTATCCTCAGACTGAGGTGCAAAAGAGGCGATTCCCGCAATCACCGCTATAATAATAGTTCCGAAAAGCAATAATCGTTTTGTATCCATAATTCAGGTTCCTTATATAAAGTTTAGATACCATTCTAATGCAACTAAGTTGCAATAAACCTTAAATTTTAAGAAGTCTTATCAAAATGACCTTTGAAGAAAAAATTACCCTGAACGGATTCCGTCTAACGGCTCCTCGAAAAAAAATTCTCTCTATTCTTACAAACCAAAAACAGCCGATCAGTTTTGAAGAATACAGCGCAATCGATCCGCTCATCGACAAAAGTACCTTTTACCGAACGATGCAGTCATTTGAGCAAGCTCATATCATTAACGGTATTGAGTCCGATGAGGGAAAACGGTATTTTGAGTTGAATGAAACCATTCATCCCCATTTTATCTGCCAACACTGTCACGCTATTACGTGTCTAAATCCATTACCGCTTATTTCACTGGAAGGCTACCACGTCGAATCGATCATTTTCAAAGGAAAATGCCCTTTATGCTCCGATTCTTAATCCTTCTTTCTACATGGTTCTCACTCAGTTACGGATGTTTAGCCTGCAGTTACGGAGATATCAAAGTCCTCACCCATCTCGATGGGGATGTTAACACTCGGTGTACTCAGCGCACTTATTATGAGTTTGGGGATGGGATTTACGATTGCTATTACTGCGGCATTAGGGACGGCTTTGCGTAAAAAAAGCAGTACTCATGGGGACAAGGCTCTCAAGATTATCGATATTCTAGGGGTAACAATAATGTTTTCAGCCGGCATACTCCTACTCCTAGCAGCTTAAATATTCCTCACGAAAAAAGATAATAATATGCTACCGACGAAACAACGATGGCAAAGATAAAAGCAACTTTTTTCTTTTGGGTACATTTAGAACACATGCGCTCTCCCTCTGTTTTGAATGGTGTATTTTAACCCTAATCTCTTTAAAAGCCGGCTTCATTCGCCTATTAACTACACTATGCTATAATCGCGAACTTTTTTAAAAATCAAGGATTAACATGACAGGTATACTGCTCATCGTGCAGATCGTTTTGGTCGTTATGATCACCATCGCGGTACTGCTCCAAAAAAGCTCAAGCATCGGATTAGGAGCCTACAGCGGTTCGAATGAATCGGTTTTCGGGGCTAAAGGGCCGGGAAGCTTTTTAGCTAAAGTAACTTTCTTTCTCGGATTTGTTTTTGTCGTTAATACTATTGCATTGGGTTATTTTTACGCTCAACAAAGCAATGCCTCGGTTGTCGATTCTATGGTTGAAACGACCGAAGTTGCGGCACCGACTATCAATATCGTAAACGATACCAACACTACCAAATAAGACGGAGGGGAATTTCATGTTAAACGAAGTGTATCAATTTTGTGAAGAAAAAATGCAAGGAAGCTGTGATCATTTGCTCAGTAACTTTCGCACACTCCGCACCGGACGTGTTACCACTAAAATTTTAGACAATGTTCGTGTCGATAATTACGGCTCACTCACTCCGATCGATCAGGCAGCGAGTGTTTTAGCAACCGACGCGACAACTATCACCATCTCTCCATGGGATAAATCGATGCTCTCTGTCATCGAAAAAGCGATCATGAAAGCCGATATCGGCGTTAATCCGAACAACAACGGAACCGATATCAAACTTTTCTTCCCTCCAATGACGGTAGATCAGCGTCAAGAGACGGCAAAAAAAGCCAAAGGGATGGCCGAAGATGCGAAAGTCGGTGTCCGCAATGACCGTAAAAAAGCAAACGACAAAATTAAAGTACTCGAAAAAGATAAGCTTGTAACTGCCGATGAGTCAAAAGTGGCTCAAGATAAAGTTCAAAAAATCACCGATAAATATATTTCAAAAGTCGAAGAGTTGCTCAAAAGTAAAGAGCAAGATATCCTAACGGTATAACCATGGATATAAAATCAATCTATATGAACGCCAATGCCATGTTAGAAGGGCATTTCAAACTCAGTTCAGGAAATCACTCTCAGTACTATCTCCAATCGGCAAAAGTACTCGAAGATCCTAAAACGGCGAAACTCCTCGCCGATGCATTAGCACTCAAAATCCAAGAAAACGGGATCAAAATCGATACCGTGTGTGCTCCGGCACTCGGCGGTTTGATCGCAGGATTTGCCCTCGCAACCGCACTGGACAAACGCTCAATTTTCGCAGAACGTGTCAACGGTGAAATGCAGATTCGTCGCGGTTTTGAAATCACTCCGGGTGAGAAAGTTCTCATTTGCGAGGATATCATCACTACCGGCGGCTCAGCGATGGAAGCGGCAAAGGCGATTGAAGCACTCGGAGGCATCGTCGTCGGTTTTGCCGCACTCGCTAACCGCGGATTTTGTAAACGTGATGGCAGTGCGTTGGAGCGTAAAGCCAATTGCGCACTCCCAAGCGATAAACCTCTCTTTGCTCTTGCTGATTTCGATTTTGAGATGTATGCACCGGAGAGCTGTCCGTTGTGTGCCGATGGATCTGAGGCTATCAAACCGGGTTCACGAGGAAATTAATGTCTGCAAATCCTGATGATTTTAAACTCTCTATGGAGCACCTCCAGAGGGTGCAGCGTACCCTTCGTAAAGCGGGAAATATTTTCCCCAACGAAAAAGAGCTCGTCGCAACACTCGAAGATTTGATTATCAAAGCTCAAGACGATACCTCGCTCAATACCTACTACCATATGGCGCAGTATCTCAAGCAGCGTCTTAAAGAGCTGAAAAGTAACCTTTCACAACCTCTCGAAGCGGTCGCTATAGCACTTGAAGATTTAGAGTGGTCAATCGGCTATCTTCAGTGGCTTGTAACTGAACAACCTAAAAAATCATAGTTCACAGGTAAGCGCTTCGGAAACGAGGCGTGATGCCACCTCTTTTTTCCCGTCAATCGTAATCGAAATAGGAAGTCCTCGCAATTCTCGCTTTTCTTCCAAACTTACGACTTTAACGACCAATTTTACCTCCGGAGCGTAGCGGAGTATCGTTTCACAAATCAATCTTTTTTTCTCAAGGTTGTCTAGGGTAATAATGACACTTACCGAATCTTTCGCGCAAAGCTTATCCAAAATGGCTGTTTTCGACATATCCCCGAAATAGATCTCTTGTCCATCTTTCAATGCCTCTTCAACATGCTTATAGCTGTTATCCGCAACAACATAGTCTACCCCCTCGGCACGCAAAGCTTTCGCCACAAACTTACCGACGACACCGTATCCGCACACAATAATGTGATTTTTACGCCCCGGAAGCATCGCAAAGGTCTCTGTCACACTAATATCTTTGAAAAAATAGCTGCTGATTTTCGTCAAGGAGCTCAGAATAAACGGCGTTATCACAATGGAAAGAACCACGACTAACACCAAAATTTGAGAAAGTTGTTCGGGAATCAGATTGTGATTTCCGGCTAAAGCAAAAATAGCAAATGAAAACTCCCCCACTTGCGCCAGTGCAATAGCCGTTTTAAAAGCAATTTTAGCCTGTGAATAGATTCGGATGACACCGAAAATCACGATAGCTTTAGCCAATAAAACAGCGCTAAGAATTGCCAAAATATCGAAAAAATGGGTGATAAAAAGTCCCAAATCGATTTTCATGCCGACGGTGACAAAAAATGTTCCCAGTAACAAGTCTTTAAACGGAGCGATATCTGATTCTACTTTATGGTGGTAACGGGTTTCAGCAATAATCATCCCTGCAACAAATGCCCCAAGCGAATAGGTAAACCCCATGTAAGATGCCAATAGCGAAGAAGCAACGACAATCACCAAAACCGATCCCATAAATAACTCATCCACTTCGCTTGTTGAGGAGAAATGGAGCATCCACGTCATTACCCGCTTACCGATAATGAATAAAAGGCCGATAATGACCACGGCACTTATCGCGGTTTGGGTAAGGACTTCGCTAATATTTTCGCCATCAGAGCTCAAAAATCCGATCAAAAGCAAAATCGGGATGACGGCGATATCTTGGAAAATCAAAATTCCGGTCGATTTTTGACCGTAAGGTCGGGCAATCTCTTTGGTCGATTTGAGAAAACTCAAAACGACCGCAGTCGAAGAGAGCGATAACGCCATAGCAATAATCAAGGCCGTTTCCAATGAAATCGAAAGGACTCCGTACGCAATGTAAAAAAAGATAACCGCGGAAAGGATCACTTGAAGCGAGCCGTTAAAAAAAACATCAGTTTTCATCGTTGAGAGGCGTTGGAGCGAGACTTCAAGTCCGATTGTGAACATCAAAAATACAACACCGAATTCGGCAATCATCTCTAAGGTATGCGAATCGGCCATGTGACGTAAATCGAAAGCATACGCTACGGTGACGCCGGTGAGGATGTACCCAATAATTTGAGAAACCCCAAACCGTTTTAAAATAAGATTGACAATGATCGACATTCCCAACGCTATCGTGACGTAATATAAAGCCGATTCCATTAAATTCCATCTTTCAAACGTTTTTATAAGTCTTAAAAGTATATAATACGTTCCTTAAGAAGAGCGGCAATTTGTCGACGTTTTGGATCATCACGACCCATTTAACCCCATCGTAAAAACGCTAAGAGCTAAGGAATGATTCAATGACCAAATATATTTTTGTAACCGGCGGAGTTCTGAGTTCACTCGGAAGAGGGATTACGGCAGCGAGTATCGGTGCACTCCTCAAACACTCTGGCAAACAAGTCGGTATGCTCAAAATCGATCCCTACATTAATGTCGATCCGGGAACCATGAGCCCATTGGAACACGGTGAAGTTTTCGTCACCAAAGACGGAGCCGAAACCGATCTCGACATCGGAAACTACGAGCGTTTTCTCGATACCTCCTTTTTACGCACCAGTAACTTCACAACCGGTCAAGTCTATAGCTCGGTTATCGAACGCGAGCGCAGCGGCGGCTATTTGGGGCAAACGATTCAAGTCGTCCCTCACATCGTCGGCGAAATCGTTGATCGGATCAAAAAAGCGGGAGAAGGTCACGAGATTCTCGTCGTCGAGCTTGGCGGTACCGTCGGCGATATCGAAGGGCTTCCGTTTATGGAGGCGATCCGTACGATGAAACACGATGACGAGGTAGAGGGGACGTTTTTTATCCACGTAACCCTCATCCCTTTTATCAAAGCCGCCGGTGAGCACAAAAGCAAACCGACGCAACACTCGGTTCAGGAACTTCGCCGTATCGGTATCACTCCACAGATGATTATCGCCCGCAGTGAAGAAAAGCTCCCAAAAACCTTTAAAAAGAAACTCGCATTGGCGTGTGATGTCAGCGGTGACAGTATCATCGAAGCGATGGACGAGCAAACGATTTACGCCGTGCCGCTTAGTTTCCTCCAACAAAATATTCTCGCCCCAATCAGCAAAGAGTTGGGATTGGGTGAACTCAAACCCGATATGGAACAATGGGATTCATTGGTCAAAAAAATCGTCTCTCCTAAATACCACGTTACGATCGCTTTCGTCGGTAAATATTTGGAACTTAAAGAGTCGTACAAATCCCTGATAGAAGCACTCATCCACTCCGGTGCACACCTCGATACCCGCGTAGCAATCCACTGGGTTGACTCTGAGAAGATCGAAACACAGGGAGCCGAAGCTCTTTTACGTGATTGTGATTCGGTTCTCGTGGCAGGCGGTTTCGGCAACCGAGGCGTCGAGGGAAAAATCGAAGCCATTCGCTATGCCCGTGAAAACAAGATTCCGTATTTGGGAATCTGTCTAGGGA
>JAGXFM010000068.1 GCA_024637215.1 Sulfuricurvum sp.
GATGTACCGAAATATTTGGAGAGTTTCAATGCCATTTCGGTCGTAATCCCCCGTTTTTCATTAACCAATTCATTGATCGCGCGAAACGAAGTATGGAGTGATTTTGCCAATGCGCTTTGTGAAATATCCAAAGGGTTCAAAAACTCTTCACGGAGAATTTCACCCGGATGAATAGGCTGTCGTTCTAATGTAAACATTTCTACTCTCCTTAATGGTAGTCTATAATCTGTACGTCATACGCATCGTGAGCTTCATACGTGAACACAATGCGGTACTGATCGTTGATGCGGATACTATATCGACCCGCATAATTGCCTTTTAGCGATTCTAAACGATTCCCCGGTGGTATTTTAAGATCGTTGACATCTATTGCACCGTTGAGATATGAGAGTTTCCGCAATGCTGATTTATGAACATCAGCGGGAATATTTTTACTCTTTCCCGTAATATAAAACTGTTCGGTCTCTTTATCGGCAAACGATTTAATCATAGCACATTATAACATATAGTGTAATAGTTTTATTCACCTTTATCAACTTTCCCCCGCATTTTCTTAATATTCCCATGCTTCGTTTTGCTGTCCATCCGTCGTTTTTGTGAGTTCTTCGTCGGTTTGGTGGGTTTACGCTTTTTTTGCACTATGGTGACGCTTTTTATAAGCTCTCTTAGCCGCTCTAATGCCGCTTCTTTGTTCTCTTCTTGGGAACGTGACTCTTGGGATTTGATGTTGATGATACCGTCTTTCGTAATACGATGATCGGTGAGTTCTTGTAGCCGTTCTTTGTAGAAATCGCTAAGTGATGAGGCGTTGATGTCGAAGCGTAGATGGATCGCGGTGGAGACTTTGTTGACGTTTTGCCCGCCTGCTCCTTGGGAGCGGATAGCGGTTATCTCGATTTCGGAGTCGGGAATACTAACGGTGTGGGAAATTTGCAGCATAATAGAGCACGTGAAAAAGGGAGATTATCTCCCCCGTCCGCCTGATTTCTTCGGTGAAGGTTTTTTGGTATTGCCAAAGGCACTTCCTCTACTCGTACTGCTTGCCTTTTCAACAGGCTCTTCTCGTGCGACACGCGGTCCGCGTTTACCGATGAACTTTGGCTGAACGGGTGCTTTTTTGCGCTTATTCCCAAATGCACCGTCCGTTTTAGCTTTTTTCTCGCCATCTTTGGACATACTTTTTCCATGTGTTTTTTTCGATTCAAGGATTGCAGGAGGTTCAAATCCCGCTACCACTATACGCTCAGGCTGTTTGCCCAGCATTGTCTCGATTTTTTTCCATGAGATATGTTCTTGGGTTGAAAGAAGGGTGATGGCTACGCCGTCTTTTCCTGCACGCCCTGTTCGTCCGATACGGTGGATATAATCACTCGCGATGTGGGGGATGTCGTAGTTGATAACAACGCCCAAATCTTCAATGTCCAGTCCGCGTGCAGCGATATCCGTAGCAACGAGAATTTTCACTTTACCTTCTCTGAAATCACTCAAAGCTCGATCACGCGCACCGTGTTTTTTGTCTCCATGAATGGTAGCACATTCCAAACCGCTTAAACGAAGATGATCACTTACCTCATCCGCAGCAGCTTTCGTACGGGTAAAAACCAAGACTTGAGGATAATTATTTGAACCGATAAGATACGATAAAAGCTCACTTTTTTGCTCTTTTTCAACCGGATGAACAATCTGACGAATGGTCAAATCCGCAGGGGAAAGATTGTCGATTTCTACCAACATCGGCTTGTTAAGAATTTTTTCACTGAGCTTTTTAACCGACCCCGTCATCGTTGCGGAGAATAAAACGGTTTGTCGTTTTTGAGGCAACAAATCGATGATTTGTTCCACTTCTCGAATAAAACCCATGTCCAAAATCGTATCGGCTTCATCAAGAACGAGAAATTGGACTTTCGAGAGGGGAATATGCCCTTGTTTGTTCAGCTCGATTAATCGTCCCGGAGTCGCTATAATGATGTCTGCACCCTTTTCCAGCGAAGCAACTTGCTTGGTCATATTGACTCCGCCTGAAATGTTAAGAATCCGAAGATCCGAACCCAAAGCAAACGAGCGGATAGCCAACGTGATTTGCTCAGAGAGTTCACGAGTCGGAACCAACACAAGCATCTTGACACGAGCAAGTTCATTCGGATTGGTATTTCCCATCATTTGCAAAATTGGTAACGCGTACGCTCCCGTTTTCCCAGTACCGGTTTGTGCCGCGCCCAAAATATCGCGCCCGCGTAAAATAAGAGGAATCGCTTTGACTTGAATCGGCGTAGGTACGGTATACCCTAATGTCTCAATGGCTGATTTTAAGTTGGAATTTAACTGTGTGAATGGCATATTAGCCCCTTTTTAAACGTCATGGAAAAAACACTAAATTAATAATATTTATAATTTTAACATTATTGTACTTAGAATGGCTCATTTTTTGCTACTATTGCGCGATAAGACTATTCCAGAGGAAACCCATTGAAAGCATTCGTATTTTTAGCACTCACCATTACCTTAGGCTGGAGTGCTATGGTCACAGGAACCATCTATGACAAGGCAACTTTAAAACCAATTGAAAATGCCATTATTATTTCAGGCACTAAAGAGTATCGAAGTGACAGCAACGGTTCATTCACTATTCCCACGGCTACGACTATCGGTGTTCGAGCCGTTGGGTATGAACGCAAGTTTTACACCACTGGCGGAAAAATGTATCTAAATCGATTCATTCCAAAAGCGCTCTATCTATCAAGTTTTGGTGCAACCAGCAGTAAACTTATGGGAAATGCCAAGCATTTGATCCGCACAACGGAAATTAACGCTCTCGTTATTGATATCAAAATGGATCGTGGACAAATCGCCTTTAAAACCGCCAATCCTATCGCCAATAAAATCGGTGCTCAAGAGGTCATTTTATTCAAAGATATCAAAAAATTCGTTGCAGATCTTCACAAAGAAGGGATTTATGTTATTGCACGCATTGTGTCGTTCAAAGACACTCCCTATATCACAGCTTACCCGCAATACGGAGTCAAAAAAACCGATGGAACATTATTCAAAGACAAAGAGGGCTTATATTGGATAGATGCCTCGCACAAAGAGCCCTATAATTACATCATCGACATTGCTGCTGATGCGGCAAAAGCAGGATTTGATGAAGTACAGTTTGACTACGTCCGCTTTCCCGATCGAAAAGGGATTAAATTTTCTGTCGAAAATACTCAAGCCAACCGCGTCAAAGCAATCTCAGGATTTTTGGAAGCAGCACGCACACGTTTAACACCGTATAATGTCTTTATTTCTGCCGATATTTTCGGCTATGTCAGCTGGCATGATGCTGACATCGAAATCGGTCAGCGCGTCGATGCCCTCGCCCCATACGTCGATTATCTCTCACCGATGCTCTATCCAAGCGGATTTAATGCAGGAATTCCCGGCTTTCCGAATCCGGTAAAAGCGAACTATGAAATCGTCAAACATTCTCTGGATAAAGCCCTTTTAAAATCAGGTAACTCTCCGTTATGTTACCGTCCATGGCTCCAAGCCTTTAAAGATTATGCGTTTGACCGTCGTGTATACGGAGATAAAGAGATTCGTGATCAAATCAGAGCCAGTGATGATTTCGGAAGCTGCGGATGGATACTATGGAACCCTCGTAACGTCTACACCGGTGCAGGATTGATTCGTCTTAATCAAACCTCTGAAAAAATTATTGATAAACCCGCTTCCTAAAACGCTTGCAGTACAAAAGGAAATTTAATATACAATTTCCTTCTTTATTTAATTTAGGAGATATTCAATGAATTCAGAAAAAGTCATCTCAGGTTTTTTTATTATCCTTGCATTAACGCTCAACTTTGGGTTTGTAGTGGGAGATATTGACGTTATCGCGTATCACAGCGTCTATGAGCTCGTAGCTGCTATTGTTGTCAATCTCATTGCCACTATTATGAAACTTGGGGATAAGACCCAAACAGGCTCGGTATTGCTCGCGACAAGTTTTGTTGCCGACTTGCAGCTCATTGCTGCCGCATCGGTTTGGGGCATTGTCAATATGACCAGCGTCATGACCCCTGAACTTTTTACTATCGTCGTCTCTCTCGCCACAGGAGCATTGGTAGCTAATATTATCTCTGTCTCATTATTCGTTGGTGAAACCTTATTATTGAAACGCTGATACCTTTATGACAAACGAATCCTCTATCTGGCTTTTTTTACGAAAAATGAGGGCTCCCCTCATTATTTTGAATATTGCCCATGCTATTCCGGTTATCCTTTTAACCATCGTACCGGGAATTGATGCTCAGGGAAATCCTGCCCATTTATCTTTTTTTGATGCCATGTACATCGTTGCCTATACCGCAACAACCATTGGCTTTGGAGAGATCCCCTATCCTTTTAGTTATCCTCAACGTATTGTCGTATTTCTAACCATCTACGCAACCGTACCCGCATGGCTTTACGCTTTGGGTTCCATCATTGCCCTGCTTCAGGACAAAATGTTTTTATATGCTATTAAAATGAATACATTTCGACGTAAAGTGCGCCATCTAAGTCAAGACTTTATCATCATCTGCGGCTATACCGATGCGGGAAAACTTCTGATTGACCGATTGACGAACGATAACCTCTACCGTATTGTTGTCATCGATAAGAATGCAGAAAAGATCGAATCACTCGAAAGCGAACTTTATATGCCCTCTATCCCTGCCATTGTTGCAGATGCATCGATGACGGATGTTCTCAAATCATCCGGTGTTCAATCTCCCAAATGTAAATTTATCGTGACCCTTTTTGATGATGATCAGCTCAACCTCAAAATCTCGGTACGTGCCAGAATCCTAAACGAAAACTTAGAGATTATCGCCCGTTCAGGGGTCAGACATGGAGGTGAAAATCTCAGTAATATCGGTGTAAACCATGTTATTGATATTTTCTCTATCATTGCCCAACGCATTGATTTCGCCCTTAAATCACCCTATCTTTTTAATCTTTTGAACTGGATACAAGGGGGGAATTTACACGTCAGCAAAAGTGATGTTCTCCCTACGGGAAAATACATCGTGTGTTCTCGCGGACGATTTGGAAAGACAATCCAAAATACCTTGGATAAAAATAAAATCAATTACACCTATTTGGACATCAACAAAGAAATTCATGAAAAAGTCTCTTCCGACCAAGATTTCTTTCTTGAAGCAGGGATTTTAGAAGCGTCCTGCATTATTGCCGGAACCAATGATGATGCGATCAATCTCTCTATTATTGCAACCGCACGCTCTCTTAATCCAACGATTTTTGCCATCGTTCGAGAAAATGAATTGGAAGAGCGAAGTTTATTTTCTCATCTTCGTGTTGATAAGATTTTTGTCCTTGATCAAATCGCAGCACTCGACGGATACAACTACATCGATCGCCCTATGACGTTTAATTTCATCGAAGGCATTTCAGTGTTCAACAAAGAAAAACTGATGAATACCCTCCTCGCCATCACGGATAAAGTCAACAAACGACCTGCACTGCTGGAAATGACCATTAATAAAAATACGATGTATGCTCTCAGCCAGTTTCTCGCACATACTCCCGTTACACTAGGACAGCTGATCAACAATCCCTACAAAGACGGTCAAGATCTTGAAATCGTCGTACTGGGATTAATGCGCAATAAAGAAGTGTTTATCCTCTTACCCGATGACTCAACGGTTTTAAACGATGGCGATCATCTTCTTTTTGCCACCACAAAACCAAGCTTGGATCGTTTCAAAACCATCGTCAATCACTATTATGAGCTCTATTATGTTATTCACGGTAAAGAGGAAAAGCGCTTCACACTAGCTTGGTAAAGAGCTTAAATACTAACCCGATCTTCGAGTGCCTTTGAGAGCGAGAGAATGTCCACATTTTCCAAACTCACTCTCGTATTACTTATCTTGTTGTCCAATAC
>JAGXFM010000069.1 GCA_024637215.1 Sulfuricurvum sp.
GCCTTGCCCCCTGTGAGTTTCCTGTGCCAAGGGAAAAATACCTTCCGATGGTCACACAAGGGATCGAATGGATTCAAAATAAAAACAAGCTCATCAAGCAGCTCGAAGCAAAAATGGAGTTTTATTCCGAATCGCTCCGTTTTGAAGAAGCACTGGTTTTACGAGATCGGATTGAACGAATTTCCAAAAGTGAAATCGCATCCCAAATCGATATGGCGTCCACCGAAAACTATGACGTCTTTGCTATCGCACTTAGTGAGACACGCGGCTGTATCCTCCGTCTCTTTATCCGCGAAGGTAAAGTGACTTCCAGTGCGCATGACTTTATCCCCATTACCCCTTATTTTTCACTTGATGAAGCGTATGAGCGAACCTTAATAGGATTTTACGGAAATGAAAAGCCCCCTATTATTGCCCCTATTTTAACCGCTCACCCTTTTGAATCCAGCGATTGGGTGCACGAGCACCTAAGCCAACTCTTCGGCAAAAAAGCGCAACTGGAAATACCGCAGCGTGGAGGAAAAAAAGAGCTTATAGATCTGGCTTTAACCAATGCGCAGGAGCTGCTAAGAACACCTCAACCGACCAAAGAGATATTCTTGGCACAACTCCAAGAGCTGTTTGCCCTCGACGCTCTCCCTCATCGTATCGAGGTATTTGACAACTCCCATCATGGAGGCTCTGCGACGGTAGGGGCGATGATAGCCTACGACAATGGCCGTTTTGATAAAAAAGGGTATCGTACGTACCATCTCCAAAGCCGTGATGAATACGGCCAGATGTCGGAGATGCTACGTCGCCGAATAGAAGGATTTGAATCCAATCCCCCTCCTGATTTGTGGGTGCTTGATGGAGGATCAACCCTTCTGTCTTTAGCCGTTGATCTTCTAAATTCGCACGGAATTCATATGGATGTAATTGCCATCAGTAAAGAAAAAATTGACGCCAAAGCTCACCGAGCCAAAGGATCTGCACGCGATATTCTCCACACGACTGAAACGACTTTACGGCTTGAAAGTTCCGATAAACGGCTCCAATTTTTCCAAATGCTGCGCGATGAAGCCCATCGAAGTGCTATCACTTTTCATAAAAAAACAAAACTCAAAACGGATCAATCCTCTAAATTACTCGCCATTCCCGGCATAAGTTCGGCTAAAATTCATAAGTTAATTGATTATTTCGGAACTTTCGAAGCCATCGCTCAAAGTGACTTTGAAACACTTCGCGATCTCATCGGCCAAAAAGATGCCCAAAGCATCCAAAATTACTACAGAGACCCCTTATCTAAGTAATATTTTATGGAGTTTATGCCATATTCCACAGATTATGTTTTCAACAGTTTTTTTCTCAAAGAGGTTACATGATAGTAAAACCTGTTCCGGTTGATGAAGAGTACTTATTTGATGGACGCGCTATCGTTAGTGAAACGGATCTCAAAGGGATTATTACATTTGCCAACCGAAAATTTTGCGAGATTTCGGGCTATAGCGTTGACGAGTTGATCGATGAACCTCATAATCTCATACGTCATCCCGATATGCCGCGTGCGGCTTTCACTCAAATGTGGAATACGATTCAATCAGGAACCCTTTGGCACGGTTTAGTCAAAAATCTCCGTAAAGACGGACGTTATTACTGGGTTGATACCGAGGTGACGCCTACTTATGATGAAAACGGAAACGTCAAAGGGTACATGGCCGCTCGAAAACCGGCATCACGAAAAAATATCGAAGAGACCTCTGCACTGTATCAAAAAATGCTTGAGCGAGAACAACAAGGAAAAATGGGTGCTATTTTATAACCACAAACAAGAATTTATCGGCATTGACGAAGAGGGTTTAAAACTCTTAAATTATGCAACGTTTGAAGAGCTCTTAAGTGTCTGCAGTGATGTTGCCGAATTATTTGCAAAAGAACCCGGTTATATCCACAATTTCAAAAGTTTCGGCTGGATCGATTTTTTACTTCACGCCGATTCCGATGCACGCTCAGCGATTGTACAGGGGAATAATCGAGCTTTTTCCTGCACCCTTCAAGTCAAAAGTCTCTTTTTAAGTGAAGAGCCGTCTCAAAACGGCTATATTGTTGATATGCTCCATATCCAATCCATCAGCGGAGATGAAATTCAACCGTTGCCAATCACCCCAAAAGCTAAGCCTGATTTAAAACCTCCGATGGCAGAGGCACCGATTCCTTATGAAAACACCTCCTCTACTTTAGCGTATGCTGATTCCCAAGATCTCCCTGATGTTCCCGTATACGACGCATTAGAGGTAGATGAAGAGCCTCTCGAAGATATCTATGCAAAGTTCGCACTGCCACTTAATGACAAAGAGTTGCAAGAGGATGTTATTAATCCTGAACCTGAACCCAATGTTGATCTCCCTGCTTTAGAAAATGTCCGCTACAGCCCTTCCGAAACAGAGTTTATCAAAAATCATAAAATCGATGAATCGTACCGATTTGATCCGAGCATAGCGGCTCACGAGCTTGGATTGCCTGTTGACCTGATTCAAGAATTTATCGGTGACTTTATCCAACAATCCCATGAGTTTAAAGAAGAACTTTTTGAAGCAGCTCTCAAAGGAGATATAAATAATCTTAAAATATTATCTCATAAACTCAAAGGGGTGGCGGCAAATCTTCGTATCGAAGATGCTTTTGAAACGCTCCGCATTATCAATACCTCTAATGATGCCGTCGAAATAGAGGCCAATCTAAAATATTTTTACACTATCATCGCAAAATTAGAGGGAAAAGAGTTTGCACAAACTGCTTTTTCCCAAGAACTCATCCCCCCCGCTGAAGAGGCTACCTCTTTTGCAGATGATGAAATCTACGAATTTTCTTTAAAAGACAATGGAGTATTTCACACCGCAATGACGGATGAAGAGCTACCGCCTAAGATATTTTTCGAAGAGACGATTGATGAAGAGGCTCAGCCAACCGATCCGACCCAACTGCTCCACCTTGATAGGGTTATGCTAGCCAAAGAACTTGGAATTGAAGATATTTTCTTGACTGATTTAATTCATGAATACAAACAAGACGCTCTTCGTTCCGGAAAAGAAATTGTTGCTTCAATCGCAGCATTTGATACTCATGCTTGGAAAAATACAGCCACAAAACTCAAAGGGATCAGCGATAATCTAAGACTAAATCAGATTTCTGATGAATTAGCTATTTTGTCTCAAACCAATGATGCGCAGGAGGCGAATAAAGCTTCCAAACGGCTCAACAGCTTTCTCGAACAACTATAAGGGATCGCATGCAGTTAGGACTTAGAAATCGCCTTCGCATCATCAGTCTCCTACCTATTCTCATACTTTTTATACTTGCTAGTTACTATGTTTATAATGCCTATATCAGCTATAAAGCGGCAGGGCAGCTTCAAGAACGGCTAGAAGGCAATAAACAACTCAATGATTTAATCAACAACCTCTCTCGTGAACGCGGGATGACGGTGATGTATATGGGAAATGATTCGGTAGCCACACTCAAATCACTCCACGCACAACGCACTCTTGTTGATCAAAAAATCGACGCTTATCAAAAGCACATCCTAAAGCTGGAACCTATCAATGCAATCGAAGCCGAAAATACGTTTGCATTATCCAAACGCATTGCGCATATCCAAAAGAAAATTATTCAATCTCGACCGCTTGTCGATAACGGTAATGCCCAATTTGATAAAATTTTCACCGACCTTTACAGTAACGCTCAAGAAGAGCTGATTAACGAACTCACCGGACTTGCAACACTTCATTTCGATGAAAAGATCAACGCACTCTCTTCAGCCTATTTATCGTTAGTCCGCGCCAACGAATACAGCAGTATTGAGCGAGACTACATGACGTATATCCTCTCTCGCGCTACCCCGCTTACTGAGGGTGAACTCAATAAGTGGATCTCTTTAATTGCCAAATCTGACACGTTAAATCTTGAGGGTATCAATAATAAGCCAATCCAGACCAAGCTACAATCTTTTCTTCACAACAGAGAGAATAGTGAACTTTTTTTCGACATCACAACGGAGAGAACCGCTATTTTACAAGCCAGTACGACCGGAGCTTTTACAACACAATCGGGCATTTGGTTTGCTATGATTTCAGAGAAAATCGAGACAATTAACGAAGCGGAGAAAATATTAATTAATGCGATGGAGGAACGCGCTTCCGTAGTAAAAAACCAAGCAGTTCAAGTTCTTATTATCGCAATAGCCGTCTGGATTGTAGGGGTATTAATAGCCATTTTAGGGTACCTCTTCTTTGCTGAAATCACCACCAATATTAAAAATCTTGAATCGGTTCTCATGCGGGTTGCCGAAGATACTCACGATAATGAAGCTGAAATACTCAGTCATACCATTGATCTCAATACGACAGCAGGGACAGCACAAGCCTACGCTTTGCTTGAACGGATCATCGAACAAACCCTTAATGACAAACACTACGCGATGGAAGCATCTGAAGCCAAATCGATGTTTTTAGCCAATATGTCCCATGAAATCCGTACTCCTCTCAACGGTATCGTCGGATTTACCGAATTACTCAAAGATACGGAACTCCATGCCGAGCAACGTGAATTTATTGATATCATTGAAAAAAGTTCCGAAAATCTTCTTGAGATCATTAATAACATTCTCGATCTTTCAAAAATTGAGAACAATAAACTCGATATTGAAGAGATCGTCTTTAACCCTATCGATGAATTTGAAAATGCCGTCGAAGTGTACGGAGTACGCGCGTCTGAAAAACATATTGACCTTGCGTGCTACGTCGATCCAAGTTTGGAACATCCCCTCAAAGGGGACCCGACTAAAATCAAAGAGGTAATCATCAATCTCCTCAGCAATGCCGTTAAATTCACCAATAGCGGCGGGGCCATTAGTGTCGATATCCGCCGAGTAGAGTGTGAAACCCTTAACCGAACCAAAATACGCTTCCAGGTCAAAGACAACGGAATCGGTATCACCAGTGAACAGCGCTCCCGTATTTTTGAAGCATTTTCGCAAGCCGATACTTCGATTACACGCAAATACGGCGGTACCGGCTTAGGTCTGACCATTTCCAGCCGTTTTGTCGAACTGATGGGAAGTAAACTTGATCTTGATAGCGAACCGGGGAGCGGAACAACTTTCTTTTTTACTCTGGAATTTGAAGAACTTGATACCCTTAATGAATCTTTTAAAGGATCTTTCTCTAACCTCAATGTACTCCTATTAGAAAATCATTCAAAGAAAAAACTCCAAAATACCTACCTCAAAGAGTATCTTGATTATTTTGGAGTTAATTACACTCCGTTCTACGAGAGGAATGAGCTCAAAATATTAGAAAACCAGCTCAATTACGATTTGCTATTTGTTGATAACGACTATTCTAACGATGAGGATACGGTTGTTTACGCTTCCTCACAAGAGCAATTGGTTCTTATAACCAAATCGTTTTATATGAAGAAGATCGATTCTATGGGAATTGATATCTTTAAAGTTTTATATGAACCGCTTAACAGTACAAAAATTCGGACTACCCTTGAAGCCTATGATATGGAAGTCTTCAGCAATCGAAAAGTCAAAGCATCCCGTCATAAAAGATTTGATGGAAAAAACTCTCGTTTTGCGGCATCGGCACTCGTTGCTGAAGACAATGTTATCAACCAAAAACTTATTCAACGGACACTTGAAGACCTCGGTTTGGAGATCACCCTCGCTTCAAACGGTCTTGAAGCCTTTGAAAAACGTAAAAATAGGAACTTCGATATTATTTTCATGGATATTCAAATGCCGGTACTTGACGGTATTGAAGCAACGCAAGAGATTTTAGAGTTTGAAGAAGATTACGGACACACGCACATTCCGATCATCGCTTTGACCGCCAATGCCCTTAAAGGAGATCGTGAACGCTTTATGGCGGCAGGGATGGATGAATATACAACAAAACCTTTAGTTAGAAGTGAAATCATCTCTTTACTCAACAACTTTTTGTCTCATAAAATTATTAAAATCAATCCTATTTCAGAATCAACCGATATTCTGATCGCAAAACAAAACCCCCTTGAATTAAAACTCTTTACGCGTATTCTCGATGATCTAGGATATACCTATAAAAGTGTAGCTACCGCCAATGAGCTTCAAGAGGAACTCCGTGATCACCGCTACAAACTTGCACTGTTTGACAAAACCCTAAGTGCGTTAAGTCTCAAGGATCTGTATGATATAATCCACACCTATAACCGTGATACTTCTCTGGTAATGCTGATCGATCCAAGCACCTCCAAAGAGGCTGAGGATGCGATGTATGTTCATGAGATCATCAAGAATATCATCAACAAAGATTTATTACGCCTTGTTTTTGAAAAATTTATCTACGTAAATGGGGAAAATCAAAATGGATGAGAAAAAATTAAAAGTTCTCGCGGTGGATGATGATTTGATCAACCTCAAGCTGCTCAAAACCATGTTGATGAAAACCCCCAACGTATCTCAAGTCGTTGAAGCTAAAAACGGTGCGGATGCAATCGGTCTCCTCAAAGCTCAAAACGATATCGACATTATTCTCTTAGATATCATCATGCCGGTCATGGGCGGAATCGAAATGCTTAAAGTTATTCGTGCCGATGAATCACTGCGTCAACTTCCGGTCATCGTTCTCACAACCGATGAAACAAAAAAAGGGGAAGCGTTAGAGTGTGGAGCAAACGGATTTCTTATGAAGCCCGTCCGTGAAAAAGATGTCCTCGCTAAAATTTCCCAACTCGCCCTCTAATCGTTTTAAACCTCTTAAAGTTCTTGCCAAGAACGTTTGTGTGTCCGAATCTCTTCTGTGGAGATATCATGATCCGTTACCGTCGCATCGATCAGTACCATAGTATTTTTCCCGGTATTACTGGCCAACGTTGTGCATCCTGCTCCTATCGGAGATGCACCTTCAAAAGAGTAGGCTAAAGAGACATTAATATCGAACATATTGTTTCCATCAGCATCATTGACCCTAATATCAAGTTGATTGAGACATGTTCCGGCAGACGTATTCACATCTTGCGCGCGCATAAGGGCATACTCCGTCGCACTTTGCGCCAGCAACTCCGCTTGTGCTCGCAGGTAACTATCGGAGATAGATTTACTTCCGATAGAAGCATTCGACAAAAGCAATGCACCCCCTGAGGCTACGATAACAACCACAAAAATAGCCAGAATCATGGCAAAGCCTTTGCGTTTAATAACGGACATGCACCATCCTTTCACGGCAAATTTGTCGATCACTCGCATTGGTATCACTTAAATCATCCGCCAACCCCTGCAAACAAATTTTTAGGGTATAAATATTACCGATATTCGAATTCATTATAGTATTAGTATTATCGTACAATATCGTAAAATGGGTCACTTTATCCGCTAACAATCGAGCGGTCGCCCCACTATATTGGTCAGAATTCCATGGCTGAAATCCGCTGTACAAATTAAACTGCCCATCTCTTGCCCGAAATGCATACGCGGTACGCATCACATAAGCGCGACTTGCCTCTCCGCGGATACTGAGAGTTCCGCTAAGCGTCAGGTTTGTATCCGAATCAGCCGAAACTACCGTCCGATAAACGTCATTCGTATTGCCCGTAATAGGATCGTTCCACCCAAATCGTCCACACTCATCACTTCCCTCACCCAACCCGTCACTTCGAAATATGGCCGAACCCGCCAACGGATTTGCTAAATTCAAAGCGGTAAAATTGGCATCCGCGGAAACAAGAGTATTTCCGATGCTGAGAACATCACTCGTCCATCCCGGACGCCATCTTACTCCATCCCAGAAGCCTCTAAGCCCCTCATTATCTACACTAACCAGTGCAATCGTGTAATCGCTGTCGCTATCGCTATCACTCGGGATACCGACACATTGTGTACCAAAAACCGTGTCATTGGCATCCAAGCGAATAATAGATGCCGAGATTCCATTCTCGAAATATTTAGAAATCTGCTCTAATACCCGATCTGCCTGAGCCACCCGTTTTGTATACTCTCCCGTCCGATAAATACCATCATAATATTGGCGCAAAGCCTCAAATGCCACCCCTGCTATGATGCCCATAATGACAATAACAAACAACAATTCAATCATACTAAAAGCTTTGCGATGCATTGAAACTTTCATTCGGAAAACTTTCCGACATTGGATTTAAAAAATGTCAATGTCATATCGACATCAGGATTATTATTCTGGCATCGTACCACTACCCTTTTGAGATGAGTTGCGGTTCCAGCAGCATTCGGGTCTATATTTGTGGATGAACCAAGTTGCCACGTTGCCGTAGCGATTCCGCCATTAATCGCCGAAGTCGTTGCGGTTACATAACTGACGTTGTAGCTTATCGGAATCGTATAGATAGTTCCGCCCGTAGCATTGATTTCCAAATTATAATTTCGATTATGCAGCTGCTCGATACCTCGGCTAAGATTCAAATCCCCATTCACCGGAGCCGGTAACATTGCGGGAGCGGCATTAGAGCATACCATGCGTGAGTCAGGATTTCGACGATACCGCTCCTCGCCGTCTTGACGATCACACTCCATATCTCCCGTTATACGTAAAGGTCTAAATTCAGGAGCCGTAGAGTTCTCATCCCACCGAGACTGAGAGACTTTAGTGATCTCGCCCATCATCCTCTTTAAAATATCTTCATCAATAATCATCACTTTAGAAACCTTTTCCGCCACAGAGAGGATGGAGGGGATCGTCAAAATGCTTATGGCAATAATAACGATGGCAAAAATAAGCTCGATCATCGCCATAGCAGAACGTATCATCACCCCTCTCATCAACGTGTTGCCGGTGTATAATCGTATATAACACCGTTTCCTTTGAAGGTTTCTTTATTTTTTTTATCACTGCTGAGTGCTGAACCTGTGGCACTTCCCCCTCTTCCCATTGCAGGAGCAACGTTTACGTTAAAACAAGGATGAGTTAGACAATCAACATTTGCAGCGGTAGGATCCGCATACTCCAAAGCATTCACCCCATACCATAACCATGGCGCGGTATCGATATGCGCTTTTCGACTATAAGGGATATTGGCGGTTCCGACACGATTAAAAGTATACGTCTCAATCCCCTCTATCACCACTCCTGCACTATTAATCGCAGTTGAACCGATATTGCTTTGCAATCGGGTCACATTGGCGTCTCCGTCATTGAGATCATTATGCAGCCGATTAATGAACCATTGCGGTGTATTCCGGCTCGCAGCTAACGGGGTTACTCCGATAAGTGATAGATTAAAGACTTCGTACCAGCCGTTAGCCGTAAAATCGATATCTCCAAATACCCGTACATCGCGCGGAATAAGACGACCGTATCCGTGAGTGACATTGAAATCCATAGCTCGATCCCCGATCGCTTCATACGTATTACTCAAATCTGCTTGCATCGTACAATCTGCAGTGGTCACACATTGTACGCCCAAAGCCGAAAAATTCCCTTCAAAAGGCTCAAGAGGTTGCGAAACATTACGCTCATAATTCAATCGACTAACCGTCCACAATGATCCGGCAGTATCTTTCGTAAAGTTTCCATCCGATATAAAAGTCAACGGTACCATCAATGCAGCAGTATTTAAATTCGTAGCGTTGCTGTCATAGATTAAACTTCCTGAACTGTTAAAATCCATAAAACGGAGTTGATACGCTACCCCTTGCACATGCGTCAGATTATTATTACTCACCATAGATAGATTTAAATCTTCCGCATAACAATCCGTTACAAAATTCGTAGTGACCACATCGTTATATCCCGAAGCACGAATAGCTCCGGTAGCCCTGAGTGACATATTCATACCATCGTCTCGACTTATATCGGACATATAAATAAAACCGCTGCCTATCGTTGAATTGATCTCCTGTGGAGTGGTTCCGATACCAAAGAAGATCGTACTCATATCGAATTTGTACGGATGAAAGGTGAACTGATAGTCTCTGTATTTCAATCCATTTTCAATATTATCATGGCTACTGCTGATGGTGCACCCCACTAGATTATTGATACTCGTTCCGCTCAGAGCAATAACATCTCCCTGAATCGGTACATCCGAACTATTCTGTACACACTCAGTGGCTGAGAGAAAATGGCTTCCGATCTGATGCGTCTGCATCGTAGGATCCCAATCCACTGCCGTCCAAGTAGTATCAATAATATTTAGATGATACTCCCCCACCTGAGAAAGGTTCCCTTCTGCAGAAACCGCACCGTTGATCAAATTAAAATTTTGCGGCTTACTCTCGGTATCATTGCATCCCGTTTTTGAAATATTTTGGTCCCAAACTAAACTTATATTGTAATCCGATCCCCCCGTCGAGAAATAACGCGTATACCCCTGTGTTGCATTATTATCGCTATGATTGGTAGCATTAATATCATAGTGGTAATCGTATCCACTTGCAACATTAACACGTCCCGTATTCGGGGTTACTACTCCCGTATATCCGGGTGCAAAAACTTGTGTTTGTGCTGAATTCGTCTGATTTACATCCTTTAGTACAACCGTATAGCTCTCAGGACGGATAGCAAAATTATCTCTAGAACAAAGCACTTGGGTTCGCGCTCCGTACAAACACTCCATACATATAGCAACATCTTTGTAGGTACTATTATTCCCATTATTCGAACAGGCTACCGCCGTATCATTTGTCAAAGTATTATTATTGGGATTAGTGACAAGTTGCCGACAATGGGGATACACTTGATGAATATTAGCAAAATTACTGATCCGTATCCCCTGATTTGTGGTTTCAATCTGAATCAAAGAGTCATTTTGATCTGCTAAAGTATTGAAAGTTACCCTAAAGGCGGCATTCGGCGTAGCGGTTTTGAAAAATTCGCTTGCAGAGGTTATCAGGGAAGGTCCCCCGGTAATAACGTCCGATACCATCCCCGTCGTTATCGCATTTTGTATGGTTGATGCATTAAAATTAATCTGGCTGACATTATTCTCAAATCCCACCCATACCCTTGGAGTAACGGCACTTGATGGTTCTCGGCAGGCGGCATCCACATCATGAAACTGGCTCGCGTCAATCAACTCTACCGCGACAATCGTCGTAACCGCTTTTGGGGTATCCAGTGATGCCGGCTCAAACGAAGCAACCCTAAAATTTCCGGGTCGGTGAGTAACCTGTGTCGTAAGATCATAATATCGATTGGCATTTTCTGAGCTGTACAGTCCGGCATCCACCACACTAAAAATACCCCATTCGGGGGTATAACTGAAGTTATCCGCACTGCACATTTGCAGCCTCTCACCCCCGACACTTGAGGAATACGGTAAGGTCAATGTCGTACCATCAGGCTGCGGTATCACCAAATCATAAGAAAATATACCGACAATTGGGATACTAATCTCACCTGTTGCTTGAGGAATGAGGGTGTAATAGGTATAGGCATACTCTTCTCCCTCCATATCCCCAAGCGGAATATTTTTAATAAATGCATCCTCGACATTGAGCGGCCAGAGAGCATCTGTTTTATAAATCGAGGTAAAAGTATTCGGATAGGTAATCGATACGCTGTCGCGTTCATAGACCGCTTGGGTTGTATTTATATCGGTAATATTTAACTTCACATTGTTGGCCAGCACATCCGAATTTTCCTGATTTCGGATGTACAAACTCACATTAATATTAGATGTATTTGGTAAAACTCCGGTGATATAAGGCATAGCAGTTCCGTTATTCTCTTCCGTAAACGGGAGACCGTTTTGCTCATACCCATAATCATAGCAAAACCGAGGAACATACAGCTCAGTCGAAAAGGCGATCATCGATGGCCAATATCTGTCCTGCGAAGAGGTAAACGTAAACCTCATTTTTGCTTGTTTCGGGGTGAGATAATCACCGATAGAGAATGTCTGAATATCAATACCGTTGTTGTTACTCAGAAGCGGTGTTCTACTCCCCCCTCCATTTACGGTCGAATTAAACGTATTATTCGCCACTGCGGCAAGGGTAACGTCTGCACCGGTAGTGTAATTGGTTGTTTTTAACACATCGCCGCTGATATGTTTATCCCCTTCAGCGGCAAAAACAGATATTTTCGCCTCGATATCGGTTTGATCGGGAGTATAAAACCCTGTAACATCAACATCAACATTTGGGTTAGTGGAATCAATCACCTTCCAACCGTCAAAAATACTGAAACTTCGGAACTTTTCATTCGGATCATCTGCATTCGTATAGGCGACGACCAGCGTCCAAGCTCCATACGATCCAAGATCATCAATTTTCCCCTCATAGACCGGAATATTGGCAACCGTATAGTTTCCTTCGTTCCATTTTCCCTCTCCGAAATATTCACTCACATCGGCGAAAGCAGAGTAGCTTGTATAGCCGGTATGACCGGCATCTTGGAGATAGTCAAGTCGATCCGGTGTAATATCATTATAGATATTCGATCCCGCTTCTTGTCTAATTTTCACTGTCATACTCGTATTAAAACTACCGTTTGCCACGATCGCCTGCCAATACAACCCTGCCCAAATAACTTTTGCCCCCGTAGGCAAACTAAGTTCGGAGGTGGTCGAATTACTCAGTCCCGCTGTCGTGGTATCGACATGGTATCCGCACAAATAATAATAATTGTTTGCACTCGAGGCGTCGACGGTAAAAGGACCGTTAGTATAGGTGCTGCAAATAGTTGCGTTTTGTGTCGTGGGGGGAACCAATACCGTATTCCCGATTGTTCTCATATCCCCTAATGTATAGAGCTGTTTACGAAGAGAAAAATCTCGATAGCCGCTTGTAATAATATCGGTAACACCAATGGTCACCGTCGCCGTATCTTCATAACCGTTGACGTCTTCAATCGTATAATTAAAAGTATCACTCCCCATATAATTCGCGTTCGGAGTATACGTAAGTGTGCCGTTTGCCGCAACGGTTGCTGTTCCGTGAGAGGGGTTTGTATGCGAAGTGACACTAAGGGTTGGTCCAATATCGTTTGAGAGTACATTTGCGGACAATACGGTATTTTTAACCATGGCAAAGGTATCATTAATCGCATCTGACGTTATAAAGGTGATAACAATATTATCAATCCATGCACGTTCACTGTCACTGCTGGTATCCGGATTAAAACTTAAATCCAAAACTCCATCTGCACCTATTACCGTATTCAGAGTGTATTGATAACTTCCATCCGTTTGGGTAAAGACCGTTGTTACCCCGTTTGCTCTCACCTTCAGCGCATCACTCGTTTCCCAATCATCATCAATCACGACATCAAAACTGATGACTACATTTTTAGATGCATATGATCCTACATTAAAGTTATACGATTTGGAAGCCGTAGCATCTCTGGCTATACGATAACGGTTGTTATCGCGAGTCCCCCCTGCCCAGCTCTCACTGTTGCTGTTAAAATCATCTCTCTCAAGCTCAAGAGCGTTTAATGAAGAGATAATGAATAAAAATAGTAAAAATAATCGACGCATCATTATCCTTCTTGAGATTTTAAGGCACGCAAAAACAGGGCTCGGTAGAACTTATCCATGCACCCGATTTAGCTAAATGCTTACTATCGACCGTTGCCTCTTTTTCTAAAATATATTTGTAAGAAGCGCTATTTTTGATTGTAATGCTATGTTGATTAAATCAGTATTAAAATGTGTTAATAATTATTTTTTACTTATCTAATTTGTTTTCTCTAAAACACTTGACGTTTGTTTTTTGTGTGTTATAATCGAACTCTCCTCAACATTACTACACAAGGTGGATAATTATGAATATTTCTCTCGTCGGACGCCACATCGAGCTCAGCGATGCCATTAAAGATCATCTGATGCACTCTATCGACACACTATCTAAATATCATCTCGACCTAATCAGCGTTAATGCCGTTGCGAGTTCAAACGAACGAAAAGGGGTTGCAATCGAGTTTACGATTAATGTTGCCGGAAAAAATACTATCGTTATTACGCAACGCAACGACGACCTCTATGCCGCTATCGATATCGCAATCGACCGTGCCCAAAAAGCACTTCGTCGTTTGCATGATCGACTTAGTGATCACAGAAATGAAGGGATGAACGAAGCCAAACAAGCTGCCGCTGCAAAAGTAAATTTACATGAAGCGGGCGAAGCGATGGAAGATGAGATCGTTCCGACAGAACTCGTTTTATATAAACCCCAAGAGGTAGCCGAAGTATTAGAGAAACTTAAAGAGAGCACCAAAGTATTTGACGTTTTTTACGATAATGATGGAAAAATGCGTGTCCTCTACAAACGTGCTGACGGGCGATTTGGATTATATTAACCCACTTTGAGGTCAAGATAATGCTTGACCTCCCGCACTATCTCTTCATCTTCAGCGATATCCGCCCATCTAAACTTTTTACCGCTTTGGATACTCCCCTCTAACAAATCACCGCTTGAGCGGAATTTTAGGTCCAACGCCGCAATCTCAAACCCGCTGGTACAAGTGCTAAACGACTCCAAACGCTCATTCTTACCACTTTTATTACTGTAGAGATAACAATACCCCTGCAATCCCGTACGACTCACCCGACCACGTAACTGATGAAGAGTCGAGAGACCCAACCGCTCCGCTCCGACGATAACGACGCTAGAGAGACGCGGAAGTGAAATCCCCACCTCGACGACGGTAGTCGCGAGGAGAATATTCCCATTTTCTCGAAATGCCATCAACACCGCCTCTTTCTCTTTGTCTTTACCGTGGGTGACGTAAACATTTTCGAAGTTTTTTTCCCAATATCCCCGCGCTTCCTCGATACTTTGGTAATCAATGTTCTCACTCTGTTCTACCAACGGATAGACAATCAACACTTGGTGATTTTGAGCTATTTCGGAACGGATGTGTTCCAACAAAGGGGGAAAATCGCTTTTACCGATGATACGGGTGGCGATATTTTTCGTAAAAGGGGTCTGAACGATCAAACTCACATCGATGTGTGCCGAATCGATCATCGCCTGAGTACGGGGAATCGGGGTCGCGGAAAACTGCAAATAATGGGGTGAAGTATCATTCTCGGTGAGTTTGGTGAGGGAATGGCGTTGCGCGGTACCGAACCGATGCTGTTCATCCACCATAACGAGACCCGCTTCAGGAAGGCTCCGATGGAGGAGCGCATGGGTTCCAATGATAAAATCGTACTCCTCTAATGATGATTTTTTCGTTGCATTGGTCACTAGTACGATTCGTAAATGTGGGAGAAATTTTTGCGCCTCTTCATAAAGTTGTGCCGCAAGGATCGTCGTCGGTGCCATCAAAATGGAGCGATAGGGGTGCATCAAAACAACCGAAGCTAAAATCACCATCGTTTTTCCTGAGCCGACATCCCCGACAATCATCCGCCGCGATCCATATTCCCCTCTGAGATCACTCTCAATCTCGCCAATCGCTTTTTTTTGGTCGTCAGTCAGTTCAAACGGAAGGGTTTTCATCCACCCCCCAACATCACCTGAAGCACGATAGGATGTTTTATGGAAACGACGTTTGAGACGAAGACGACGCATATACTCAAAAAGTTCGCCAAATTTAAGGGCATAAAACTGTTGTTCACCAAGGGGCTTCGGAAAATCGGGAAAATGGAGTGCATAAAGTTCACGGGCTATCTTTTCGGGCAATCCGTCTGCGATGAGATTTTCAACGGTAATATTTTTTTCCACTAAGCGGCGCATCACATCGACTCGAAGTGGTGTTTTATAGATGCTAACGAGGGAACCGACGGCACTGATCTTCATTGGATGGACAATCGTCCATTTTCCCAGCTCCCACTGCGCTTTTCCACTGAAAAAAGCTCTCTCTCCACGAGGAAATTGATGGAGCATATAAGGTTTGGGGTGAAAAATTACCCCCTCGATCACACGCTCAAGGTTATGAGCAAATAAGGTGATTTTGAGTGTTTTGGGGGTTCGGACGACGTGTTCAACCGTTGCATCGATGACACATTGCGTGTTAGCAAAAAGTTCATGGCTTAGACGGCGATCTTCGAACGAGGTGGGAGCGATGAGGGAGAGGGCCGTAATACTGCTTACTCCTAAACGGTGAAACTTTTCACCCTCCTCACTTGGTAACGATAGCATAGCTAAGATCGCGGATTTCGCCGTGGCGTTTGATAAAATCGTTCACTTCATCCAACGTCAAGTTACGGATCATCTCCAATTCCTGTACGCTCGATCCGAGCGGCTTGCCACTGTAATATTCGCTAAAGGTACGACCCAATCGTTGGGAGAGAGTTTCAACACGAAGCGGCTCAGAACCGAGGAGGAATTTACGGGCTTGATCAAGTTCACTCTGCGTTACACCATCACAGACAAAGGTATTAATAACCTCAATCACCGTTTTTTTCGCTTCATCCTGCGATTCAAGCTTTGTCTGGAGATATCCGCTAAAATAGGTTGCTGTTTTAGCGACCGAAAGACGTGAATAGGCGGAGTAGGCAAGACCTCTTTTAACACGGATCTCTTCCATCAATCGGCTTCCGAAGCCACTAGAACCGAGGATAAACATCGCAACGCGGGCTTTGTAAAACTCAGGATCTCCTTCAGCCATTAAAAAAGGGGCACCGAAATAAAGATAGGCCTGCTCTGTCTGAGGACGTTTTAGAATCGACTCTTTCGGAGTTTGACGAGGATTATAATGACGCTCTTTCCCCACTTTTCCTGTTTCTAAAATCGATAAAAGAGTTTGTGCTTTAGCTTTGGCATCAATCAGTGAAATATCGCCCCCCATAACGATAAGGGTATGAGAAAGAACTAAATGCTCGTGTTTAAACTTTTCAATATCGCTGAGTTTGATGGCTTTGATGCTTTGTACTGTTCCGATATTGGGAACAGACATTGGCGTTCCCTCAAACAGTACCGCTTTAAGCTCATCCGAAGCTACCGTATCAAAATCGGCCTCTTTTTGGGCAATTTCACTGAGTGCCATCGTTTTCACTTTCTCAAGCGATTTGAGGGTAAAATTCGGTTCACGAAACTGCTCATTTAACAAAGAGAGTCCGGTATCGAACTCCCCTTTGAGGGATCCTAGTTCAATGACGAAGGTCTCATTCCCCGCATGTGCACTTAACTGTATTGCTCGTGCATCAAGGGCATCGGCAAAGCCGACAGAACCCCTCTTTAGTGAGCCTTCGTTCAACATTTTTGCACTCAAACGTGCCAAACCGAATGTTTTTCCCTCATCGATACTGCCGCTGTTAGTAAAAACAATCTGCATCGAAACGATCGGTAGGCGCTTATCCTCTTCAAATATAAAAGGAATTTTTACTCCGTGAACTTCAATAAAATCCAATGTGCTTGCCATAAGTGCGTGCCCTAATAATAAAATCGCTATAAAAAAACGTGTCACTCGAACTTTTCCAGTATCTCATACGCCGTATTGCGTATTGCCGGAGTCTCCCCTATGTCACGAATAAGACGAACCATCTCCTCTTTTGCCATCCGAAACCCTGCCCCCGCACTGCGGACAACATTCTCTTCCATCATCGTCGAACCCAAATCATTTGCCCCATAGAGCAATGCCATCTGTCCGATATACGGTCCTTGTGTCACCCATGAACTTTGAATATTCGGAAAATTGTCCAAGAAAAGACGTGATACCGCTAACAGTCGTAAATAACGGTTAGAAGATTGTTTCTCAATCTCAGGATGCTCTTCCATCAACTGGGTATTTTGTCCCTGAAACGACCACATAATAAAGGCGCGAAAACCCCCCGTCTCATCTTGAAGATCACGAATCAAATTCCAGTGTTCGATAATCTCTTCATCGGTCTCTACCGTACCGTACATCATCGTCGCCGTTGACTTAATCCCAAGTTTATGAGCTTGACGGTGAACATCCACCCACTCTAACGAATCCATTTTTTTCGGAGCAATAATATCGCGTACACGGTCACTCAAAATCTCAGCCCCTGCACCCGGAATGGAAGCCAACCCTTTAGCATGAAGCCGTGATAAACACTCTTGTATCGAGATATGAGAAACTTTGGCAATAAAATCGAGCTCAATTGAAGAGAACCCGTGAATCGTTACTGTAGGATATTTCGTATGGATATGCTCTACTAAATCCTCATACCACTCGATTTTGAGTTTCGGGTGGACTCCCCCTTGGAACAAAATCTGAGTTCCGCCGATTTCGAGCAGTTCGTCGATCTTTTGATCAATCTCCTCGAATGTCAGGACATAGGCATCCTCATCTTTACCGTGACGGTAAAATGCGCAAAACTTGCAATCAACCCAACAGACATTGGTGTAGTTAATATTACGATCGACAACAAAAGTCGTAACTCCATCCGGATGAAGTTCCTTTTTACGAGCCGTTGCCATTTTCCCCAGTTCTTTGAGGTCAGCATGGCGGACTAGTTCGAGGGCTTGTTCTTTAGTAAGACGCATAATGGATTATTTATCTTTTGAAATTGCGTCGAGAACGCCATTAATAAACTTCGGTGATTGCTCACTTCCAAATGCTTTCATCACTTCGATTGCCTCGTTAATAATCACCGCAGAATCGAGTTCACCGTACATAATTTCATACGCACCCAAACGGAGCGTCGCCCGTTCGATCGAACCGAGACGATCAAAATCCCAATCTTTGAGATGTTTTTCAATCGCTTCATCGACTTGTGCCAAATGTTCCGTCACCCCTTTGAACAGATCAAGGGCAAAATCGCGCTGTTTATTACGGATTTTTTTCTCTTCAAGGATCTCATCACTAAAATCAGAGATAGTCTGGTTTCCCAAATCATACGCGTACAAAAGACTTACTACTGCCATGCGAGCTTGATGTCGTGTTGCCATTATGCACCTATTTCCGCATACAAATCTAACATCTCGATAACAACCGTCATCGCTTCAAAGCCTTTATTTCCTGCTTTGGTTCCGGCACGCTCAATCGCCTGCTCGATGGTATCGGTCGTCAACAATCCGAATGAAACCGGTTTTTTATGTTTCAAACTCACCGTTGCAATCCCTTTAGTCGCTTCAGCCGAAACGTAGTCAAAATGAGGAGTTGAACCGCGAATCACCGCACCCAATGCACAAACCGCATCGTATTTGCCACTGCTAAGCAATTGCTCGATAACCATAGGAAGCTCAAACGCACCCGGCGCTAAAACATGAGTCAACTCATCCGCGTTTCCACCATGACGCGCATAGGCATCTTTTGCCCCTTCTACGAGACGATCAACGATAAAATGGTTCCAACGTGTACTGACAATCGCTACTCTTTTATCCGTGCGAACACGAAGTTGTCCTTCAATAAGTTTCATTTTCAATTTCCTTTAACTGAGTCAATTTTTAACAGCGTTTCACTTAACGCTTCAAGTTGTTCTAATTTTAGCATATTCGGTCCGTCACTCAAAGCGCAAATAGGATCAAAATGGGTTTCAAAGAAAAATCCATCCACTCCAACCGCTGCTGCCGCGCGAGCAAGGTGAGGAACCATCGAGCTGTCCCCGCCCGTTTTACCTGTACCATTACCCGGCATCTGTACTGAATGGGTCGCATCGAAAATTACGGGGGCGTATTCACGCATGATGACGAGAGAGCGCATATCGACAACAAGGTTGCCATATCCGAAAGAGGAACCCCGCTCACAGAGTAAAACACCGTATTTTTGGGAAGCTTCATAACTCACCTCATCGCATCCACGGGTTTTAAGTACTTTCGCCACCGAAAAACGCATATCTGAGGGGGTCATAAACTGCCCTTTTTTGATATTAACGATTTTATCCGTTTTGGCCGCCGCGACAAGCAGATCGGTCTGTCGGCACAAAAATGCAGGAATTTGGAGCATATCGACCACTTCCGCCGCAAGGGGGACTTGATAGCTCTCATGAACATCGGTGACGATTTTGTATCCAAAATCTTCTTTGACCTTTTGGAGGATTCGAAGTCCCTCTTCGATCCCAGGGCCTCGATAACTCTCCAATGAGGTACGGTTGGCTTTGTCAAAACTCGATTTGAAATAAAAATCAAAGCGCGGGTCATTTTGATAACATTCAAGTGACTTGGCGATTTTAAAAATCGACGCTTCACTCTCGATGACACACGGTCCGGCTAAAAGTATCATCGGATACTCCTCGATGTTAGTTGATGTAATTGTACTGAGAAAAAATTAAAATCCCGTGTGACATTGGGGTTTAGTTTTAGAGAGATTCCATCCCTTTAGTGCATTGACGATGAAGAAGATATCGGTAACCTCGCATAATCACCCTTTTAACCCAATACCCCAAAAGACCGCTGATCTGAATCACTCCAAAGAGAGAAATTGCGGCGTAATTTCCCCCTAACGCCACCATCATCCCCTCCATCCGTATTTTGGCACGTCTCATCTCACGATTCTCAATCGATGCAAGAATATTTTGTGCCGCAAGAGTGCCGCTTTGCTCGGCACTCTGCGCTGTAGGGGGAAGCAGTTCTCCATCAAATTCTCGAAGCTCGGCAATATCGCCCGCCGCAAAAACCCCGTTATACATCGCTACACGAAGATATTCATCGACAATAAGCTGCGACTTTTTATTTTTAGAACTGTTGATCGTCGATGTCAATGTCGAAGCAACAATCCCCCCCGTAAAAATCATAAAATCAAAACAAAGACTCTTATTGTTATTTAAAATCAGAGTGTGCTCTTCAACGGAAGTGATACGCGAATGGTTGATGATTTTAACCCCTAACTGTGTCAGTCGTTGGGTCGCTTTTTGGATCAGATACGATTCCATCCCTTCCAAAACATTTTCATGCGGAATAATTAAAAAAATATGGATATTATCGCAAGTGAGGGTATTGTCCTTATGAAATACGCGGATATAGTGAGCCATTTCAGCAGCAATCTCGACACCGCTCAACCCCCCACCGCCGATAACGACGTTGAAAGGTTCACTGCACCATCCCCCCTCGCTCTCCATACGTGCATATAATCTCTGCTCAAACTGGTGCTTAAACGAGAGGGCACTGGGGAGGGTTTTCACCCCGTGGGAGTGTTCGCGTAATCCCGGGGTAGTGCTGTGAAACGCGGTACGACTTCCGGTACAAAGGAGAAGATAATCATACGGATGGCACGAGTTTTGTCCGCTGGCACATTTATTCTCAAAATCGATCTCTCTCACCGTATCTTTGATAAACGTCACATGCTCACCATAACTGAGAGATAAAGCCACCAAATCGATCGTGACACGGGTCATCGAACACTCATTGGCGATCAATTCATACGCTTCTGTCTGGAGATAATGGTAGGGATGTTGATCGATCAAAATGATATCGCATACATTTGATGCGGCTAAAGCTTGAAGTGCTTTTACTCCGGCATACCCACCGCCGACAATAATGACACGTTTACGCTGTTCCATATTTAGCCTCTTATTTGAAAATATTATAGCGTAATTGATAAGGCACAAACAACGGCTGAACTAAACGCCCACTGGAAGTTATATCCCCCAAGTTCCCCTGTCACATCCACCGTCTCGCCGATAAAATAGAGCCCTTTTATTGTGTTACTTTCCATCGTTATCGGATTAATCTCCTCGCATGCGACTCCACCGCGACATGCTTCGGCTTTGGATAACCCAAACGTTCCTGAGGGTGCCATGGCGTAGTGACGGATACTCAAAAGCTTTTCGAATTCCTGCGGATTTAAACGGTTGCACCCTTTGTCTTCCAGCCCTATTGCTTCTAAAAAAGCTTTCATAAACCGTTTAGGAAGGGGGATAGCCGTAGAGATACTCTTTTTCTCTTTTTTAAGGATGTTCACATCAAAATCGGGGAGAAAATCAATCACGATCTCCCCTCGGTGCCAATAAAGCGAGGCGGAAAGGACAACGAGACCGCTGATCCCTTTGTGGGCAAAGAGCAAATCCTCATCCAATGTTTTCCCCGCGACATGAATTCGGGCAGGAAAACTGATTCCGCTAAGTTCTTTCATCCAAAACTCTTTAGGTTGCAGTGTCAACCCCACCAATGCAGGGGAAAACGGTACGGTTTTTATCCCGTAGCTTTGAGCGATTTTCAATCCTATATCACTCGCACCAAGCTCTTTATAACTTGCCCCACCTGTTGCGACAACCACGTTATCGGCGGTAAACTTCCCCTTATCGGTAGTTACCACGAACGGATTTTGTCCCTCTACGGAGAGGATTTTATGTCCCAAAAGGAGATCACATCCGCTTGCTTTACCCATCAAAATGGAGATGATCTCATCGGAACTTTTCGGACAGAAATAATAGCGCTCTTTACGGATTACGGGACGCAATCCACCTGCTTTGAAATAGTCCAAAAGTGCTTTTTGTCCAAATACCGATAACGCTTGTTTGACAAGGTTTTCATCTCCGAGGAAATGACTCTCATCGATCTCTACGTTGGTAAGGTTGCATTTGCCTCCGCCGGAAGCTTTGAGTTTCAGCGCAGGGCGGTTATTCCCCTCGATAATCGCAACAGAGA
The DNA here is from genome assembly GCA_024637215.1 of Sulfuricurvum sp. Taxonomy (GTDB): domain Bacteria; phylum Campylobacterota; class Campylobacteria; order Campylobacterales; family Sulfurimonadaceae; genus Sulfuricurvum. Next base: position 22,436 of record JAGXFM010000069.1, read on the forward strand.
GGGAACTGTTTAGGCGTACCTGCGCTGCGCACATAAGCCCGCTCGCCCCTGCTCCGAGGATAAGCACATCATAGTGTTTCATTTAACGCTTAATCAGTCGAAGTGCCAAGCCCAGAGCCAGCAAAGAAATAGCGATAATATGGTGAGTGTCTAACGTGCGATAACCTAGTAAAAGGTGAATAATGACCAGAACGACACCAATGTAGAGAATCTTGTACCATGCTTTGACGTGCGGAGCGATAGAGAGTACCAACAACGCCCCCAAACCGACGGTTAAAAAGAGATGGGTAAAAAACAATTTTCCGATATGCCCAAGGGCAAATTGGTGCGACGCGATAAAGAAAATCAGATGCAGTGACGCGTACCCGATCGCAAAACCCCCGAGCAGTTTTTTAAACTCCACCAGATCAAATCGGATGTAGGTACGCAGAGGCTGAACCCAAAAAGCGAGGATAAGGAGCCATAATGCACTTATTCCTGCAATTTTGGAGAAAAAGTAGAGTTTATTTTTCACAATTGGGAGAGAAGATGAAAAAGCATTTTCACCCCATACGACCAATTCATCAAACCACACGATCCCCGATCCGTAAAGAAAGAGGATACCCATGAACATCAACGGGATTAAAGCTAAAAGGACAATTATATATCTCATGTTGAAAGTGTATCAAATTCTCTCTTGGATATAATACGTTACTACTTTTTTCAAAGGGACAGAATGTCTAAAAAGCTTCATATCGTTTCACTCGGTTGTACCAAAAATCTCGTCGATACTGAGGTTATGCTCGGACGGCTCAAAGATTTTGAAATGACCGATGAGAGCGGTGAGGCAGACGTTATCATCGTCAATACCTGCGGGTTCATCGATGCGGCAAAACAAGAGTCACTCAACACTATTTTCAATCTCGACGCAGGACGCAAACGTGATTCGGTTCTCGTAATGGCGGGGTGTCTTTCTGAGCGGTACAAAGAGGAACTCTCTGCGGAGCTCAAAGAGGTCGATATCTTCACCGGTGTCGGCGATTACGACAAAATCGATGAACTCCTTGCCGCCAAACAAAGCCGTTTTACCCCTGAGGTCTATCTGATCGACGGTGCAGAGCGGGTCGTGACGGGTTCCACCTACCATGCCTATGTCAAACTCTCCGAGGGGTGCAATCAAGTGTGCAGTTTCTGCGCCATCCCCTCGTTCAAAGGGAAACTCCATTCACGTGATTTGGATAGTATCGCCCGTGAGGTAGAAGGGTTGGTTGCCAAAGGGTATTATGATTTCAGTTTCGTATCCCAAGACTCCAGTTCGTATCTGCGTGATCAAAATACACAAGACGGTCTTATTCACCTTATCAAACGGATCGAACTGATTGATGGGGTAAAAAGCGCTCGGATTTTGTATCTCTACCCTTCGACCACAACGTTGAAACTGATCAAAACCATCGGTGATTCAAAAGTGTTCCATAATTATTTCGATATGCCGATACAACACATCAACGACGATATGCTTCGCATTATGAAACGTGGATTCGGAAAAGCGAAAACCTTAGAGCTTCTGAGTGCCATGAAAGCACTCCCTAACGCCTTTATCCGTACCAGCTTTATCGTCGGGCATCCGCAAGAGTCTGAGGCTATGTTCGAAGAGATGGCAGAGTTTGCGCTCAGTTTCGGGTTTGATCGCCTCAACGTTTTCAGCTACTCCGACGAAGAGGGGACGAGTGCGTATACGATGGAAGAAAAAATCGCTCCCAAAGTGATCAACGCCCGCGCCAAAAAACTGGGAAAAATCGCTTCTAACGTCGAAGTGGAAAGTCTGCAAAAACTCGTTACTCAAGAAATTTCTCTCATCATAGACGGTGAGAGTGACGAGCACGAATTCCTCCTAAGCGCGCGCTCTCTCAACTGGGCACCCGATGTAGACGGCGAAATCTACGTCAACGACCGCGAGGTAGAGGGTGAGCTCAATTTCGGTAAAATCTACCGTGCCCGTATCACTGAACTTGCACAAACACGCCCTTTGGCGACCGTAACGGGAAATGTCTGAACTCCTTCATCTTGATCTTCTAAAAGAGGGGAGAGTTCTCCTCGCTTTCTCGGGAGGGGTCGATTCAACCGCCCTCTTCCATCTTCTACTTGAACATAATATTGCGTTTGACATTGCCCATGTCAACTACCACACCCGTTCTTCCAGTGACGCAGAAGAACAAAGTGCAATTGCCCTCGCACAAAAATATAATTTGCAATACTATACCCATTCCTGCCGACTAAAAGGGGCTAATTTTGAGTACCGTGCACGTGAAGAGCGCTACCGATTCTTTGATTATTTAATGAAAAAGCACGGCTATACGTATCTCTTGACGGCGCATCAGCTGAATGATCGACTGGAATGGCTCATGATGCAGATATGCCGAGGTTCCGGACTACCTGAAATGTTGGGGATTAAATCAAAAGATTCCCGCGAAGATATTGTGATTTTACGCCCTTTGTTGGAATGGGACCGAGACTCTATCGAAACGTATCTTCATGAGCGCCTTATCCCTCATCATATTGATGAGAGCAATGCGGATGAACGCTATACCCGAAACTTTTTCCGTCATCGCTACAGTGCGCCAATGATGCGTGACTACCGAGATGCCATCCGTCGCAGTTTTCGCTACCTCGAAGAGGACAATGATTCCCTTATAGATGTGATGGAATTTATAACGGTAGAACAGCTCTCTTATGCCGCCAATCCACCTAATCTTCGCTCGCTTCTCTATGGGATTGATCGCTTTTTTAAAGCACAGGGTTATCTCCTAAGCCAACACGATAAAGAGGCTCTGAAAAAAGGGGGAGACCATATCATAGGACGTCATACTATAATATCGATTGAACGTGATTATACGTTTATCGCTCCGTATGAACATAATGTTGTCATGGATAAAGGGTTTCGTGAGGAGTGCAGAGCGTTAAAAATTGCTTCAAAACTTCGGGGATATCTTTATGGTTCCCCGAAGGCTTTCGAGGTTATCCGTCAATTAAAAGGCGTTCCAGCACCTCTTCAATTCGACTGACCCCGACAATCTCGATGGCTGATTTTACCTCATCGGGAATATCACTCAAATCACGGTCGTAGTTTTTCTGAGGAATAAGGGCAAGTTTCATCCCCGCACGATGCGCCGCAATCAGCTTCTCTTTGAGTCCGCCGATAGGGAGAACATTTCCCGTGAGCGATACTTCACCCGTCATAGCGATATCGGCACGCACTTTTTTATTTGTGAGTATCGAAGCGATGACCGTTGACATCGCGATCCCCGCACTCGGGCCGTCTTTAGGGGTAGCCCCATCAGGAACGTGAATGTGCAAGTCAAAGCGTTTATACACTTCGCTCGCATCAAGCGGTATATCACTTTCTCTCTCAGCAGGACTTAGAGGGATAATCGAATGATCGACACTGATTTTCCCCTCATCGATCAATGTTTTGACGACGGAGAGGGCGATGCGGGCAGACTCTTTCATCACATCCCCCAAACTTCCCGTGAGCTGTAATACCCCTTTACCGTTGATACGGATTGCTTCGATCTTGAGTACATCTCCACCCACTGCGGTCCACGCCAACCCGTTAACCACACCGATACGATCGATGTGATCGGTTCGATCAATCTCAAAAATAGTTTTTTCCAAGAAATCTTTGAGGTTTTTCAAACTTACCGTTACTTTTTGGGTACTCGGTTCTTCGAGGATCTTTTTCGCCGCTTTACGGACGATATCGGCGACACGGCGGCGGAGGTTACGAACCCCCGCTTCCCGCGTATGCTTCTCGATCACTTCGGCCAATGCCGTTTTAGAGATAGAGAGCTCCGCCGTTTTAAGACCGTGTTTTTTCAACTCTTGGGGGATCAAATACTGTTTGGCGATCTGAAACTTCTCCTGCGGCGTATAACTGCTGACCGAAATAAACTCCATACGATCGCGCAACGGTCCCGGAATCTGCCCCACATCATTCGCGGTCGCGATGAAAATCGCTTTGGAAAGGTCAAGGTTAAAGTTGAGATAATAGTCTCTGAAATGGGTATTTTGCTCAGGATCGAGAATCTCCAACAATACCGCCGTCGGATCACCCCGATGTGATTTTGCCACCTTGTCAATCTCATCGAGAACGATGACGGGATTCATTTTTTTCGCTTCGATCACACCCTGCACGATACGCCCCGGCATTGCACCGATATAGGTACGTCGGTGCCCCCGCAATTCATTCACATCTTCCAGTCCGCCCAGTGCAATCCGCACGAGTGGACGCTTTAGGGCTGTGGCAATAGAGTTAGCAAGAGAGGTTTTACCCACACCCGGAGGACCCGCAAAACATAGTATTGCCCCACGCCCCTCTTTATCGGCGATACCACGAAGCTCAAGGAGCTCTTTAACCGAGAAATACTCCAAGATACGCTCTTTTGGTTTTTTGAGAGAGAAGTGATCTTTGTTCAACTGATTCTCGACATCGTGAATGTTGAGCGCTTTTTTCGCCTCTTCGCCGTAGGGAATCTCAAGCACCCATTCGAGGTACGTTTGGATCATCCCCGCATCGGCACTGTCGGGATGCATTCGCGCAAAACGCTCTAACTGCTTGTTGATCTCTTTGTAGGCATCGGGATGCATTTTATCTTTTTTAGCATCGAGTTTTTTACGGAACTCCTCGATCTCTTCATCACGGTGGGTATCGGTTCCCAGCTCTTTTTGAATCTGCTTGAGCTGTTCTTTGAGAAAATATTCTTTGTTCACTTTCTCAATGCGGGAGTGGACTTTCGATCGGATCTCTTTTTGGAGTTTATTCGCTTCGGTCTCTTCAATCAGCTCATCAATCAGCATCAAAAACCGTTTTTCAGGGTCACGTTCGATAAAGAGCTTGTAAGCATTCTCTTTTTTGATCTTGATCGAGCTACAAATCAAATCGACAATACGGTTGTACTCGTGATTCTCTTCGATCGTTCGGAGCAAATCAGGGGGGAAATAGTTGCTTACTTGAGAGAGGGCACGCACTTTTTCACGCAACACTTCTAAAATCGCATCCATTTTGAGCTCATTCACCGCCATTGATGAGATTAAATCGACATGAGCACGGAGTGGATTGTCATGCACCATCTCCGTAATGTGCCCGCGAGCAAGACCTTGAAACAGTACCTTGATTCGACCATCGGGCAAAACGACTTTACGCATAATGGAACCGATAACGCCGGCGTCATAGATCGAATCCCCTTCACGTTCCCCTTCATGCTCAGGTTTTACGGGGCAGACGATAACAAGAGAATTATTCTCAATCGCTTCGGCTGCAGCGGCAATATTCTTTTCATCATTCAAAAAGAGGGGAGAAATCATAAACGGGTATAAAAAAAGCTCATCCTCCGCAATAACGGGTAAATTAGTCGGAAAAGAGCTATAATTACTAAGTTGCATTGAAATAAATCCTATTTTTATTTACTTTCGTTGTCGTCCATCGATATAACGTTTCGAGTTTGCGGAATGAGAAATTCATACCAGCTGCTGCTGCCGTCTCCCTCAAACATCTCTTTATACCATGCAATATCTGCATGTACAACTTCTTTAGGATCAATCCACGTTACCGGAGCCATTGCACGGTAGTAGCCGGCTCCTTTGGGTTTACCTAAACGCTCATACAATTGTGCGATTTGTTCATTTAAAACCCCGCGTGCCAATTGCAATTGTGTTTCCATCGAATGAACCAACGGCAAATAGATTGAATAAGGGTAATTTACTTTAAACGTATCAACCCCTTTTAGTGTTTCATCAATCAACCCTTGGTCACGTCCCGGATTAGGAAGTGCTAAAAATTTCGCTTTAATTTTTAAAAATTCTGCATATTCACGTCCCTCAGGGGTAGCATAGCGGCGAATATATTCATCTAAAAAATGCTCCGCCAATAGATACTCTTCATGTGCCATATGGGCTTGTGCCATGATCATCGTGGCTTCCGATAAAAAAGGTGAACTGATGTGTTCGCTTTGGAGTGAGCTAAAATAGCTGTCCGCTTTTTCCAAATTTCCGTTAGAAACCGAACTCACCATCTTTTCATACCAATATTCCGCAGGTTTATTATACTCTTCGAGATCTTTACCGCATCCGCTAAGGAGAATGAGTGCCGTCATTGCGATGAACCATGTTCTAATCATTGATAAACCCTACGCTATTTTGAAATTATGAGCTATTTTACCGTAAAGAGATTAAACACCCCTGCAAAAGGTTGAAACTTTTTACTTTGATGTGTTAAAATCAGACCATCAATGATAGAAGAAGGTAGTTATGCAGTTTGATTTAAAACTTCCCCTGCTCGGTTTCGATGCAGTCTCGAAGATGGAGCTCCAAAAAATCGATGAAATTTTTTTACGTCTGGAAAGTATCGGAGAAGGGCCCTCTTTTACCCTCATCAACCCTTTTGCACTGCGCGAATACTCTTTTGATATCCCCTCTTCCCTTCAAGCATTGATGGGAATTACTCCTCAGAGTAATCTTCTAATCTATAATATTATGATTTTACAAACACCGATCGAAAAATCAACGGTTAATTTTGTCGCTCCCCTTATTTTCAACACCGATAATCAGACCATGGCACAAATCATCATTGACAACCGTGCCGATTTCGGAATAGCCGAACCGATTAAAAATTATCTTAAGGGCCCAGATGATGTCTAAATCGATCACTTTTATCGGTAACGGCAAAATGGCACTTGCCCTTGCAAAAGGGCTTTGCAAAACCCATTCCATCGAAGTGGTCGGACGAACGCAAGCCTCAATGGATAACTTTGAGACAGCATTAGGTATTTCGATCACTAAAACCCTCTATACAGAAGCGACTATCACTCAAAAAAATATTCTCTTATGCGTCAAACCGGCAAATTTAAAAGAAGTGGCTTCTTTGTTAAAAGGAAAAGCGTCCACCCTTTATTCTCTCCTTGCGGGAACCACTTTAGAATCTCTCAAAGCAATCAATGCAGATCATTACTGCCGTGCTATGCCTAATCTCGCAGCCGAAGTAGGACTATCCATGACCTCTTTGGTTGGTGATAACGCAACTGCAGAAGATGCACTTTCACTTTTCGGCACCATAGGGAAAACTCTTTGGCTGGGTAGTGAAAAAGAGCTTGATATCGCTACGGCATTAGCAGGAAGCGGACCGGCTTATTTAGCGCTTATTGCTGAAGCATTTTGTGATGGAGCCGTTCGTGAAGGGCTAAAACGTGATGATGCCATGGTTTTAATGCGAGGTCTTTTCGAAGGATTTGGAAAACTGATTCAAACAACCCATCCCGCTCTTTTAAAAGACAATGTGATGAGTCCCGGCGGAACAACTGCCGCAGGCTACGGAGCCTTGGAAAAAGGGAAAGTTCGTGAGGGGTGTATGGAAGCCATTCATGCCGCCTACACTCGTGCTAAAGAGATGAAATAATCTCCCTTAATGCTGTGAGACTTCCACTTCCTTAGCTTTTTGCGGCTCAAAAGGTGAGATCACTTCAGGTGCTTCTGGTGCAACCTTTTCACTTTTCGGTACAGGTTTGCTTTTCTCATTGCCTTTGTTTGGCATCTCTTTTTCCGATGGTTTATTATGTACTTTCATCGTAAAACTTGAGCGAATTTTATCACCGTCTCTCACAAAATGGATCGGAAAATTGACACCGATGACCCATTCACTTTGATTAATGTTTTCAAGAAAGTTATAAAAACTTTGCGGTGACGTTATTTTAGAGGTCGCATTAACCTCATATACCTTAAAAGTTCCATTGCTATCAAGTGTCGTCACTTCCGTCAAAAAGAGATCCGTAAACTCTTTTTTATAAAGACGTTCAAATCGATCCGGATTAAACATCGTATCAAAAGCACCGATGATATGACGATTTTGTGCTTTTAGATCTTGAAGGCGATTATACGTATTGTCATATCGATTTTGAGCAAGTTCTAATTGTTGAAACTCTTTTTTACTGTCCAACCGAAGCGATCGATATTCTTTCCCTTTCGGGATCAAAAACAAAAATGAAAATGCAACAACTCCAATGAGTAAAAGAAGTGAGAGTATTACGACATAAAGTGTTTGACGGTTCATTGGTTCTCTTCTTTGCTCTCATCATCTAAGTAATTGGTGGAAACGAACTGATACCATCCATTTTCAATCGGATAAAAGCTTGTATAGGTACGATGGAAAATAGACCGTAGCGGAGCATGCAGCATATATTCATACGTATCTTTATTGGGTGTCGTTCCGTAAAGAATCAGTGATTTTGATTCTAATTCAGCTCGAGAAAGGGTAATATCTTCCGGTACAAGATCAAAAAGATTACGGATACTCTCTTTCATCACCGTATTCTCTGTTGTCACCTGTTCGGCTATTTTTGCTTCCACTTCTATCGTTTTTATTTGCTCTTCCATCTCTATAATGGAGTTCTGTAACGATTTCTCTTTTTGTGCTACATTTTGACGCTCATGCGAAAAATCATATGTTTTATACCCCAAAAAGGTATAGGTTCCCACAAGCATAGCAATGGTTACAATAAAAAAGAAAAGGACAAGACGTAATTCACCGCTAATTAATCTTTTAGGACGGGGGGTAATAAAACTGTGTTTCACATCCCCTCCTCTTCCGCCATGGCTAGCGCAATAACCTCTTCGGTCAAATCAATATGCCGAATCGATACATTTAAAAAAAGTTCCTCTTCAAGATAACTCTTCAGCTCTTCCCCACTGCCATAAGCATCTGCAATATAAACGGTCTCTACAAAGCGATTCTGGCATAGTTCTCCCGCATAAAAACGTACTAATGTACGCTGAATCAACTCAAATCGGTAATAATCGCTATTAAATTGGTCCATCTCATGTTTAATATCACTGCCACGAGGAGAACTAATCCGTTTTTCTTCATAAGTCGGTTCATCTTCACTGAATTCCGCAATCTCTTCAAGGGTATCCAAATCTTCAATATCACTCAAATCATCCAACTCATCAAGAATATCCAAATCATCAAGAGATTCGATATCATCGAGGCTTATCCCTTTTTCAGCTTCATCTTCTTCTTTGATTCCAGCCGTAAAATCGACACTGTTATTATCCTCTTCGATGGATAATGTATTTTTCTCATTCATTGGATAATGATGGGCATATTCAAGCTTTCCATTCTCAAATATTGCAATACTAAATGAATCTTTTTGGGCCAAAGCATAGAGGGCGAATCCCTCTTTAATCTTATCTGCAAAAAAGTGTTCTATAACGGAAAAAGGGGAGAAAATGAAATCGAGCCCAATTTTCTTATACTCTTTTTCCAAAGTATTTATCCCTCGCATCGAACTGTATAAAAGCCATTTTTCATTGCGACAAATCGTTTTTGTACCGCTAAGATCTTCCATCATTTCTGCACTGTGGTGTGAGCATCCGGAAAGTGCCCCCTGCTTTGGTTCAGGATTTAAAAGTGCCACGTAATGCAACGGAGATTCTTCAAAATACTTGCGGATAAATAAAAAGAGGTCTTCATACGAAGATCCTCCCTCAAAATGTCGGCTCTCTTTGTAAAGAACTTTTTTTTGCTTTTTCGCAACGATACGAACATCGTACGCTTCTCCATCATGGACAATAGCGATAAAGATTTTTCGGTATAACCGCGCTAGCACTTAGAGTCCTCATGAGTTTGGCATAATGGATGCGATTGAAGGTAATGATCCATTTTTAGAGCATTTCCCAATTTAGTATAAATCTGTGTTGTGGCCATGCTCGCATGACCTAATAATTCGCTAACATCGGCAATTCGAGCCCCGTTGTTTAACAATTCTGTTGCATATGTATGACGCAATTGATGTGGGGTCACTTTGAGTCCAACCTTTGCGAATGCCTTAATAATGGTATATCTTAGACTATTTTCGCTTAATTTTTCACCTTTATCCTCAAATACATACTCTCGTGAGGGATTGCCGCGAAGATAATTTTCTATCATCATACTTATAGACTCTAGCATCGGTATATCTCTCTCTTTAGAACCTTTCCCGCGAATACGCGCCCATCCGTTATCGATGTCACTGATGCGTAAATGAGAGAGTTCAGAGATTCGAAGCCCCATTGTATAAAGAAGCGTAATCGCTAATGCCGCCAAAGGTTCAGCATGTTGGAGCGCATGATTAATTTGTTCATCCGTAATCGGTTTAGGTAGAGTTTTTGGGATTTTAATACTTTCATCACCGGATAAAATGAGACTCTTTCCCTCTCTGCGGAGGTATTTGACAAAACTTCGTATAGCACTAAGTTTAGCGGCAATCGTTTTGGCTTTTAAATGGGCGATTTTAAGACGTAACGGCATTAAATTAATACTTACCTCCTCGGACATCGTATCGATTTCTGCCAAATGGAGCATTTCATCAATCGCATCATGATAACTTCGTATCGTAAGGGGAGAATAGCCGGCAATTGCATCGAGATATTTTAAAAATGCTTCTTTTGCACTGAAAAGTTCATTCATATTTGAAACTCCCTAAAATGCATGCTCCATGAGCTTTGCTTTAATAAGTGCTTTTGCCGCTTCCATTTCCAATCCGTCAAGATCAATCGGTTCCGAAGTATAAAAATCAAGGGTTCCAAACGGTTTGGGAACGGTAAAGCGATCCCAACTCGGAAGCTGCCAATAGCGTGAGGGGACGCAGCTGTAGACAATAACTTTTGCTTTGCGCTTCTGAGCCATAATTACTACGCCGTCACTCATCTCATGACGAGGCCCTTTAGGCCCATCAGGTGTAATACCGATATCATACCCTTCTGAAAGTGATTTAAGCCCTTGAATTAATACTTTTGCCCCACCGCGTGTCGTTGAGCCGTGAATGGTTCCCAGTCTAAAATAACGCATAATTCGGGCAATAATTTGACCGTCAAAATGATCGGAAATCAGGACATTCGCTTTAGGTGCTTTGCGGAATTGGTAATAAAGATACGGCTGCATCAATAAGTCACCGTGCCAAAAAGCAAAAATAACCGGTTCGGTGGGGATTGTTTGAGGAAGATGAAACCGTTTCGTATTTGTGAAATAAATAAGGCGAATCAGAAAGGTTCCGATAGGGGGGATAAACCACAACGCAAGCTTGCGAAGAAGCTCTTTACGCAATGATCTCTCCATACTGGACATTACGCGAAACCTCTGTAATTTTTACTTGCGCAATTTTACCCAGCCATTCCTCGCTTCCTTTAACTTTAACCGAGAGATTATTATCACTCCGACCTGCGACATGTCCACTCTCACGCAGCTCTTCAAAATAAACTTCAACGACCTTACCTAAATTAACCGACTTCATCTCATCAAGTATTTCATCATGGCGTGCTTGAAGTCTGTTGAGCCGTTCTGAACCTATTTCTGAGTCAATCTCCTCCATCTTTTCAGCCTCAGTCAACGGGCGTGGAGAATATTTAAAACTAAAAAGCTGCTCAAACCGAACTTGATTAAGTACATCCATCGTCTCTTCGAAATCCTCAGCGCTCTCACCGGGGAAGGCGACGATAATATCGGTACTAATACTCACATCAGGAACCATCTCACGCAATTTGCGTGCACGGTTGAGAAACCACTCTTTTGTGTATCCCCGTTTCATCGCTTTAAGAATATCACTCGATCCGCTTTGAAGCGGCATGTGCATTGATTTGCAAATTTTCGGATTGCGGGCAAACTCTTCGATAAACTCATCGTCCATGTGGAGCGGATGGGGAGAGGTAAACCGGATACGCTCCAGTCCCTCCACCGCACTCACACGACGAAGAAGCTCCGTAAAATTTATTTTTTCATTTTCTGCTGAAAAACGGCGACCGTAGTTGTTGACGTTTTGACCGAGTAAAAAAACCTCTTTCGCTCCGTTTTCAACCGCTTTACGTACTTCGGCAACGATCAAATCAGCCGGAATAGAGATCTCGTCTCCTCGGGTTTTAGGGACAATACAAAACGTACACTGTTTGTCACACCCGATAGAAATATTGATGTAGGCTTTATAAGGGCTGCTGCGGAAATCTTTAAAGGCAAACTGCGATTCGTCGTAATCAATCTCGATCTCAACTGCACGATCGCGGTGCAGTACATCCGCGATTTTGGAAACATTACGGGCACCGAGGACAAAATTAACATACGGAGCGCGCTTGATAATCTCTTTACCCAAATGAGACGCCGTGCATCCGCATACACCAATTTTGGCATCGGGTTTTTTAAGCTTGTTAAAAACCCCAAGTTCGGAGAAGAGTTTGTGTACCGGCTTTTCACGAACCGAGCAGGTATTGATCAAAATCAGATCGGCAGAACTCGCGTCATCGGTAAGTTCATACCCTTCACGAGCATTCAACTCTGCGATCATATGCTCAGAATCACGCACATTCATGGCGCATCCAAGCGTTTCGATAAAGAGTTTTTTAGACATTAGAGAATATGAACCTCGTACATGTATTCATTCGCGGAAAGTCCGTATTTTACTTCGCGCATATAAAAACTTTTCCCTTCCCCTTCAAAATGATCTTGCAATGCTAGAAGATCTTTGTGTGAATTTTCACGATCAAAATACAGAATTGATGAATTGCTTTTCTCTACCATTTCAGTAATTTTTTTAAGATCGATTTTACGCGGTTTTGCGTCGTGTTCGCTACGTGCGAGTTTGAGTTCCATTGGGTTTCCCTTTTTAGTAGAGTTCTTGATATTAGGGGGATTATAGCGGTGATATGATAAATATCCTATTAAGAGAAATTTATGTATAATACTTCTCCTTCATAAAAAAAGCTTTCCCAACCAACCAAATTTTTTATGAGTTACAATCATTAAGAGGATAGTCCTATGGAAAATATTTTAGACATTATTGATTCAATTGCCAATGAAAAAGGGCTTAGCCGTGAAAATGTTCAAGAGGCAATCAAAACCTCTTTTATCCAAACTGCCAAACGAATTATCAATCCGACATTTGCTTTTGAAGCCGATATTGATGACCGTACCAAAGATGTAAAACTACGCCAAATCATTACCGTCGTTGCCGATGATGCAGCGGAGATTGAAGGGGAAGAAGCCGGCGCCTATATGAGTATCACAAGCGCTTTAGAGATTGATGAAGAAGCAGAAATCGGCGATCAGCTCCAAATGGAACATGACATTGAGAGTTATGGTCGCAATGCATTCGCTACCTTGCACCGAGAGATCGAATTTCATATCCAACGCCTTGTGGAAAATGAACTCTACGATAAGTACAAAAGCAAAATCAACCAGATTGTCTCCGGTCGGGTTACCCGCGTCGATAACGATCAAAATACCACCATTGAGATTGATGAAATTCGTGCGGTTCTCCCGATGAAAAGCCGTATCAAAGGTGAAAAATTCAAAGTCGGCGATGTCGTCAGTGCAATTGTTCGCCGTGTCCATGTCGATAAAGCCAACGGTATTTCTATGGAGCTGTCCCGTACTGCTCCAAAATTCCTCGAAGAGCTTTTAGCACTTGAAGTACCTGAAATCAAAGACGGTATCGTTGTCATCGAAAAATGCGCCCGTATTCCGGGAGAACGTGCAAAAATCGCCCTTTATACTAACCGTCCTCAAATCGATCCGATTGGTGCGACAGTCGGAGTACGGGGTGTCCGTATCAACGCCGTTAGTGAAGAGTTATGTGGTGAAAATATTGACTGTGTCGAGTACAGCTCGTCACCGGAACTTTTTATCTCTCGAGCAATGAGCCCCGCGATTATTAGTGCCGTTGTGGTTTCCGAAGAGGGAGATGAGAAAAAAGCGATTGTTACCTTGCCAAGTGATCAAAAATCAAAAGCCATCGGTAAAAGTGGAATCAATATCCGTCTTGCCTCAATGCTAACAGGTTATACCATCGAACTCAACGAAGTAGGCGGAAGTGTTCAAATGGGTGAAAAAGCTGGGGAAGAGAAAAAAGAGGGGCTTAGTTCACTCGAAGCATTGTTTGGAAATTAACGTTTTACAAATGGATTAAGCTTCAATAGCACCGCATCGGCAATTTGATTGCCGATTAGCGTCAAAAACGCACTCATCATCAAAATTCCCATAATCACCGGATAATCTCGACTCATTGCACTTAAATAAAACAGTTGCCCCATCCCCTCAATTCCAAAAATCGATTCAAGTATCACCGAGCCCCCGATTAATCCCGGAAGAGAAAGTCCGAGAATTGTCACAATAGGGGGAAGAAGATTAGGAAGAATGTAATGACGGATTATTTTTCCCTCTTCTATCCCGCGAACTCGTGCAAAATAAATATAGTCGCTTTTAAGAATTTCAAGAGTGAGTGAGCGGATATAAAGAACCAAGCTCCCGACTCCGACAAATACCATTACTATGATCGGTAATGTCAAATGCCATGCCATATCGAGATAGTATCCAAAACCTTCAGGAGGTTCCAGCGAATGCATCCCAGCGATCGGAAACCATCCCAGCGTAACGCTAAGAATCATCATAAGCACTAGCGCAAGATAATACGAAGGCATCGCAAAACTGAGCAGTGCAAACTGACTCAAAAAAGTATCGACTTTTTTTCCATGAGAAAGTGCCGCTTTTATCCCCATCCAAAGAGATAATACAAAGGTTAATGCCATTGCAATCATATTCATCCACAGTGTAACGGGCAGACGATCCGATACTACTTCAGAAACCTGTACACCGCTAACAAACGATATACCGAAATTGAGAGTGAGGAGATTGACAATCCAATCAATGTATTGTTGAAACAACGGCTTATCGAGTCCGTAAATGGCACGCAGCTGCGAAATCGCTTCAGGGGTCATGTTGGGATTCAGTTCACCCCCCATAAAACTGTTCGGCGCCATATGAATCGCGCCAAATGAGAGTATAGAGATCAAAAAAAGCATTAAGAGTGTGTAGAGTAATGATTTGAGTAAATATTTCATGTAAGTGATTATAGCGAAAGAGTGAAGGAAAAATAAAAGGAGGATTCATCCCCTAAAGGGGACGAGAAGCAAAAACTCTTAGAAATTAAGAGTCAAGTATGCTTGGATAGTATCATATTGACCACCAGCATTTTGATCGTCAGCATTAGTTGAGATGTATGCCAAAGTAGCATCTAATGGTCCAAAAGATTTAGACGCTGTTACAGCTACTTCATCCATTTCTTTTGTACTCGCGACTATGTCATTACTAACTGATGTGTAATATACACCAAATTTTGCAATATCTTTCATAGCGTATTCAGCAGTTAAATTGAATGCTTCAGCATCTTTAGAACCTACATATGTATAGTTCCACCATGCTTCAGTATATAATTTAGATTGTCCAGATGCTGCCACGTTTTGAATTTGTACTGAACCTTTATCATCCGCTTGTGAATAAGCAGCTGACACGTTCAATCCTTCAATCCCTTGGTAAGCAAGCTTAAATGCATACGCTGAAGAATCTTGAGCAGCTGCACCTAAAATACCACCTGTTTTCACATCGATATCAGCATATTGTGCACCGATTTTTACACCTGGTACCAATTGACAATCAATATCTGCTTGCAACCAAAAAGCATCAGCTACCATTCCAATATTATAATACCATGCTTGTGCAGTCAAAGGTTTAAAAGAGTTATTTACAAGTCCAGCTGCATAAGCACCTTTATTCATAAATGTAGTAAACTTATGCCCTTCTCGAAAAATCAAATCACGTTCACCTGCATTAGGTGCTGCTGTTACAGCGTCAGCACCATTGCTTTTACCTACCCATGCAGCCACAAATGTAGTATCAGGAATATTCTGATTAATCAATACAGCAGCATCAAATGTATTTGCAACCATTGACCATTTTTCAGAAAATGCTAATGGAGTGTCAAGTTCCATACGACCAACTTTAGCAGTAGTTTTTCCTACAGTTCCAGCAATCCATAGTTCACTTGTCCATGATGAATCATCAACTACATTGTCGTGTCTACTCCATGTATTTGCAACAAGATTATTTTCAACCCCAAGTGTACTGATTGCATTCATAGTTACACCAAATGATACATCTTTAAGCAAATCTCCCGTAATACCGACACGAAGTGCAGTATCTGCATAACTATTTGCTTTATCAAAAAGATTATCACTAATCCCTACTGCTTGATCTTTACTATCTGTACCGTAATAAAGTTTCGCATCACCGTTTACTTTAATATTATCGATTGCGAATGCACTTGTACCAAGCAACACAGCTGCTGCAAGACTCATTTTAACTAACTTCATTGATTCTCCTTAAATTAAGCTTTACCTTATGTTTTTGTTTCGTCAGGGTTAATTGTAACGCTGCAATTCTTAAACATAGCTGTGATTTTGAAATTTCATTTACCTATTGTTTACCTAAATAAAACCCCTATTTCGTGGAAGATGACATTTTTGTAAGATTTTTCAAATGAATAATCATCATAAATATGAGCCGCTTTTATGGTATAGTATAAGTTAGTATCAAATTATCAAATAAGTCAAAGGATTCTACAATGAATGTTTCGCACATTTTCACTGCAGTTACAGCCGTGCTACTCGTAAGCGGTTGTGCCAATCGTGAAGGAGTTTCTCCCTCTCAAAATAAATCGCTTCAAACTGTATCGCCAAGTACTACGGCAGTATCTGAAGGCGGCGGGATGCAACGTTCGCTTGATGCATGGCTAAAAGAAGAGTGGACACCAATGACCAAAACCGTCCCTGTCGAGACCAAGACAACTGCCCCTGATGGTACTGTTGTAACCACCACAACTATAGTGGAAGTCCCTGAACCTGAAAATAATGAGCCGTTTACCTTGCAAAAATATGCGGATAAATGGAAAGTGTACCATGAAAATAAAGCGAAGATGAGTGAAGGGAAACCTAAAGAGCCTTCTCATATTGAAATGATGGGTACTCTTCCGGTTGTAGGTAAGTAACGTTTTGTAACATAGTTATTCCGCCTTTGCGGAATAACTATTTATTTTCTCTCATCCCAGACAAAAACACTTTTGCCTTCACTATTTTTATCAACTGCAGCCATGCCCATAATGTTATAACCCGCATCCACATAGTGTACTTCACCGCTTACGCCGCTTGATAGATCACTTAAGAGATACATCGCAGAATTTCCGACTTCTTCAATCGTAACATTTTTACGAAGCGGTGCATTGGCTTCATTCCAATTAAGAATTTGTTTGAAATCACCGATCCCGCTGGCAGCAAGAGTTTTAATCGGCCCGGCACTGATAGCATTAACCCGTTGGCCTTTAGATGCACCCAATTCTACTGCCATATAACGTACCGTTGATTCAAGTGCCGCTTTCGCAACTCCCATAACATTATAGTTCGGGATATACTTCGGTCCACCTAGGTAACTGAGGGTAATAATCGATGCACCCGGAGCTAAAACACTCTCAAGACGGTTCGTCAAATCGATAAGTGAATAAACCGAAATGTCCATTGCGATTTGAAACGCACTTTTAGAGGTTTTCATAAAGCCTTCCGTTAATGCCTCTTTCGGCGCAAAAGCAACCGAATGGACAAGAAAATCGATTTCTCCAAAATCGGCACGCACTTTTGCGGCGATTGCTTCCATATCGGACTCATCAGATACATCAAGCTTATACACGGGAGAGTTGTTAAAACCCGCTGCTATCGGCTCTACCCTTTTTTGCAAGGCCTCGTTAAGATAGGTAAACGCCATTTGCGCCCCTTGCGCATGAAGTGCTTGCGCAATTCCGTATGCGATTGATTTATCGTTGGCTAATCCGACAATGAGACCTTTTTTACCTTGCATTAACATCGATTATTCCCCTTTTTCTGTGTTTAATTCTGCTGCTTGCGCAATCATATCGCAAAAATCGTTTGCACTTAACGAAGCTGAACCGACAAGAATGCCGTCCACATTCTCTAATGCCATAATTTCACCCGCGTTTTCTATCTTTACACTTCCCCCGTACAATAAGGGAGCATGGGTTTTAGTACGAAGTACTCCATGTAACTGTTCAATATCACGATTAGAAGGGGTTAATCCCGTGCCGATAGCCCATACCGGCTCATAAGCAAGAATCAGATCCGAATAAGAGAGATCAATCCCCTCAAATTGTTTTTCGATATAAGCCATTAACGACTCGTTCCCCTCTTTACGTATCTCAAGAGGCTCACCCACACAATAAACAATTACAAAATTTTGCTGGGCAAAAAAACGAAACTTTGCCGCAATTTCCTCTTGTGTCTCACCAAGAACATGTCGACGTTCAGAATGACCGATTAAAATCGTTTTAACACCAAACTCTTCGAGTTGCTCCAACGCAATCTCTCCCGTAAAAGCGCCATTTATAACAGGATAACCGTTTTGAACACCGATCAAGACATTACGAGGATCATGATCCAGTGCGGTAAAGGGAGGAAAGACGATAATCGTGTCTGTGATATCGTTTGCACTTACAAATGACTCTACTACCGCCATATAGGCACGTGTCTCTTCACGCGTTTTGTTCGCTTTAAAGTTGGCACACAATATCATGAGTATCTCCTTTTATTTCATTAACGGTTTAACACCCGGAAGTATTTTACCTTCTAATAATTCTAACGACGCTCCGCCACCGGTTGAGATAAAGCTCATCTCTTCATCCAAACCGATACGTTGTACCAAGTCAGCCGTATCACCGCCTCCTACTACTGTTGTCGCATAAGAATCCGCTACGAAATGGGCAATCTTATTCGATCCGCGTGAAAAACGGTCCATTTCATATACGCCCATTGGACCGTTCCATAAAATCGTTTGAACATCGTTTAATACTTGACGATACAAGCGTACCGTAGCCGGTCCGATATCCAATCCCATCCATCCTGTCGGAATCTCTTGGACACTGCAAAGACGGCTCATCGCATCCGGTGCAAATTTTTCGGCTGCGACCACATCAACCGGAAGATAAAATTTAACACCAAGACGTTTGGCTTCATTCATAACGTTCATCGCTTCATCCAACAAATCATCTTCAACCAAAGAGTTCCCGACATCATGCCCTAATGCTTTTAAAAAGGTAAATGCCATCCCTCCGCCGATTA
>JAGXFM010000070.1 GCA_024637215.1 Sulfuricurvum sp.
CGTGGGCTCGGAGATGTGTATAAGAGACAGATTGACCACCCATCGGGAAGTGTATATTCCCCCACCTTACGATCGAGTATCAGCTGATACGCCGAAGCTTGCACGGCAGGGGCGGCGGCATTGAGCTCATCGAGAAAGAGTATTCCCGCCCCCTCACGCGGCAAAAATGACGGTGGAGCCCACAGTGCGGTATGGGAATCTTTCTCATAAAACGGAATCCCTTTGAGATCGGTGGGATCGAGCAGTGAGAGGCGCAAGTCAATACATTCCAAATTTTTTTCACGAGCAATTTGTTTAATAATAGAAGATTTTCCAATCCCCGGTGCTCCCCACAAGAACGTCGGAATTTGTGACTCGATCAACGCTTCTATCGTCGTTTTCGCGTATGAGCTGCGCATTAAAGCCATCCTATATTATGAGTTTGTATATGTTTACCAAAAGTCGGGTTTGTTTTAACCAAACGTTCAAACCGTTGATCCAGAGAGAGCTGATACAATATCTCAACCGGTGTGGCGATATTGCGAGCTAAGGTCGATAACACTTCCGACTCACCACTTGCGTAGAGCATCTCTAGCTTATCAGAAGGGAGCGAAGGATTAGAGGCCAACTCTGCCTTAAATCTCCCGCTCTCAAAAAACTGATTTAAAAGAGTAGGTTCTGTGACCCGGTTGGAAGCCAGTGCTTGTAGTACCTCTTCATCAACTAAAGTACTCAAACGATTCTGCATCACTATCGTAAGGGTGGAATTCGTTGCCAAATAGCGGGCATATCCCCCGACTAACCGATCAAACCGCTCATCGCTCAGGAACATATTTCCCGCAATGAGCTGGGGATAAGATTTTTCTAATCTATCTGCACCCTTAGGTGAAAGTGTTTTATTAAGTGAAAGGTCTCCATTTACTGCGTCATTTTCGAGTAAAAGTAGCTCCGCTTCCAATGTCAAAGGCTCACGTTGCGCTAGTAATTCGGCATGTGTATTCATTAATTGAACTAAGATTCTCTTATCCGTATCGCTATGCAGAGCCATGCCATCCAGTACCCCCATAAGAGAGCGATCTACAGGATTTTTTAATTCTTTGGCAATAGGGGGAAGTTCCGCAATCGCATTTATGAGTTCTCTATTTCCGTAACGCTCAATCAAATGTGCCAAACCGCTCATCGCATACTGGACGTTATGATTACGATCCAAATCGACATAAAAACGAGCGATGATAGCGGCGGTTACATCTCGGTTGGTATCATTATCAAATAGTCCCTCGTTCTGCCAATCGTAGAGTTTGAGGAGTTTAAAAAAAAGTTCATCCGTAATGTAAGAGTTTTGCAGGAAATTAACAAGACGCTCCTGATTACGGGAGAGCTTGAGGCTCATTAATAGCCTCTCAGGCTCGATACTTTGACACAGCCACTTTTCTACCCCTTCCAAGGAGACTATTGATGTGTTTTGCATCTCATAAAGACGTGCCGATTCTTCTTGTTCATAGGGATTCATCATCCGCCCTTCGATAATGAGGGCAACATCCTCGCTGTAGCTGCCGACACGGCTGATTTTATGGAGTTTTAGGAGGGTATCGAACTCGTCACTGTTGAGTGCACGGGTTTTCCCTAACAGTAAAATCGATTTTCCGCTTAACGCTTCATAGTTCATAACGCGTATTATATTCAGACACTCTAAAAAAACGCACACAAAGGTATAATGGTGCCAATAGTTTAAAAGGATTTTAACGATGGAAGAACTGTATGCAGGAATTGCCGCATATGATGCAGGAGATTTTATCAAAGCCCATGAGCTTCTCTACCCATTGGCGGCCTACAAACGCGATCCTGAAGCCCAATTTCACATGGGAATGATCTATTTTTACGGTGAAGGGGTCGAAAAGGATATTGATAAAGCGATGGAGTGGTGGAAAAAAGCGATGCGTCACGGTCACGTCGATGCGGCGTATCGCCTAAGCGAAATCGCCACATCAACAAAAACAACGTTTTAGGAATTTCCTAAAACTTTTTCGATGCTGTAATGCATATCCTCATCAAGACTCTCCATATTTCCGAGCATCCATGACAAATACCCTTTATCCGCTGCAGCTATCTCCGTGAGTGTTTTCCCTTTATATTTTCCAAATTTCAAAGGACGGGTATAGAAAACGGGGGTTTGGGTCAGTTCAACCATTTTTTCAATCGGATTCACCCCCTCAAAACGCTCTTGCAATCGTTTACGAAGCTCCGTGAGAAAGAGTTTAAGAACCAACACGTCACCTATCGCATCGTGTGCTTTTACCACAATGCCGAGGGCATCAGCCTCTGATTGTTCAATTTTATACAATCCTAACGCGTACCGAAAATACTGTAGCCGATGAGACTCTTCATCATCAAACAAATGTCTCGCACATCGCAACGTATCAATGAGACGCATCTGTGACGTAAAATTTTCTTTTGAGAGCATCCCAAGATCAAACGGTGCGTTATGAATAATAAGGACGTTCTCCGGAGTATTGAGTTCACAAAGTGTCCGAAAGGCTAAAGTCTCTACACATTTTGGTTTACCCTCAATCATTTCAGGGGTAATTCCGTGCACTTCCATCGCACCGTATCCGATCGGGACATCGATACTGCACATATCATTGTAAACATCCACATTTTTTCCATCCAAGACGATATATCCCAGTTGAATAATGCGATCCGTATCTCCCGTACCTGTTGTCTCAGTATCGAGTAAAACGTACTTAGCCATTAATACTGATTATCTTCGTCTTCAAGGTCAAACTCATCATAATCGTCTTCATCCTCGTCATCATAATCCTCTTCATCCCCTTCTCCTTCACGCATGGAAGTGAGTTCTGTATAAAGTTGTTCCGCCTCTTCTTCATCAATTTGTCCACTATTTAACTCTGTCAAAAGTTCTTTGTATTCATCACGAAGCGCTTGCATGTCTTCAAGCTGCACTCTCTCTTCTGTTGTTGCATCTTTTTGTGACGCTATGGATTCGAAAATATCATCAATATGCTCTTCGACATCGGGAATGAGTTCATTTTGAATTAAATGTTTAAGTTGTGTAATATAGGCCATTTTTAATCCTTTTGAGTTGTGATTTGCATTTCTCATTATACTTCAAAAGTATGACAAAATTATAACAACAAAGAGGATGTTTGAGAAGAAAAGTTTTGATTTTTAAGGTATTAAAGAAAAAGAGATGGTGCGGTCGGGGGGATTTGAACCCCCACACCCGTAAGGCACTACCACCTCAAGGTAGCGTGTCTACCGTTCCACCACGACCGCATAAAAAAGGTGGTCAGCTACTAGAGCTGACCGAAAGAGAAGTAAAACTTACGCAACCAAATACGGGTTAGCGTAAAGAGCGATAAGAGCGATAACAAGTGTATAAATAACTTGTGCTTCGATCATAGCAAGAGCGATGAACATAGTTGTCATCAATTTTCCGCCAAGACCTGGGTTACGTGCAGTACCTGCGATTGTTGCAGCAGCAGTGCTACCCATACCGATTGCTCCACCAAGTGCAGCCAAACCAAGACCAACACCCGCAGCGATCATAGAGTACGCTTTCAATGTTTGGTTAGCAACGTCTGCAGATGCAGCAGCCACAGCTGGTGCCGCTTCAACAGCGCCTTCAACAACCGCTACCGCTTCTTCAGCACCGAATACTGAAGCAACAAGAGCGAGCATAAGAAAAAGAACTTTTTTCATAAGTAATCTCCGTGTTTAAATCAAAGTCCGTTCGGATAGTGTCCCTACTTATCA
Organism: Sulfuricurvum sp.; assembly: GCA_024637215.1. Classification (GTDB taxonomy): domain Bacteria; phylum Campylobacterota; class Campylobacteria; order Campylobacterales; family Sulfurimonadaceae; genus Sulfuricurvum. The sequence continues at coordinate 3,754 of JAGXFM010000070.1, forward strand.
CTTTGTGGGTGGAAGTATAGTGAGGATGAGCTAAAAAATTACTTAGCTCGCCCTAATCCGATCTTATTTCCTTTGAACTCAACGATCTCTACCATTAGTTCATCCCCCTCACTCACCGCATCGCTCACGCGGCTGATATGACCATCGGAGAGTTTGGAAATATGGATTAATCCGTCCACACCTCCGGGAAGTTCAATAAAGGCGCCGAAATCGACGATTTTTTTCACTTTCCCTTTCACCACATCCCCTACTTTGTACTCTACTTTTTCAACCGGAGTGGCACCGCTCACGATCCCCTCGATATGATCACGTGCTCCACGTAAACCATCACGATTTTTTCCGGTCAGTTTGACAGACCCTTTTTTCTTATCAATATCTATGGTAACGTCAAAACGCTCGATAATATCCCGAATCGTTTTACCCGCTTGTCCGATGATATCTCCGATAAAACTCGGATCAATGTGAAAGAGATCGGTACTTGGCAATGTCCCCTCATTGAGCTCGATATTCTCTTCGCTGCTCATCATAATGTCAATGATATGGGCACGTGCTTCTGAGGCTTGATAAAGTGCTTCTTGGAGAACATCGAGATGGATACCGCCAAGTTTGATATCCATCTGCATTGCGGTAATACCGGCTTTCGATCCCGCTACTTTAAAGTCCAAATCGCCATCATGATCTTCTAGCCCCATAATGTCGGTCAAAATCGCGTGGCGGCCACCCTCTTGAACCATCCCCATTGCAACACCGGCAATCGGATCTGCCATCTCGATATCTCCGGCACGTAACGCCATATAGCCTCCGCATACCGTTGCCATCGAGGATGAACCGTTTGACTCCAAGATTTCAGAAACAAGACGAATAGTTTGACCGTTTCGGACACAAGCACCCTCTAGTGCACGTTTGGCCAAATTTCCGTGACCCAATTCGCGGCGGCGCGGTGCACCGATCGGCGAAGGTTCACCGACACTGAATCCTGGAAAGTTGTAGTGAACCATAAATCCTTCGTTTTGGGTGCCGCTGTCGGTAAGATTTTCAAACATCTGCGCGTCTTTCATTCCGCCCAACGTTAAAATAACCAATGCTTGGGTTTGTCCGCGAGTAAAGAGAGCCGAGGCATGGGCACTCGGTAATACATTGGTCTCAATACGGATCGGACGTACTTCATTGAGTGCGCGACCGTCTGCACGTACTTTTTCATCCAATATCTGAGTACGCACCATGGAACGTTTGACCGATTCAATCGCTTTTTTAAGATCATGTTCATTCCACTGTGGTTTTTCTCCCATAATGGTTTTACGGATGGTACGTAATGCCGTAGAGCGTTCTGTTTTTGCCATTTGACTAATACCGCGTTTAATATCTTCGGTATGGTTTGTACGGACATAGTCGATCATCTCGCCGTTCATTTCACTGATGACATACTGAATCTCAAACGGCTCTGACGCGAAAGGTTGAAAAGCAGCTTCATACGCACTGTTTGATTCGAACAAAGCTTCTTGAGCCGATGCAAGAACGCGGATAAGTTCATCTTCATGCATTGCATTCGATGCACGAACGGCGATTGCGGGTACACTCATTACCGATTCTACCATCGGATCAACTATCCCGATATCAACTACTTCTACCTCATCGCTTCCGAGCGTTTGCATCTCGATCATCAACATATCTTCTTTGCTTCCCGCTAGATACAGATCAAGGGTACTTTTTTCAAGCTGACTTCGTGTCGGGTTAAAAACGATCTCACCATCGATTTTACCGACACGAACGGCACTCACCGAATTGAAAATATCAATATCGGATACATAGAGTGCTGCAGATGCAGCATTAAGTGCTAGAACTTGCAAATCCGCCTCTTTGTCCGCACTTAATACCATTACGGTAATTTGAATCGGATTGGCAAATCCTTTCGGAAACAACGGACGAAGTGATCGATCGACGATCCGCGAAGTGAGTGTTTCAAAATCACTCGGCTTGGTTTCTCTTTTAATAAATCCTCCCGGAAACTTTCCGGCAGCGTAACTTTTCTCAATGTATTGAACGGTAAGAGGTAAAAAATCCTCATCCACAAAATCGGTCTCATCCACAACAACCGTTGCCAAAATAACGGTATCTCCGCATTTGAGCCATGCCGCTCCGTTAGCTTGTGCCGCTACTTGATTAAAAGCATACGCTTCAGTTTTATTCTTTAATACTAATTCAACGTTGTAATTCATCTCTTCTCTCCAAAATAGTCTCTATCGTTTCTTCATCTACCGTCTCAAACTCGTGGTAATAATAACCCGTGTCAATATAGTCGTCAATCTCTTGGAGGCAAAATATACCGTCCACTATCGGATCCAGTGCTTCTACAACACTGGAGGGCATAATCGGTGCTGCAATATAGACCGCTTTTGCTTTTTGGGCAAATGCCGTTTTAACGGCACACATTAGTTTTAGCCCTGTTTCGCTCCCCTCGTCGATGAGAAGTATATTTTTCCCCTTCATCGATTTAAAATGTTCTCCCTTTCGGTATTGATAAATAGCACTAAGGATTTTCTCCTCGTGTTTACGAGTAGCCTCTCCGTAAATATAATCGACTTGGATATCAAACGCATCGACAAGCGCTTGATGAATGACAATCTCTTCGGTCTCACTCACACGCGCCAACTCACATTCAGGATTTTGGGGAGCGGTTATCCCTGCCGAAAAAATAAAATCTATCGATAATTTAAGACGTTTATTGATCTCTTGTGCGATCACAAGTCCCCCGGAAGAGACAGCAATCAGGTTCCAAGACTCACTCTTCATCTGATCTAGCGGAAGAAGTTCTTTGAGCTGTACAGCGGCATCTAAGCGATCTTTAAACAAGTAGCGTTGCGGTCTCATCTACCCACCTAACGTGCCATCGATGCGGTACCACTCAAATATTTAAGATCATTATCGATAAATCTGAGACCTAACCCCATGAAAATATTTTGCGACTCAGGATTCAGGAAATTATCCCATCCGCCGTAGAGTTCAAGATGTTTCAGCATTTGGTAACGTACCTGTGCCTTAAGATGCGCCCGTGTTCCGCGAATATCGTTTACCGCATTGAAATCGAACGCTTCTCCGCTAAATTTCAACCGATCATGATTCATAAAATAATCGACCCCGATCCCGCCGGTCGATTCAATCGCCCCAAATCGCAATAATGTATTATCAAACCGTTTTCCGTATTGGAGAGAATAATAGGTTTCTCCCTTGATATTCTTACCCGGAGGATTGGTATCGTATTGGGAATAATCATCGGTACTGACCAAGTCAAACATATAATACGTTTCAGGATTCGGAAGATAATTAACACCTAAATAAACTTTACCGTATCCGTCGCGCACCATATAATCTGTGTGCATCGCTACCTGTAATTCGCTGGTAGTAAAATTACTCAACATCGAATCGACTTTTCCGAATGCCTCTTCACCGCTTTTGAAAAATGCACCTGCCGATTCAAGTGCCGTTTTAAGCGAAGATCGATTTTCAGCCAATATCTCACTCACATTATCTTCAATATTGACAAATTTATCGACCGCTTCAGGAAGTTTATGTTCAAGCGAGCCGCTGATATTATCCATTCGTGTAGTAAGTGAATTAATCCGTGCCATAATCGCAGGAAGGTCTTTATTGACCGTGTCGGCAGTTTGACTAAAACCGGCACTCATCGCTCTAAAATTGGAAATGGCGGCATGAAGATCTTCTCGGTTTTCGACAATTACCCCATCAAGATTGACCCCAACATTTCGAAATGAAATGATCATCTCTTGAATGGCGGCTCTGTGCTCCTCATCTAGAGTAGATCGAAAATCTTTCAATAACAACTCTAACTCTTTGGCGGCCGCATTTACCGAGTCGCTGGTCTGATCAAACGATGCATAACGTTTGGATTGAGAAAGAGATTCGCCACTTTGTAAAAAAGCAGTTGCATCTCCTACCACAATGTTAATCACTTTTGAACCCAATAGTGATTCTTGTGCAACAATAACGGATGAATCATTTGGAATTTTGACACCGTTATTGATCATCAAGGTCAATTTTACCCGCTTACCCTCAATCGCTATCTCTTCAACATCCCCGATGGTTACCCCGTTCATTAAAACATGGGTATGTTTTTCAATCCCTGAAGCATCTTCGATATAGGCTTGTATTAAATACCCTTCATTGCCCCATTTTCCCAACGATGTTACCTGTGTTGAGAGAAATAATAAAGCACCTAAAGCCATCACGACAAAGAGACCGATTTTCGCTTCCAGTTTCATACACTACCCTCTTTATTTGGTCAGTTTATAATTAAACTCAGACCCACCGATAGGTTTGAGGATAATAGTAATAAAAATATAAGAATCATTCACAGAATCACTCACATTCGCATTGGTTAAAATAGGACGTCGATTTTGAACGTATCGAATTCCAAAATCAAGACATCGTTGTGAATACAAAATTCCGACTTCGCTACGCTTTAGCAAATCTTCACGATAATCATACGCCAAAAGACCGAATACACGATAGTGACTATTATACTGATAGGCTGCATCCGCCGTCCAATACGATGCATATTTCGGAGTACTATTACGTAACTCATCCGTATAATAGTGACTCACACTTGCCGTTACGATGTCATCATTATAGCGCAGTGTATTTTGTTCTTTGGTGATACGATCACGGTCATGATTGTAGGCAGTCTGATTGTAATATGAAATCGCTTCTGTAATCTCCCATTCTAGCTCATTTTGCAATTCACCGTAATAACTTCGTTGATCATCATACTCAAAATTTTGAGACAGACGATCCACTAGGAACTGATTGCCATTTTGAAAAAGATAGTTGTTAACCCCAAGAGAGAGAGTATCACTCGGTGCGGAGAGGGTGTAAAATTCACACGGATAACCGGCATAGGTACCTGTAATGTCACATGAATCCTTGTATGTTTCATAATAACCGTCATAATAACGACTTCCGGCAGAAGTATAACTGGCGAATGGGTTAATGACATGAGTCGTACTTTCATAAGATTTGACAAGGGTAGTGCCGACACTCAAGGTATGATCCAATTGGGCATATTTCCCTTGCTCGTAAACACTTCCCGTTTCATTAGCACGTTCGTTAGCATAAAATCCTATGACTTTAGAAGCAGCATTAAGCGTATAACTAACATCGATATAATCATCAAACAGTGCCGTTTGAAGCGTTAGAGGGATATTAAAGTTCCCTTCCACCGCCCTTTTTCCATTGGGTCTGTAAAAATGGGTGGCCGTTGCATCACCGCTAAAAAGTAGATAATCATCCAACAACGTTTCCAAATAGCGATGGTAATGGAGGGTAGGAAGTGTTTGAAGCGTATTATCGTTACTCACTTGGTCTAAATATTGATAATGTTTTAAATAGGCACCAAGATAATTATCTTCACTACTGTAATAGGCATTAATACGAGACATCACCTGATTATCCGTTACATTTTGCGTTTGATCACTCTGTTGCAAGTTGAGATAATCGACGTCGTTCATCCATGAACCTTCGGCATAAAGCCCCGATTCACCCTCTAAAGTTACACCAAACCATTCACGAAGTGGATCACGATGACGATAATGAACGTCATACCCATAATGTTTTTGATTCGCCAAATCATACTCTTGGGCATACTCTATCTTCTCTTTAAAATACCCTAATCGAATCGATCCTTCCGATGATTTTGTATCAACAAAGCGGAAATCGGTATAAAGACCGGAACCTCTGTCGGTACGAATTTGTGGGCGAAGCTCCAAATCCCACCAATTGTGCGGAGCAAAATAGATCGGCTGCTGATAATAGAACCCTTCCGAACTAGACCACCCGAAAGAGGGGATCAATAATCCGCTTCGGCGCGTTCGATCGGTCGGATACCCAAAATAAGGGAGATAAAATACAGGAACATCACCTACTTCTAAACGTGCATTATAAAGATTAATCCACATACTTTCAGTATCATACTCGGCACTTGAAAAACGTATTTTCCACAAAGGATCGGTCGAATCACACCCCGATACTGCTCCACTGGATAAATCAATTTCGTTTTGACACCCTTGTGCTTCGGATGTGCTCATCCATAATCCGGAAAACTGATCAACGGCATAATAGGGAGTCGAGTAACGGGTATCATCCTGAAGATTTATCTTTGAATAATCACTGATCGCATGGTACTGTCCTGCTTTAAAGAGATTGACCGATCCTTTGGCTTCGATGATACTTCCATTGCGATCATAAATAAGTTCATCGGCACTAAGAATTTGATCTTGATACAATGCAACCGGATTACCGGTTGCGGTTGCAATCGTTTCGTTTGTATCAATATTCGTGCCATACAATTCAACCTGTTCTTCTCCTAATAGGAGTGTTGAAGTGATCAAACTGATCCAGCAAGCTTTACGCATTGATCACCAAGGTCTTTCCGGTTCGATCATGCCAGCTCCGTCGGTAAGGATCAAGCATCGCCCAGATAAATCCAAGATAAAAAAGAATCTCACTCACGACCCGAAAAACACTACGATTAAAAGCACTTAAAAAACTTGGGTTAGAGAGCGTTGAGAGTTCAATAATACGGATTTTCATAATAATTTTTCCGATACTCCCGCCGTATTGCATCGTAAAAAAAGTGTGGTAAATAATCTTTATCGCCATATATTCCAACAAAAAGCTGTTGGTAACCGCAATCATCTCTTCCAACGTATTAGCGTTGCTCATCGAATCCCATAAAATAGCGATCATAATTATGGACAAAAGAAGCTCATCAATACCGAAAGCCGCCGCTCTTTGACGAATAGACGCAAGAACTACATGCTCACGCTGAAAAAGTGAATCAAGGCGTTCATCCATTAGCGAAGGGCCTGATACGCAATATCGGTACGTAGTTTTTTACCTGAAAAATGGACCTGACCGCAGAGCATATAGGCACGGTCGCGCGCCTCTTTAATACTCTCTCCCACACCCACGCACACAAGAACCCGTCCGCCGCTTGCATAGAGTTTCCCCTCTTCTTCCTCTACGCCGGCATAGGCGATATGGGTATTTTGAACAATCTCATCGTGATGAATCTCATCAACAATAATTTCGGCAGGCTCCGAGTTGTCATACGGATAATTTCGGCTCGCCATAACGACACCTACCGCGTATTTATCGTGAAATTCAACATTAAGGGTATCCAGCTGCGCAGTAGCCGCTTTATAAAAGAGCTCACTCGCAGGGGTTTTCAAAAGTGGCATCAAAATTTCGCACTCAGGATCACCGAAACGGACATTAAATTCTAATGTAATCGGTTCTCCGTTAACGATCATCAGTCCGATAAAAAGAACCCCCTCAAACGGTGCCCCCTCTTCTTGCATCCCTTTAAGAGTTGGACGGACGATTCGATCTTTTACCTTCTCATAAATCACATCATCCACGAGCGGAGTCGGAGCATACGCCCCCATCCCTCCGGTGTTTGGACCTTCATCGTTATCCAAAAGACGTTTATGATCTTGCGCCGCAGGGAGGAGAATAAAATCTTTTCCGTCACAAAGAGCAAACATCGAGAGTTCATACCCGTCTAAAAATTCTTCGATAACGACCCGTTTACCGGCATCACCGAACGATTTTCCACTAAGCATTTCAGAAACCGCCACCTTAGCCTCTTCATAGCTCATCGCGATAATAACACCCTTACCTGCGCATAATCCGTCTGCTTTCACAACAATCGGGAGAGGGAGAGAGTCGATAAAAGTAAAGGCATCACCAATGTGATCGGTTTCGATATAGCGGGCGGTAGGAATAGTGTACTTTTTCAAAAAGTTTTTCATGTAAACTTTTGATCCTTCGAGCTGTGCCGCCGCTTTGGAAGGACCGAAAATTACCAATCCTTTAGCTTTAAACACATCGACGACACCCTCACTCAAAGGCCCCTCAGGTCCTACAATCGTTAAATCAATCTTGTTATCGAGGGCAAACTGGGCTAATGCTTCGTAATCTTTAATTGCAACGTTCGTCCCAAGCATCGGGGTTGCGCCGTTTCCGGGAGCGAAAAAAAGCTCACTTACCGCTGAGTCTTGTTTCAGAAC
>JAGXFM010000071.1 GCA_024637215.1 Sulfuricurvum sp.
GTGATTAACAGTCACCTACTCTACCGCTGAGCTAATCCGGAATGTTTATGAGGGCGCAATTATACGCTATGTTAGGCTGAATTGTCAATAACAAAGGGGCTTATTTGGAGCGTTTTCGATTAATATTTTCGATAGGGGTAAAGAAAATTACATTTGAACGCTCGATTTGTACAATTTTCTCTTTTTCTAGGAGATTTTTAAAACGTTGTTTAGAGTCAAAATCGAAAAGAGCCTCAATATCATCCATACTCAGAGGACGTTTATCAAGTGTGGTGAGAATTTCTTCATCAGTGTATCTACTCGGTGTTGCATTGGCATGAGTACGGGATACGATATGGATCGGCAATACAGGATCAAAACGGCAAGAGAGGAGATAAAGCTCCTCAAAGCTCAATCCCTCTACGGCATAAGCAGGGGGACGATCAATGGTACCGATATCGATGCGATCACATGAGATAGGGAGCAGGGCACGCTCAAGCGCTGCTATCTCGCTTAGTGAATCATTGACCCCTTTGACAAACAATATCTCTAAAAATAATTTTCCCTCAAATACATGTGAAAATCGGGTGATACTCTCGATGATGATGCTAATCTCGATCCCTTCTGCGGGACGGTCTATTTTTTTAAACGTTTCGGGGGTAGCCGCGTCGAGTGAGAGTTTGACTTGGTCAAATTTTAAAAGGGTAGTGAACACATCGGGCTCATTCAAGCAAGCACTGTTAGAGAGGATGAGTGTTTGAATATCACCTTTGATTTTGTCGATTTCATCTACAAGGTAATCAAGATAGGGGTACATTGTCGGTTCACCGTTTGCAGTGATGGTAATGACATCGATAGCGGGGTGTTTAGCTAGAGCCTCTTTTAAATCAGTAAGAATCGTCTCTACGGGAGTGATTGTATGTTGATGTGCCAGTGCGGGCGCAGGGGCGAGTTCACAATAGAGACAGTCAAAATTACATTGTTTATTTGAACTGGAAAGATCGATCCCGAGCGATGTGCCGAAACGTCGCGAGTGGACGGGACCGAAAATGGAAGACATTATTTTTTACTTACTCTTTGGCATTCACGAACGAAATGTTGAGCATTTTCAACCGGAACATCAGGGAGAATCCCATGCCCGAGATTGAAGATATGACGATGTCCGCCCATAATCTCTTGAATCGCTTCAACGCATGCGGTCGTTTGCTCTTTAGAATACAAACGGCACGGCTCCATGTTTCCCTGAAGGACATAGCGATCCCCCAACTTCTCTTTAGCAAGTGCCATAGGGGTACTCCAGTCTACGCCGAAAACATCGAAATTCCCGTAGACTTTATCCAAAAAGGCGGGGATCCCTTTTGGGAACATGATGACAGGGACATGAGGATATTTCTCTTTTAGATACTCGGCGATCTCCACCATATAGCTCCATGAGAACTCATCGTATTTACTTGGTTCAATCGCCGCTGCCCAGCTGTCGAAGATTTGGACGACATCGATCCCCGATTGGATCTGTTTTTCCATGTAGAGTTTGACCACATTGGTCACTTTACGGAGGATTTTATGGAGAAGTTCAGGGTTTGAGTACATCATCTTTTTGCAGATATTGTAGGTTTTCGTCCCTTGCCCCTCGATCATATAGGTGGCTAACGTCCACGGTGCACCGGTAAAGCCGATGAGGGCTTTGTTGTCACCGCGCCCGTCGAGCTGTGTACGTAAGATTTTGATCGTTTCATAGACATACGTGAGTTTCGATGCCGCTTCTTCACCGCCGATAAGCTCATCCAAATCCTCTTCGGATGCGATCGGTTTTTCGAAAACGGGACCTTCCCCTTTGATAAAGTCGAGTTTCATCCCCATTTCGTTTGGAACGACCAAGATATCACTGAATAAAATGGCCGCATCAACACCGACGAGATCGACGGGTTGGATAGTAACTTCGGCCGCCATATCCGGAGCGTGGCAAAGGTTGAGGAAATTTCCGGCACGTTTACGCACTTCCATGTACTCAGGGAGATAGCGTCCCGCTTGGCGCATCATCCAAACCGGGGTATAAGGGGTCTCTTTACCGAAACAGGCATCAACGAAAATTTTACTCATGGTGACCTACTTTACTAAGAAAATAAAGGCCGACGGCAACGGCTGTGATAGAGAGGGCTAAATACAAAAGTTCTAATGCTCCGCTAAATTCGGTATGTCCCACTTTTTGGAAAAAGCCGACGACCAAAACCATCACGATAACTTTGGAAATTTTATCTTTGAGCTGATCGAGCGAATGAACTGCTAAAAGTTGGTTTTCTTTACCGTGTTCATCTTTTGCCGGATCGATATCGGAGATAAAGAGTTCATACAGACCGAATGAGAAAATGATCATAACGACACCGATAAGGTACAAGTCAACCGCACCGATGATACCGCCGACGACTGTTTCATGAAATCCCTCTGGGTGTGCATGGGCAACATAGGTATTGATGACATACGTCGTTGTGTAGTAAATATCAAAGCTGGCAATTGCAAAGAGAACAACAGCACCCAGTAATCCAAAAACAACGGCCAGAATAATGATGAAACGTGAACTCCAAAGGCCATTTTCAAATAATTTTTCGATGAAGTTCATATTATTCTCCTTGCATCTCTACCCATTTTTGGGCGATTCGTACGGCATTGGTTGCAGCTCCTACTCGGAGGTTATCGGCAACAACCCACATATGAAGAACATTGTCACGGAAAATATCATTGCGGATACGTCCTACAAATGTCTCATTTTGATCCATACAAAGCGACGGCATCGGGTAGATGCTCTCGCTTGGGGTATCCAAAACGATGATATTCGGTGCTTTGCTCAAAAGTTCACGTGCCTCATTGGCATCCACTGCACCGTCAAACGTGAGGGTAAGGGTTTCCGCATGACCGCGAAGCGTCGGGATACGGACACATGTTGCACTCACTTCGATATCTTTGTGCATAATTTTTTGGGTTTCGTTCACCATTTTGAGCTCTTCTTTGGTGTAGCCGTTATCCGTGAACGAATCGATTTGAGGAATAGCGTTGAGTGCAATGCGATGAGCGAATTTTTTAGGTTCCATATCATCGAGTTTGAACGCGAAAAAGGCTTGCATTTGCTCCACAAGCTCTTCCATTCCCGTTTTCCCTGCACCTGAAGTCGCTTGGTAAGTACTGACATCGATGCGCTGCAAATCATAAGCATCATCGAGCGGTTTAAGGGCTTGAACCATTTGGATGGTAGAACAGTTAGGATTAGCAATGATACCGCGATTACGCCATTGGGCAATGTCTTCAGGGTTCACTTCAGGGACGACGAGAGGGACGTCCTCATACATACGAAAATGGCTGGTGTTATCGATGACGACGGCTCCCGCTTCGGCAGCATAAGGGGCAAACTCTGCCGATACGCTTCCTCCGGCACTAAAGAGAGCGATTTCGATCTCTTCTTCAGCAAATACGGTAGGGGTCAACTCTTTGATTATGAGCTCTTTACCATTGAAAGTAATCCCATTACCTGCACTTCGTGCACTTGCCAACGGAACTAGCTTGTTTAATGGAAAATCGATCTCTTCGAAAATACGTAAAATTTCTTCTCCGACGGCACCGCTGGCACCGACAATCGCAACATTGTAAAGTTTCATAGGAAGCTTTCCTTGGGAGGGGATAATACCGCCTCTGAATATTTTTTCGCGATTATAGCGAATGATGACTTGTAGAGGATTGAAAGATTTAGATTCTTCCTAATCCGCGTGCCTCTAAAAAGAGATCATCGGTATCGATAGCCTCTCCGTCACTTAAAATTGCCGAACGTTCTACTACGGAGATAAGTTCACGGATATTTCCGGGCCAATTGTAGTTTTCAAGGGCGTTGCGTGCCGAAGTAGTAAAGGATTTCATCTCAAAGCCGTATTGTGTGCAATAGCGCTCTAGAGCCGCTTCGGCAATAGAGAGGATCTCTTCACGTCGTTCACGCAGTGGAGGAATATTGAGAGGAATGGTATTAAGGCGATAATAGAGATCTTCGCGGAATTTGCCTTCGGTTATTTTGCAATGTAAATCGGCATTGGTGGCACAAATAATCCGAACATCGATCTTTGTATTTTTTGAAGACCCCAAACGTCGAATTTCCCTCTCTTGAAGTACCCGTAATAATTTTGCTTGGAGAGGATAGGGCATTTCAGCGATTTCATCCAAAAATAGCGTTCCCCCTTCAGCTTGTTCAAACTGTCCGGTTTTAGCCTCGGTTGCATCGGTGAAAGCCCCTTTTTCAAAGCCGAACAGTTCACTCTCAATCAGGTTGTCAGGGATGGCCGCCATATTGATGGCGATAAAAGGTTTGGTTGAGCGCGGTGAACTCTCATGAATATGGCGTGCAAATACCTCTTTACCGACTCCGCTTTCTCCTAAAAGCATCATACTCGCATCCGTAACGGCAGCTTTGGCAATGCGCATAAGAAGCTGATCCAGTGCAGGGGAAGAGCCTAAAATATTCTCACTTCGAGGAGATTCTTGAGGAAGGGATTTTTGAGATTTTTTAGCAATAGCTGCCGTTCTCTCGATAGCGGTCACTAAGGTTTCAATTTCAAAGGGTTTGAGGAGAAAATCTTTAACCCCGAGCTGGATCGATTCGATAGCACGGGTAAGAGTAGCATTTCCGGTGATAATAATCACCTCATATTTGCCTCCGAGAGTTTTGACGAATTCAATTCCGTCCATTCCGGGCATATTGATATCACTGATAACTAATTCAAAGGTATCATCGAGTTTTTTGAGGGCATCACGGGCATTTTTGAAAGTGTGAATCTCGTATTTTTCATAGTCACCCATCGCTATTTCTAGCGATTTGCGCATATTAATATCATCTTCAACAATTGCAATTTTCATTCAATAACCACCCTTATTTAGTTGCGGTTATTGTAACAGACTCATCATTAAACTCGACTGCATAGCACTTTGTCGGCAAGGTAAGAGAGTTGAGCGTTTGGATTTGGGCTGAAGCAAAAAAATCATTGCTTTTAACCCGAAGCTCATCGGAAGCGGCAAACTCTAAAAAAGCGGTTTGTTCACGTTTTAATACGCTTTCTAAAGACTCTTGTGGTGCGCATTTAAAGATGATAACGGAAGCGGTATTTTCTGGAAGACAGGGGCGCATTGCTTTTGAAACCGTAAGATTTTCATGAATGGCCTGAGTATTTTTGGCACTCAGCCGATACCCTATATAATAGTTATCGGCTCCAAAGGCGATAGTGCAGCTTAATGCAAGACTCGTGAGTAGGAAAGGGAGATTTCCATTTCGACTTCGCACAGACCCTCTTTAAATGTAGTATTCATAATGTTGGCACCGCGTACAAGCGCTTCAACCGATGTACGGGTAGATGATTGTTGCAACATCATATTTTTAATGGTATCTTGCCCTTCAACTTGAACACCTTTTACTCGCTCAGCGATCAGGCGATATCCATCAACCATAGCGGCACGTTTAGCTAACGCATACGCTTGAGCCGGTGAAGAGGTTACCGATGGGGCAACCCCTTGTCCGATAACGGTGATGACAAGTTCATTTTGTGATTTTAAAATGGGTTCGACACAATGACCGTCAGTGCCGCTGTAGACACATTTGACTTTTGTTTCTGAAGATTCGTCGCTAGAGAAAAATCCCGCATGAAGTGCGGGAACAGCGAGAAGCAGTGCAAGAAGAGCAGAGATTCGCATTCGGGTTCCTTCGGGTAAGTATGGAATAATTACCCAAATACAGCAAATACTATTCCAACTCTAATGTCGTCGGTTCATTTCCTTCATTTTCTTCATCCTCTTCATCCTCTTTTTTCGGACAACGGGAAATACTCGCGACATCATCCCCTTTGATGATATAAACACCGCTGGTATTACGTCCTGATTTAGCAATGGTTTGCATATCAACACGGATCATTTTACCCGCTTTGGTAAGTGCCATCATATCCATCGTCTCATCGACCATAAGACACCCTACCACGGTGGTTCCGGTTTTCGCGTTGAGTTTCATCGCAATAACACCGGTTCCTGCACGGTTAGTGAGGCGGTATTCTTCTGCCGTAGTACGTTTTCCGATCCCTTTTTCACTGACCATCAGGATCTCTTCTTCATCAGACTTGATAATGTTGGCATCGACGACAACATCACCCTCTATTTTGAACTTGATACCGCGAACACCACGGGTACTACGTCCCTGATCACGAGTTTTTTCGATTTCGAATTTGATACATTGCGCGTACTTGGTGACGATGAAGAGATATTTTGTCTCTTCGGTCGCAATGTGTGCGGTGATCAATGCGTCATCATCATCAAGGACAATCGCACGGACACCATTGCTTCGGATATTTGAGAATTCATTCAATGCGGTACGTTTAACGACACCGTTTTGGGTGAAGAACACCAGTGATTTTGTTTCACTGAAATCGGTTGTCGGGATGATCGAGCGGATTTTCTCATCGGCTTCAAGGTTGATGAGGTTAACGACCGCTTTACCTTTAGCTGTACGTGATCCTTCAGGGATTTTGTACACTTTGAGCCAGTGGAGCTGTCCGCGATCTGTCACGAACATCAAGGTATCGTGGGTATTACAGGTATAGAATTTCTCGATAAAGTCATCATCGTAGGTGGTTACGGCGATTTTACCTTTGCCGCCTCGGATTTGTTTCTCATAGGCTACCAATGGTACACGTTTGATGTATCCGCGATGGCTGATAGTGACGACCATCGGCTCATTCGGGATCAAATCTTCGATATTGATATCATCGTAATTGTCTTCGATATCGGTAACGCGCGGAATGTTGAATTGTTCAACCAATTCGACGAATTCACCTTTAATAATATCTTTGAGAACTTCTTCGCTTCGGAGGATGCTTTCGAGATAGTCGATATGCGTCAAAATCTCTTTGAGCTCATTTTCGATTTTGTCACGCTCTAAACCGGTGAGGCGTTGGAGACGCATATCCAAAATTGCTTGAGCTTGGATAGGGGAAAAACCGAATGTGTCCATCAAGCCGGTTTTTGCCGCTTCACCGTCGTTACTCGCACGGATAAGTTTGATGATTGCTTCGATATGATCGAGTGCTTTTTTCAAACCTTCCAAGATATGGGCACGGGCTTTTGCTTTTTCAAGGTCGAAAATAGTACGGCGGATAATAACCGTTTTACGGTGATTGATAAAGTGACCCAACATCTCTAAAAGGGTAAAGACACGCGGTTCTTGGTTAAAGACCGAGAGCATAATGATCCCGAACGTCGTCTCCATATTGGTTGATTTGTAAAGATTGTTGAGGACAATTTCGCTCATCGCATCGCGTTTAAGCTCGATAACGACGCGGATACCTTCACGGTCAGATTCATCACGGATCTCGCTGATACCTTCGATAAATTTATCTTTTACCAAATCTGCGATGGTTTCGATCAGACGCGCTTTGTTGACTTGATACGGTAACTCATCGATAACGATGACATCTTTGTTCGCTTTTTTCTCAATGTGGGTTTTTGCACGAACACGGATACGACCACGGCCGCTCTCATAGGCATCCAAAATCCCTTTTTTACCGTAAATAGTTCCTCCGGTAGGGAAATCGGGTGCTTTAATGAACTGCATAATATCAATGAGAGAGGCGTTCGGATTATCCATAAGATAAACAAGGGCGCTCAAAACTTCATTCGGATTGTGAGGAGGGATATTGGTCGCCATACCGACGGCAATACCGCTTGAACCGTTTATAAGTAAGTTCGGAACACGGGTAGGAAGGACTTCAGGCTCTTGAGTTGTGCCATCATAGTTGTCTACCATATCCACGGTATCTTTTTCAAGATCTTTTAAGAGCTCTCCTGCATATCGGGTCATACGGGCTTCCGTATAACGCATCGCGGCAGCATTGTCACCGTCAACCGAACCGAAGTTCCCCTGACCGTCGACAAGCGGTGCTCGCATCGAGAACGGTTGGGCCATACGAACAAGGGCATCGTAAACGGAGGTATCACCATGCGGGTGGTACTGACCGATAACATCCCCGACGATACGGGCTGATTTTTTATATTTTGCGCCGGCAGATAGGCTCAATTTATCCATTGCGTAAAGGATACGGCGGTGAACAGGTTTGAGACCGTCACGTACATCAGGAAGGGCTCGTCCGATGATGACGCTCATGGAGTAGTCAAGATAACTGCTCTTAAGAGTGTCTTCAATATTTATGTCATTAATTTCGCTGTTGTCTAGCAGATCGTTCATTTCGTCCCCAAAAGTGAAGATAAGGTTGCTGATTATATCCGAACGAGCCTTAAAGTCTAAAAATCTCTTCAATTTGATAAATTAATTAAATAAGGTTACAATTGCCTCAAATATCGTTGGAGATTATTAATGAAAAAAATTGAAGCGGTTATCAAGCCATTTAAACTTGAAGATGTAAAAGACGCCCTTGCCGAAATCGGTATTACGGGTATGACGGTAAGTGAAGTAAAAGGGTACGGGCGACAAAAAGGGCACAGCGAGTTGTATCGCGGTGCGGAATACATCGTTGATTTTCTTCCGAAGATTAAAATGGAGATGGTGGTTGATGATGATATGGTGGATCAAGTGGTCAATACGGTAGTCGAAGCGGCACGTACCGGAAAAATCGGAGACGGTAAAATTTTCATTAGTGATATTAATAAAATCATCCGTATCCGTACGGGTGAAACTGACAGTGAAGCGATCTAAAACTATACTGTAAACTCTTCTGCACCTTTTCACCCGAGAGGGTGAGAGGAACTCTCTTAATTTTATAAATAACACAAAAAGCACTTGTTTGAATTTCATCTTCATAATTGGTTAAAAATTAATCAATTATCTGCACTCTCACCTTTCGATTACTCTGTACAATGGTACCTGACATTTACGTTTAAGGAGAAAAAATGAAAAAGTGGCTTTTAGCTTTAGCGCTACTGGGCGTATCGGCATTTGCCGAAGATGCTGCAGCACCTGTGCTTAACTCAGGGGATACTGCATGGATGATGATGTCAACAGCACTCGTTATGTTGATGACACCGATCGGTTTGGCATTGTTTTACAGTGGGATGACCCGTTCTAAAAATATTCTTAATACCTTTGCAATGGTATTCGGTGCGTTTGCGGTTTCTTTTATCGCATGGGTGGTAGCCGGCTTTTCTATCGCATTTGGAACAATGGACGGTTCAATGAACCAAGTTATCGGAGGTTTCGGTCATATTATGCTTAGCGGCATCAGTTGGACTGAATTTGCGAGTGTTGAGTTGGGTCAGTTGTATCCGAAATTCGTCTTCGTAGTATTCCAAGGAACATTTGCGGCGATCACGGTGGCTATCGTTGCGGGTTCCGTGATTGAACGTATGAAATTTTCTACATGGATGGTTTTTGCTTTCATTTGGACAATCGTAGTTTATGCTCCGATTACCCACATGGTATGGGGCGGCGGTTACCTTTTCAACGAAGGTGCTCTTGACTTTGCAGGGGGTACGGTTGTACACATGAACGGTGGTTTGGCTGGTCTTGTATTGGCAGTTTTAATCGGTAAACGCGCAGGCTATCCAAAAGTAGCGATGAAACCGGCAAGTGTTATCTTGACTGCTCTTGGTGCTGGTCTTCTATGGTTCGGTTGGTATGGTTTTAACGGTGGATCTGCATTCGGTGCGAACGCTATTGCCGGTCTTGCTTATTTGACAACAACCATTGCGGCAGCGGTAGCTACCATTACATGGATTGTGGTTGAGTATGCGGTATTCAAAAAACCGACATTGCTCGGTGCGGCGACAGGTGCTATTGCAGGACTTGTAGCGATTACACCGGCTGCGGGTTTCGTAGGAGTTAACGATGCATTTATCATCGGTATTTCAGGGGCGTTGATTGCATTCTTCGGGGTAACGGCTCTCAAGAAAAAATTGGGTTACGATGATTCATTGGACGCATTCGGAGTACACTTCCTTGCAGGTCTTTGGGGTGCAATTGCAACCGGTATTTTTGCAGCGTACACGCCAAACACTGACAATGCCCTTCTCTGGTCAGGACCGTTGAAAGATGCGGGTGATCGTATGGGACAAATCATGGTTCAAGCGGAATCTGTTTTGGTTGTCGGACTATTCACATTGGTCGGTACGATCGTAGTGTACTATATTGCAATGGCATTGACCGGCGGTTCACGTGTGAACGAAGAACAAGAGAGCCAAGGCTTGGATGAATCAGTACACGGTGAACGTGGATTTAATCTATAAGAAGGAATGAACAATGAAAAAAATTGAAGCGGTTATCAAACCATTTAAACTTGAAGATGTAAAAGATGCCCTTGCCGAAATCGGTATTACGGGTATGACGGTAAGTGAAGTAAAAGGGTACGGGCGACAAAAAGGGCACAGCGAGTTGTATCGCGGTGCGGAATATGTGGTTGACTTTTTACCAAAAATTAAAATGGAGATGGTGGTTGATGACGCGATGGTAGATCAAGTGGTCAACACCGTTGTTGAAGCGGCACGTACCGGAAAAATCGGTGACGGTAAAATCTTTGTGAGCGATATCAGTAAAATTGTCCGTATCCGTACGGGTGAGATGGATATCGAGGCTATTTAATCCGATTGATTAAAAATTAATCAGTTATCTTTCTAAATCCTATATATTTGAATATATAATGCACACCTTTATTCTTAAATTAAAGGTGCTGCATGGATACTGCCTACGTTATTGATACCCTTTTTACCCTCTTTTCAATCACCCTTATTATCTTAATGGTTCCCGGATTTGCAATGCTCGAGGCAGGGCTCGTACGCACTAAAAATGTTTCCAGTGTATTGACGGTTAATGTCATGATCTATGCGGTAGCATCGATGGCTTTTATTTTGGTCGGATTTCATTTGGCATTCGGTGATTTTCAAAGTCAAACCATGAGTCAATGGGCTTTTTTTATGTTTCAAATGGCGTTTGTCGGTAAGGCAATTAACATTATGAGCGGTGGGGTCGGTGAGCGAGCAAAACTGCTTCCCTTAACACTTTTTACGGTAGTTATGGGTGCACTTATCTACCCTACGGTTGTTAATATCAGCTGGGGAAGCGATTGGTTGGCCGGAACGGTGCTGGATCTCACTTTTGTTGATTTAGCCGGTTCAACCGTTATTCACTCGACAGGTGGATGGGCGCTTCTTGCCGCTATTTTGGTGATCGGAGCACGTAAAGGGCGTTATGTTCAGGGGCAAATTCGGGTTATCCCTGCATCCAATATCCCTCTTGTGGTATTGGGGGCGATGCTGTTGTGGATCGGATGGTTCGGATTCAACGGCGGATCGGTGGGATCGATTTCGACTAAAGAGGCGGCGGACAGTGTTGCTTTGACAATTTTTAATACGAATACTGCAGGGCTTGCCGGCGCAATTTCCACCGGTTTCTTGATTTATCTGCGCTACAAACTTTTTGATATTACAATGATTCTCAACGGTGCGTTGGGTGGATTGGTTGCTATTACGGCAGGGCCACATTTGTACACAATGGTCGATTCCATTATCATCGGCGGTATTGGCGGCGTTCTCGTCGTTTTGGCGGTACCGTTGTTTGATCGTTTCCGCATTGACGATCCGGTGGGAGCTTTATCCGTTCATCTGGTGAACGGTATTTGGGGTACCCTTGCCGTAGGTATTTTTGCTTCAGACCCGATGAAAGGGATAACCTTAGTGAATCAACTCAAAGGGGTTGGTGTTGTTGCTATTTTTGTCTTTAGTGTTTCATTCACTATTATCTATGTCATAAATAAAATTGTTGCATTTCGTGCTTCGGATGAAGATCAGCTGGAAGGGCTTGATGTCAGCGAGTGCGGACTTGAAGCCTATCCCGAATTTAAAAGGGCGATTTAACACTCTTGTAACACTTCTTTATTATTCTTCTGAGGGGCTTTTCGCCCCGTAAAAGACTCTTTTAACCACCGCGTTGTATAATTTGTTAATGTTGCTTGAAAAGGGAAAAAATGTCTATTTATCGTGAGTATGATATCCGTGGAATTTTTGAAAAAGAGCTCAACGACGCGAATGTTACCCGTTTGGGGTATGCGTTGGCGGAAGAGATGCGTGAATTTGGCGACTATGTTGCGGTCGGTTATGATGCCCGTTCCCACTCTCCTGTTTTGTTCGAATACCTTAGCGCTGGTTTGAATGCCGGAGGGATGAAAGTTCTAGGGATGGGGATGGTTCCTACTCCGGTCAACTATTTTTGCAATTATCAGGAGTTTGATGGCGTAACCGTTTGTGCTTCAGTGATGATCACCGGTTCCCATAATCCGAGCGAATACAATGGATTTAAAATTACTATCAACAAAGCACCGTTTTTTGGAGAGCAGATTTATACGTTAGGACGTAAAATCGATGTAATGGATATGCCAATCAAAGTCGAACGTCACGTGGTAGAAATTGATGCACTAAGTCGTTATAAGCACTTTATGGTTGAATCATTCAGCCATTTGCGCGGAATGAAACAACGGATCGTATATGACTGCGGTAACGGTGTTGCAGGACTTGCTATTGAAGATATTTTTAATGCTCTTGAATTAAATACCAAAGGGATTTACGTCGAGCCGGATGGTACTTTTCCGAATCATCACCCTGACCCGAGCGAAGAACATAATCTCGAAGATATTAAAAAACTTCTTGCCTCAGAGGGTGATATCGCGTTTGCCTATGACGGTGACGCTGATCGCATTGCGGTTTTGACTCCGAAAAACAATATCAAAGGGGACATCATGGCCCTTTTGTTTGCATTAAAAATGAAAAATCCGACCGTTATCGGTGAGGTAAAATGTTCACAAGTGATGTACGACACACTCACTGCGCGGGGTGCGACGGCGGTGATGTACAAAACAGGGCACTCCAATCTCAAAGTGAAAATGAAAGAGCTTCATGCCGATTTGGCATGCGAAGTGAGCGGGCACGTGTTCTTTGCCGACCGTTATTTCGGATACGATGATGCGATTTACGCAACGTTGCGTATGCTTGAACTTCTCCATGAAGGGATAGACCTTGACGCCGAAATCGCCAAACTTCCTCAAGTCTTTTCGACCGAAGAGATCAAAGTAAAAACGACCGAGCAGGAGAAGTTTCCGCTCATTGCGAAACTCAAAGAACTCCTTAAAACACCTCCAGCATCGTTTCCGGTCATCAAAGAGATTATCGACGTTGATGGGGTACGGGTTATTTTTGATAAAGGGTGGGGACTGGTGCGAGCGAGCAATACGACTCCGGTATTGGTAACCCGTTTCGAATCGACGGAGCAAGCCGAAGCGATTCGGTATGAAGAAGCGCTGAACGGCCTCATCCAAGAAGCACAGAAGCAGTTGAAGGCCTAATGATGAAATCGATTACTTTGACAATGCCGCTTGATATGCATCTGCATCTGCGTGATGGTGAGATGTTGGAGACGGTAGCTCCCCTCACCTCATACAGCTTCAGCGGTGCGCTTGTGATGCCCAATCTTGTCCCTCCGGTAACGACACTCGAAGCGGTGAAAGAGTATAAGAAACGGATCAAGCACGCAACCCTTTCGGATGATTTTGAACCCTATATGACCCTTTTTTACCAAAACTACAGTCGTACATTTTTGGAGAGCGTTCAAGATGAGATTACAGCGATAAAACTCTATCCGAGCGGGGTAACCACTAACTCTGAGGGGGGAGTGGCGAGTTTTGATATCGACTCTATGCGCGAAACACTTGACGCGATGGCTGATTTAGGGATTATCCTGTCGGTTCACGGCGAGACCAACGGGTTTGTTATGGATCGTGAGGCGGAGTTTATGTCGGTTTATGAGATGCTCGCATCCAATTTTCCGAAACTTAAAATCATTATGGAGCATATCACCACCGCTGATGCAGTCGCTATGCTGGATCGTTATGAGAATTTATATGCGACGATTACGGTTCACCATCTCATGATTACTCTCGATGACGTAGCGGGGGGGATGTTGCGTCCCCATCTATTTTGCAAACCGATTGCCAAACGCCCCGAAGATCGTGTCGCAC
>JAGXFM010000072.1 GCA_024637215.1 Sulfuricurvum sp.
GTGGACAACGGTTGATTACGGCAAAATGGCCCAATCGTTTATTACCAATGCCAAAAATGAGCCGAACACAACCCTCGATCTCTTTTTAAACGCTCCCGTTAGCGGTATCGAAAAAAACCCTACGCGGGGGTATAGTGTCCGAAGTAAAGCGGGAGAGTTTAGTGCTGATTTTGTTGTTGTGGATGCGGGAGCCCATAGCCTCTATCTCGCGCATGGAATCGGTCATGGGCTAGATTATGCCTGTCTTCCGGTTGCGGGAAGTTTTTATCTCACCTCCCAACATATCCTCAACGGAAAAGTCTATATGATTCAAAATCCGAAGCTCCCTTTTGCGGCTCTCCACGGTGATCCCGATATTCTAGCAGGTGGAAATACCCGTTTTGGCCCTACCGCCCTCGTTCTCCCGAAGCTAGAGCGCTTTAGCGGTGGGACATATCTTGATTTTTGGAAAACACTCCGGCTGGATCGCAATGTTATCATTGCATTGTGGAAGCTGATGCGTGAGAGTGATATTCGCAACTATATCTTCCGTAACTTTCTCTTTGAGTTACCCTATTTTAACAAACGGCTCTTTTTAAAAGATGCTCGAAAGATTGTCCCCTCATTACGCCTTGATGAGTTTGAGTACGCACATGGTTTCGGTGGGGTGCGGCCGCAAGTTATTGACAAAAAACAGCAAAAACTTCTTCTCGGAGAAGCCTCTATCAACACGGGAGAAGGGATAATCTTTAATATGACCCCCTCCCCCGGTGCGACAAGCTGTTTGGGTAATGCCGAGCGTGATCTTCGTTATGTGGTTCAGTATTTAGGAAAAACGTTTGATGAAGAGCGGTTTAATGATGAACTGACCGATGGAGAGTATTGCGTCCTAACCGCGCCGATAGAAGCAGAAAAACGGACGGTAAATGCTATTCGTGACGCGATGCAGCAACATGAAAAAGAGTATTATGAAGAGATTCATGTAGGAAAGCCGCACGAATCGTTTTGGAGCCGTCCCCACAGTTTGTGGAAAAGAAAATAGATGCGAGAATGGGTAGAGAGTAAGAGTTAGAAAATCTTATCTGCCCATACTTCGCCGAAAATTTCGATGTATTCATAGATAGCCGAATAAACACTGTATAAAGCGATACCCATAACAATTCCTTGATCGAATAATATTATCAGGGTATAAGCAAAATTCATTCCTAAAAACTGATACAAAGGAATGATCTTCAAATACTAGAGACTTTTTAATACGTTAATCTCATCGGCTTTTTATGTCACAATATATTAAAAAAAGCTATAATGATTTATATTGCTAGCGGATAGAAGATCCGTTTTATTTTAAGAATACAGACTTCAAAGAAAGTAGGGACTCACCTTTGATACCAATTGATTCTTTACCTATAAATATTGCAATTTATCGCTATGAAAATGGTGATTTTGTTTTTGTTGATTTTAACCTTCAAGCGCAAAAAACGGATAATGTTATGCGTGAAAATATTGTAGGTAAAAAAGTACAAGATGTTTTCCAAGGGGTAAGAGAATTTGGATTGCTTGAAGTACTCGAACGGGTGTATAAGTCCGGTAAATCTGAACATTTTGAAGCGGGTTATTATAGAGACGAACTTCGAGAAGGATGGCGCGTTAATGATGTGTCACGCTTGGCAAATGGTCATGTTATGGCTGTTTATAGTGATATTACACAAGAAATTCAAAATAAATACTCTCTCGAATCATTGGGAAATTTGATTGATAAAAGTCTTAATGAAATCTATGTTTTCAATCCGAAAACAATAACCTTTTGCTATGCAAATGGAAGTGCATTACATAATATCGGCTATACAATGGATGAACTCTCAAAGAAGACCCCTTCGGATATTAAACCCCAATACAGTACTGAAGAATTTCGTAAACTTATTCAACCTCTTCTTGATGGGACAATACCATTATTAACCCTAGAGACAAAACATCGCCGTAAAGATGGTACGGAGTATGATGTAGAAGCGCGTTTTCAGAAAATGCTTTATCTCGGTAAAGAGCATATTGTTGTCAATATTATTGATATATCTAATCGAATCAAAGACCAGCAGGAGATGCTAAAACTTCATCGGATGATTGAGGAGAGCGAAATTCTCTTTAAAACATTGACTGAAAGTGCATTGGCAGGTATTTTCCTCTATAGGGAAACCTTTCTCTATATCAATCAGGCATTTACAAAAATGACCGGATATACTTTTGATGAGTTAAAAAGTATGACACCTATGGATCTTGTTACCCCCGAAGAACGGGAGTTTATAGAAGGACACGTGAGTGCTAGATTAAAAGGGGAATTACAAGATAAAATCGTTTACGAAGATTTGAAAATTGTGACGAGAGCAGGAGAAGTACGCTGGTTTTATGTTGCTATTTCGGTGGTAAAGTTTCAAGGGAGATGGACAGGGCTTGGAACCGCTATCGATATGACAAGCCGCAAAATGATGGAAAAGAAGCTTGAATATGTCGCGCAGACCGATGCTTTAACAGGTCTCTACAACCGTCTCAGATTTGATGATATTGTTCAGCGTGAGATCGCTTTAGGAAAGCGTCAAGATACCTCTCTTTCTATCATTTACATGGATATTGATTTCTTCAAAAATATTAACGATACCTACGGTCATGATATTGGCGATATGATTTTAAAAGAGATCGCACTTATAATCCGAGATATTTTACGTGTAAGCGATTATCCCTTCCGTTGGGGTGGTGAAGAGTTTGTCATAATTTTTCCCAATACAACACAAAGCAATGTTGAAATTTTAGCCGAGCGATTACGTGAAAAAATTGCACAGAACAATTTTTCAATCGTCAAAAAAGTGACGGTAAGTATAGGCGTTACCCAATATTATGATGGCGAATCAATTGATGAGATGATTAAAAGAGCGGATCAAGCGCTTTATGAGGCTAAAGAGAGTGGAAGAAATAACGTTATCGGAAAACTAAAATAGCTAGAGAAAGGCTAAAAATAAGATAAGTGAGTTTAGAATAGTATCAACTTGACACCGAACTCCTATTTATATATAATAATAACAATAACTATATATAGGAGCATAAAATGATTAGCATGGGTGTCGGACAGATTCAAAAAAATATATCTATTTTAACCACGCTTACCGAAGCGATCCGCATCGTCGATAAACGACGCAACAAAACCGTCGCTATTGTCTATCCTGCTTCATCCTCCACCTCTATACTCTCTTTGGCAGGAAAATATAAAAATCGTGTAGAGGGCGTAAGTGATCTGACAGTAGCTAAAGAATCGGCTATGATAGAAGCAATGGGTGAAAAATATGGTCTATCTCATTGATACCAATATCATTATCCGCTTTCTCGTCGGCGATCATTCAGAGCATTTAGCGCAAAGCAGTGCTATTTTCGAGAAAGTTGAGAAATGCGAGATAGAAGTTCATATCCTCGAATCGGTGGTAATGGAAGTTTTTTTTGTACTCACAAAGTTTTATAAACTCCCCAAAGAAGAGGTCATCAACGATCTAAAGCGAATTTTATCACTAGAGGGTGTGGTAAATGACGACAAACTTATCCTCTTCGAAACATTATCGATCATTGAGAACAAAAACATCGATTTTGTTGATGCTCTTCTGTGTGCCAAACAACGATTACAAGGTTTGGAGATTCTGAGTTTTGATAAAGATATTAAAAAGTGTAAGCAATAAAAAAAAGGTGGTGATACCATGCAAGTAATATAGGTAGGACAATTAAAAAATAATTTTTCCAACATTTTGCATTTGGTTCAAGAAGAGGGAAAAACTTTTATCGTTACAAATGGGAAAAACCATAAAAAAGTAGCGATGATAGTCCCCTATAATCCCTATATTGAGAACAATGAAGAACGCAAATTCGGTTTGTACAAAAACAAAGGCAGTATCCGTTTCAGTGATGATTTCAGTATAAGTGAAGAGGAGCTTTTAGGCTTATGAAATATGTCAAATACATCCCTTCATCGAATTATTATTAGTAATAAATTAAAAGTATAAAAGGACATTCTTTGAATCAAAAAAAATCTTTCAATGCAATTGATAATACCCTTCTCATATTATGGAGTATAGGATCTTTTGTAGCTATATTACTTGTTATAACAATATTCAGAATCGGTCTTCACAATATCAAAGACATTGCCCCGCTCATAGGAGCATTCGCCATCTTGGTATCTGCTGGGATTGCATCAATGAGTGTAATGAAATCGATCCATACTACTCAACAAAATGAAAAGCAAAAAGCTGAAAATGAGAAAGAGCGTAAACGCATCTTTACTCTGAATGTTATGAAGACTATTCAGGTTACGCTTGGAACTTTTTCGAAAAAAGCTAGTATGAATAGCGCAGGGTACGCATTTGTGCCAAACTATGACTCACAATTCGATTTTGAATCAGATATTCAAATAGTAGGAAAACTTATTAACTCTATTTTTTGTGAATCTATTCTTCCATATATAACTAATAAAGAGCAAGAAATAATCTCAAACTTTTACATTGAGTATAACCGTTTTCTCGCAACAAAAAATGAGGCTGAACAAAACTATCCAATGGTTCAAGCTAATGTAACAAGCACACAAACGAAATTGTTAGAGTATTCAAAATTGTTTTCTGATTTTGCGCAATCTTATATTGATCTAAATACAAAACCATAGGAGTCCTGATACCAATTTAAGGGTCAGATACTAAATCTTCAATTCTAAAAATAGCGAAATACACCACTCTATCAAAAAGTTTTTTGACGAAATACCGTCAATATGTGTACATAAGACTCTCTAACATTAAAAACAATCGTATATCCTTTATAAATCATATCCCTCGTTAGTTCATCCTCAGTGTAATAACTTTTTCGACAACGGTGCGGCATTTCTGATAACGAGCCTATCGAATGCTCTAGTTCACGGATAAATTTTGTAGCTTTATTTTTGGAGTCGTTTTTAGAGATGAAGTTATAAATACTAATGACGTCTTGGAGAGCTTCGGGTTCGACGATGACGCGATAGGTCATTTAAGAGTGGATCACTTTTTCGATGGCATGAGATAGGTCAATACCCTCATTTTTAGAGATATTGTTCATAGCCTGCCCTACTTTTAGTTTTGCTTCGTCAAACGAAATCGCAGGATATTCATTTTCTTCGATAATCTCAATTTTATCTTTCGGAAGAATCTCTAAAAACCCCATCAACTTATCGTAAATTGTGTCATGGATAGTGAGTCTGAGCGTATGCATTCTTACGTCCTCTAGTGTTCTTTTAATGGCTGTATTTAAAATTGTATCATTGATTTATATAATTGTGGTAGAAGTAGGTACAACGTAAGCCGGGTTCTGGATATGGCGATAATTAATCTAATACTCTGATCACTCAGAGCCTTTAGCGAAACAATAGCGATGTAGGACGCTAACCATCTGTTTCTTGCTGCCCGGTTGGGTTTACCTAGCTCTCCTAGTTGCCTAAGAGACTGGTGGGCTCTTACCCCACCGTTTCACCCTCACCTCTTACGAGGCGGTCTACTCTCTGTTGCACTGATCCCTCATGTTACCATGGCCATCCGTTAGATGGAACCGTGTCCTACAGCAGCCCGGACTTTACCTCTTGGGATTACTAGTTCCAAGCTATCACCTGTTGTACCTGTGCCATTATAAGGGATATTAGATTAAATCCCTATCAGCACCGCTCATAGCATGATTCTTTTGGAGCAATTCTAAAAAGTCATTTTCGGGAATCGGTTTGGAAAAATAGTACCCTTGATAAAACTCGCATCCGCGATCTCGTAGATACTCCATCTGATACCGCTCTTCAACCCCTTCGGCAACAATCTTCATGTTAAGTGTTTGCCCCATTACGATGATGGTGTTCAGTAAGATATGCTCATTATCACTGTTCTGTCTAATATCATCCACAAAACTTTTATCAATTTTCAACGAGTCGATAGGAAAATTACGCAAATAGGACAACGAGGAGTATCCCGTACCGAAATCATCGATACAGATACGTACACCGAGATTTTTAATCTTTTTCAATACCTCAAGCGTCACTTCGAGATATTCCAACATAACACTTTCGGTAATCTCTATGGATAAGAGGGTAGGATTGATTTTGCTGGAAAGAATAGCATTTTCGATATCGGGGTAGAGGTTGATATTCTGGAACTGCCGTGTCGATACATTGCAAGAGATATTAATAGTATACCCCTCGTTCTGCAATCGCTTAATCGCCTGTACCGTTTCATCAACCACCCATTTCCCAAGTTTTAAGATGAACCCCGTATTTTCTGCGATATGGATAAAATCATTAGGAGGGATAAGCCCTTTTTCATAATGGTTCCATCGTATCAGTGCTTCCGCTCCGATGATCTTTCCACTCTCGATATGAATTTTTGGCTGATAGTACAATTCAAACTCGTTAGCATTGAAAGCACGATGCATATCATTGGCAATATCAACCTCTTGATGTATTTTGGCATTTAAGGTTGCCGTAAAAAAGCTAAACTGATCTCTCCCCTCTGATTTTGCTTTATACATAGCGATATCCGCATATTTCATTAATTCATTGACCTCTTTGGAATCGTCCGGGTAGATAGCGACTCCGATGCTGGCAGAGAGGCGAAGAAAATGGCTTTGTATACTCCACTCATTATGAAACGTATCAAGAATTTTAGAAATAACCGGTTCGATCACCGCCGTATCACTAAAATCATTCAAGATAATAATAAACTCATCACCGCCGATCCGTGCGACAATATCGTTTTCCCTAATAATAGATTTTAGTTTATGCGAAACTGCTTTTAGAAGCGCATCTCCGACATTGTGTCCCAAGGTATCGTTAATATTTTTAAAATGATCCAAATCCAAAAACAATACGGCAAATTTATGATTGTATCGGTTGGCATTAGCAACCATTAGTTTTAGTTGGGTGTAAAGATAGTGTCGGTTCGGTAAACCCGTTAGTGCGTCATGCAGCGAGGTAAAACTAAGCTCTTGATTGAGCCCCAATACCTGATTTTCAGAACGGTTCAATTCTACAGCGTATTCAATCTGTAGTTTTACAATATATCCTATTACCAATGCTTCAGCAATGACAAAAATACCATGTAAAATGACGATGTCCATCCCGCATCCGTAATTAAATACCATGATCGGCATTCCGAAAAGAGATACTTCAGAGAGCTGTAAAAAATTAAAAACGATATGGTGAAGAATTGTTGTCAGTGCGGCGACAACAATAGGGACGATATCTTTGTATAAGGTGAGGATCGCCAACGCAATAAAGACATGGAAATGCATCTCAATACGGCCGAGATGCTGCTGAATGTAGATTAAGGAGAAGAGCATCATCCCTACTCCGACCAATGCACGCATCACTTGTGTACCTTTGAATGTTCGGTAGGCTAACAACAAAACAAGGGTAATCAGCCCTCCCCCTACAAATCCGTAAAGATAGGTATCGTAACTGATCGAGGTAACGAATGTGGCAATAATCCACTGAATAACGATCAATACCAACATTACTTTATCGGCTTGTAAAAAAAACTCGTTAAAGTTCTTTTTGGCGAATTCCGGTACTTTCGGGAATCGGAACAAATTTTCCAACGTTGTAAGGCTCACTCTTTTTCCTCTTTAAGCTCAGATATATCGTTGATAAGCAACTCACGATTCAAAGGATGCATGGTATAAATGGATTTTAATATCAGTGCTCCATCTTTTTGACGTTGAACTAAATAGAGATGATCACTATGGTCAATCTCATCGGGGATACTCAAATTTTTCGTAAAGAAAACCCCAAGTTCTCTATCTATGCCCATCAACTCTTTTTGAGACAAATAGATTCCCTCAAAGTTCGGATTGAACGATTTCGCAAATTGATCAGGTTGGTGAGACTCTAGCTGGGGCATTAGATTAATAAAATAGAACCCGACGCTGCTTTTGTGTGCTTCAAACGCGTTCGAATCGTAAAACGTATCCAACTGATGTAAAATCGGTGTACATACCTTGGTACATCCTACATATCCAAAAAAGAGTAGCATCATATCTTTATCCGAACGATCCAAGTATGGAGCCTCAATTTTCTGTTCAACCTCTATTTTCCCGGTCGATTGGGTCACAAACAGTAGAGATTGAACTACCGGAATGACAAGAATCATCAGAAAAAAGAACAAAATGCCAAGAATTATTTTTTTAGACATTTTTCTCTTTTTTCTTTAGTGTTGTATTTTTATTTAGTATTAATAATTCACTTTAATTATAGTAACACAAAAGATTTGAAACAGGAAATTTTTTTTAAATAAAAAGTTAGTGTGGAGGTAAGAGATACTATTTTTCCCGCCAAAGCGGAAAAAGAGGAATTTACATTCCGATTTTTGCTTTGGCTTCTTTTGCGTATTGGATACCCAATGCCCAAGCTTTATTGTTAACTTCGTGTACTTTTTTAGGAACTTTTGAAAGCATTACCTCTTTCAATGTTTCCGGATCAAGTACTCCGGTGAATTCATTGGTAATTCCCAATGCAACAACCGATTGGGTAATAACGTTACCCACTTCTTCTTTTGCAATGGTGATGATCGGAATCTCGACAATAATCCATTTTTGACGGTCTTCTTCCGTTGGATGAACCAAGTTTGGCTCAACTACGATGATCCCGCCCGGTTTTACACCGTTTTTGAATTGTTGGTAGCTCACGTTAGCAACGGAGAGCATGAAATCAATCTCACCCTCATTCGCATACGGGTAAAAAATCTCATTGTCATCGAGGGTGATATCAACAACCGTTGCTCCGCCACGAACTTGTGACGTATAGGTGGCTGTTTTAAGCCCATGACCACCCATTTTGATCTTGGCAGCTGCCATAATCTCACCGGCGAGAAGAACCCCTTGTCCACCGACGCCTGTAAATCGTATCGTATGTCTCATGGTTTCTCCTTAGATTTTTTTCGCAAAGTCGTCTTGCGTGATTTTCGCACGTTTTCCTTGTGCCGCTTCGATGACCATCTCATACATGTCGCAATACTCAGCTTGCTCAACTTCACGTAATACACCTGTAGGGAACTTGTTTATTTGCTCTTCCGGTGAAAGTGCTTCCCATTTTTTCAATGGAGTCGTAATGCTGTCGATCCACTCAAGGTTTTCCATAGCACTCGCCATTTTGTTTTTACGGCCAAGATTAATATGACAGTTAGACATAATGTCGAAGAAAGAGAACCCTTTATGAGAGAACCCTTTCACAAGTACTTTTTCCAATTTTTTCGGATCAAGCATCGTCTCACGCGCTACGAATGACGCACCCGCACCGATGGCAAGTTTACACGCATCGAATGTTGGATCGATATTCCCGTTTTGCGCCGATACACACCACATACCCTGCGGAGTTGTCGGAGATATTTGTGAGTTGGTCAAACCGTAGATGAAGTTATTGATAAGGATAAAATTCAAATCGATGTTACGACGACAACCGTGGATCGTGTGGTTACCACCGATCGCAAGTCCGTCACCGTCTCCCGCTACCACGATAACGTGTGCATCCGGACGAGTCAATTTGATCCCCGTTGCATACGCAATCGTACGACCGTGTGTCGTATGAACGGTGTTACAGTTGATATATGAGCTAAAGCGTCCTGAACAACCGATACCGGAAACGACACACACTTTGTCCATATCCCATCCCATTTTATCGATAGCACGGATAACCGATTTAAGGATTACACCATCACCACAGCCCCAACACCAAAGTGTCGGCATTTTATCTACACGTAAATATTGATCGTAATTGAAAGCCATTAGAACATCTCCTTAACTTTTGCTACCATTTCAAGTGGTGCGATTGGACGGCCGTTTGCTTTATGAAGCGTTCCGAAATCTCTTCGACCCGTTACACGTTCGATCTCTTTGAGGTATTGCCCCATATTGAGTTCGGTTACAAATATTTTCTTATATTTGTCACCAATCTCTTTGAGTTTTTTCTCAGGACTCGGCCACAATACGATTGGACGGAAAAGACCTGCTTTGATCCCGTCGTTACGAAGTTTAACAACTGCTTCTTTCGCACCGCGAGAGATACTTCCGTACGCAATCATACATACTTCAGCATCTTCCATCATAAACTCTTCGTAATCGGCTTCATCATCTAAACCGTCATTTTGTGCCGCAACCGTGTTGATTTTACCGACAAGACGCTCGATGTTAAACTGACATTGTGCCGCATCTTCCGTCGGGAAACCTGTTGGTCCGTGGTGAAGTCCCGTAAAGTGGAAACGGTACCCTTCAAACATCGGATTAAGTACTGCCGCTTCATTCATAGGAACGTCGTACGGGCGGTAATCTTCAGGCTTTCCATCGAAACGTTTGCGGGTAACGATTGAAGCTTTTACCTCTTCGAGATCTGGAAGAACCGCTTTACCGTGCATATGACCGACTGTCTCATCCAAAAGGACAAATACCGGAGTCATGTAACGCTCAGCCAAGTTAAATCCACGTACCGTTTGGGTATAACACTCTTCAAGTGACCCCGCACACAAGGTAATTGATGCATAGTCACCGTGAGTTGGATATTGCGCTTGACCGATATCCGCTTGAGATACACGTGTCGGAAGACCGGTTGAAGGGCCGCCGCGCATTACGTTGACAATAACCAATGGAACTTCAGCGATAAAAGCCAAACCGATTTGTTCCGCCTTAAGTGAAATCCCCGGACCTGAGGTTGCCGTCATCGATTTTGTACCCGCCATTGAAGCACCGAGTGCTACGGAAATTCCGGCAATCTCATCTTCCATTTGGATAAATTTTCCACCGACAGTCGGTAGAAGATCAGACATTTCGTGCATTACTTCCGATGATGGAGTAATCGGATATCCGCCGAAAAACATACATCCCGCATCAAAAGCACCGAGTGCTGATAATTCGTTACCTGTTGAAATTACTTCTCTTGCCATTATTTCACTCCTGCTTGGTCTAGTGACATATACTTATTAGCAATAATAGCCGCTTGACGCGCCTTTGCTTCATCGGTCAGTTTTGCAAATTTATAATCTGCTTTATCTGCAACATAAATAGCAAAGTCAGGACATGTGAGTTCGCACTCATTACAGCCGATGCAACTCTCCGGATGATTGATCGAGATCATAGCACCCAAGGTAGATGTCGGTTCATAACGCATACCGAGTACACCCGATGGGCATACCGATACACAAATATCACATGCTTTACAGTTATCGGTATTTACCCATACTGGGACGTTACCGGGGTTGGTCGTTTTAAACATCTGTTCTCCTCACAATTTTGAAATTAATCTGATTCTTTATCAGTTGAAAATTTACCAACGGCACAAGAGACAAAGCTCTTGAGCTTCAGAGCGGCGTTATCGAGCGTCCCCTCTTCCTCTCCGATTAGAGGATAGCCGAGACGTCTTAATACTGCCTTAAACTGTGCTAATTGCGCCTCATCAAGAATATCAACTGTTACTTTGCGAGGCTCGCACGAAAGGTCAACACTGACCTCATTAAATCCTGCTTCTTTGAGGGATGACGTAATTGTGCTGGCACAACCGCCGCAACGAATATTGGCTACCTCAAAAACAGTGATCATTTTTTTGCCATTACTTCAGCAATAGCTTTACCGATATCCGCAGGAGAAACAACAACTTTTACCCCTGCCGCTTCAAGTGCCGCCATTTTTTCCGCCGCTGTACCTGCACCGCCGGAGATAATTGCCCCAGCGTGGCCCATACGTTTGCCCGCAGGTGCCGTTTGACCCGCGATAAAAGCAACTACCGGTTTCGTGATATGCTCTTTGATATACGCCGCCGCTTGGATTTCCAAATCACCGCCGATTTCACCGATCATAACGATGGCGTGGGTCTCAGGGTCTGCTTCGAACATCGGTAACAATTGTTTGTAGCTCAAACCGATAATCGGGTCACCGCCGATACCGACAGCCGTCGTGATACCGAATCCCTCTTTAACCACTTGGTTAGCCGACTCATACGTCAACGTCCCTGATTTAGAGATAAGTCCGATATTCCCTTTTTTGAAAATGAACCCCGGCATAATTCCGATTTTACACTCATCCGCCGTGATAATTCCCGGACAGTTCGGCCCGATAGTCATCATGTCTTTTTTAACCGCGTACGCTTTTGCAAACATCATGTCTTTTACAGGAGCCCCTTCGGTAATAATAACCGCAAGAGCGATTCCCGCATCTGCCGCTTCCATAACCGCGTCGGATACGAAAGCCGGTGGAACGAAAATCATAGAGACCGTAGCACCGGTAGCACGTACCGCTTCTTCTACCGTATTAAATACCGGTTGACCAAGATGCTCTTGCCCCCCTTTGCCCGGAGTAACTCCACCGACAATTTTTGTACCGTATGCGATACATTGCTCTGCGTGGAATGTACCCTCTTTACCAGTAAAGCCTTGAACGATTACTTTTGTATCTTTATTGACCAAAATAGACATAAATTATTCTCCTTTAGCTGCTGCAACGGCTTTACGTGCACCGTCTGCAAGATCGGTAGCCGCTACAATGTTAGCGATACCGGCATTGTTTAAAATTTCTGCTGCTTCAATAGCGTTGGTGCCGTCAAGTCGTACAATAACGGGAACATTGACATTGGTGATTTTTGTCGCTTCGATAATCCCGTTCGCAACACGGTCACAACGGACAATACCGCCGAAGATGTTAACAAAAATTGCTTTGACGTTCGGATCTTTTAAGATAATATCAAATCCTTTTGCCACCGTTTCCGCACTTGCAGAACCGCCGACGTCAAGGAAATTGGCCGGTTTACCGCCCTCATAGTTGATAGTATCCATCGTACCCATCGCAAGTCCCGCACCGTTAACCATACAACCGACATCGCCATCAAGTTTGATGTAGCTCAGACCAAATTTGCCCGCTTCGATTTCCGTTGGTTCTTCTTCGCTCAAGTCACGCATCTCATTCACTTGCGACTGACGGTAA
>JAGXFM010000073.1 GCA_024637215.1 Sulfuricurvum sp.
GTCGGAGCGTTTGAAGAGTTGGCTCCGCGTCACAAAGAGAGATGGAAGTATGCAGGGTTTATGGGGCTCTCCGGAACCCTTGTCATGTTTTATTACTCGGTGGTCATCGGATGGATTTTTTACTATATTGTCCTCTCTTTCGGAACACTTCCTTCTTCTATTCCCGAAGCTGAGGGGATTTATACTACTCTCATGACGCAAGGGCTTGGGAGACAAATATTTTTTCATACCCTCGCCTTCATGATTATTACTGCCGTTTTGGTTCGAGGGATCAAAGGGGGGATTGAGAAGTTTAATCTTATCTTGATGCCGGCATTGATGATAATTATTGCTGGGATGCTCATCTATGCGATGAATCTGGAGAGTTTTACGAAAGCACTCTCTTATATGTTTGTTCCTGATTGGAGCCGTCTCACCTCTGAGGCATTTGCCGTAGCGGTGGGGCATGCATTTTTTACCCTCTCTCTAGGGATGGGGGCGATTATGATCTATTCGGCATCGTTGGCGAAAGATAGTAATATCGTCCGGGCCTCTTTGTTTGTTATCGCGACCGATACGTTGATTGCTTTGGCGGCGGGATTGGTTCTTTTTACCTTTTTATTCCAATACGGTGCAGAACCTGCCAAAGGGCCGGGACTCGTCTTTATCTCTCTTCCTTCGGTATTTCAAGCGATGGGGATGGTGGGGAATGTTTTAGCGGTTCTCTTTTTTGTGGCACTCGCATTTGCCGGACTCACCTCTTCGGTCTCGCTTGTTGAGCCGATGGTGCAATATCTGATCGACCGTTGGAACATGAGCCGTGTTAAAGCGGCGGTGTCGATGGGGCTTTTCTTTTATTTGTTCGGAATTGTCGCTATATTGTCCCTCTATTCGGGGACGGCGGAGTATTTCACGTGGGGCGGGAAAAGTTTCTTTGACTGGTCGGATTATATGACCTCCAACGTATTCTTGCCGCTTGCGGGATTGGTGATGGCGATATTTGTCGGTCATGTGGTCGAAAAAGAGCGTGTTGCGTCAGTACTGAAGGATCAAATGGGGTGGTTCTATCCTATTTGGAGATTTAGTGTTCGCTTCATCGCTCCGGTTGCATTGTTGTTTGTTATGCTCAATCTTGTGGGCATCATATCATTTTAAGGGGGAGGTATTAGTATGAGTGTATGGCGTCAAGTTTTAACTCTCCCTGTCATTGTTATTGCGATGGGATATTTTGTTGATATTTACGATCTTATTTTATTCGGAGTCGTGCGGGTCGAGAGTTTGACCGAACTGGGGCTGGATAAAGATGGCGTTACTCTTTGGGGCTCGATTATCCTGAATGCCCAAATGGGAGGGATGCTGATCGGCGGGATTCTTTGGGGGATTCTTGGGGATAAAAAAGGGAGGCTCTCTGTGCTGTTTGCCTCGATTATCCTCTATTCGGTGGCGAATTTGCTCAATGCGTTTGTCACCAATGTCGAGCAGTATGCACTTCTTCGTTTTATCGCCGGTATCGGTTTGGCGGGTGAATTAGGAGCTGGGGTGACGCTGGTCGCCGAAATTCTCCCTAAAGAGCTGCGCGGGTACGGTGTCATGAGTATTGCGGCATTCGGCGTCCTCGGAGTGGTTGCCGCGAATATCGTCGCCGAAAATTTTGCATGGCGAAATGCGTATATCATCGGTGGGGTACTCGGATTTTTGCTCTTAATTTTGAGATTTCGGGTCAGAGAATCGGAAATGTTTCAGCACCATGTCAGTGATGATATTAAGAGGGGACACTTCTTTGCCCTTTTTACCCACAAGAAGCTTTTCAGTAAATACATTAAAGCCATCGTGATTGGGATGCCGTTGTGGTATGTTGTCGGTGTTTTGGTGATGTTCTCTCCTGAGTTTGCCAAAGCACTCGATATCATAGGGGAAGTAACAGCAGGTCAGGCACTGATGTATACCTATATCGGGTTATCGGTCGGTGATTTAGCGAGCGGATATTTGTCACAACAGATGCAAAGCCGTAAACGGGTGTATACCATTTTTATGGGGCTCTCCGTCGTGAGTGTCCTGTACTATTTCACCCTATCGGGTGCAACGGCACAATCGTTTTATGTCGCGGTCTTTTTACTGGGGGTGTTCTGTGGTTACTGGGCCCTCTTTATCACGATGGCGGCAGAGCAGTTCGGAACCAACATCCGAGCGACCGTGGCAACGACGGTTCCCAATTTCGTTCGCGGTTCGGTGGTTCCGATTACATCTAGTTTTATGCTTTTAAAAGAGAGTATGGGAGTTTTGGGCTCAGCCGCGATAGTGGGGTCGGTTGTGTTTACGATTGCTTTGGTGGCACTCTATTTTACTCGTGAGACGTTTCATGAGGATTTAGATTATATAGAAGCTTGAGGTACTTTTCTGTTTAGTCAGAAAAGTACCAAAAGATCATACCGTGATCCAAGAACGCTCGTTCCTCTCGGCACTGCTGCCAACGGAACGGCTCTAGGTATTGGATAACGGGGATTTTACTAAAACTGGATCATTCCATCTATCGGTGAACTTGCCGTAGCATACGGACGTTTCGGAATCCGTCCTGCCAAATAACTCAAACGCCCTGCGATCACTGCATTCTTCATAGCTTCCGCCATCAGCATTGGATTTTGGGCTTGCGCAATCGCCGTATTCGTCAAAACACCATCCGCCCCGAGTTCCATCGCTAACGCCGCATCACTGGCGCATCCGATCCCCGCATCGACAATAATAGGTACTTTTACCGCTTCGCGTACAAACACGATGTTATAACGGTTTTGTACTCCAAGACCTGAACCGATCGGGGCGGCAAGAGGCATAATCGCGTGGGCTCCCGCATCTTCGAGACGGCGTGCCATAATCGGATCATCCGAGGTGTAGGCCATAATGGTAAATCCGTCACGCGCTAACACTTCACATGCTTTGATCGTTTCTAAAACATCGGGATAGAGTGTTTTTTGGGTGTCACCGATCACTTCGAGTTTGATTAGATCGATTCCCGTCGCTTCACGGGTGAGGCGAAAAAGGGTGATCGCCTCTTCGGCAGTGGTGCATCCTGCGGAGTTAGGCAAAAACTTGACATTTGTCCCCGCAAAAGTGTCGCGAAGGTTTGGTTCGTTTGGATTGGTAATGTTCAGACGGCGTACGGCTACGGTGATAAGTTCTGATCCTGAAGCGAGTGTTGCCGCTTTGGTTGTTTCAAACGAGTCGTATTTTCCGCTTCCGACGATAAGACGGCTGCCGAGAGTGTATTTGCCGATTTGTAATGTATGCATAGGTATCCTTTATTAATCGTTGAGAATCTTAATAACGCTGAGCGGGAGAATATCATGCTCAATTTCGCGAATTTTAGCCGAAAATGCTTCTAAATTATCACTAGGATTTTTAGTAAAACTTTTTTGCAAGATTATTTCGCCGCCGTCGAGTTCATCGGTAACCCAATGAACGCTGACGCCGCAGATTTTTTCATTACTTTCATAACTTCGTTCGATTGCCCGAGCACCTTTGAATGCGGGGAGAAGAGAAGGGTGAAGGTTGATGGAGTGAATTTGTTTCGTAAATACGGGTGTTAGTATTCGCATAAATCCGCAGAGTACGACAAGATCAGGGTTGTAATCGTGAATCATTTCGACCAGTGTGGCATCATACTCCTCGCGATTTTGGTACTCGGTGTGATCGCATACTTCGACCGGAATTCCGGCGGCACGAGCTTTAGCGATTCCTCCGGCATCGGGATTATTGGTGATGGCACAGGTGATGATGGCGTGTTTGAGATGGATTTTTTCAATTAAATTTGCGAGGTTTGTCCCCTCGCCGCTGAAAAGGGCTACAATTTTTTTCATAAAGATGAAACTCTTTCTATAAGGTCATATGGGGTGAGTGCATAGTTGTTTTTATCGAATCGGCGGGCCGCAATGGTATGGGCAAGTGAGCCTTGGAGTGCCGCATCGAGTGGAGGATGTTTTTGGGCTAATAGTGCACCGATAAGACCGCTGAGGACATCACCGCTTCCCCCTTTTGCCAGTGTAACCGTACCTAGCGGATTGATAAAAAATCGTTCACCTGTTCCGATGATGACGTTGGAGCCTTTAAGTACTAAAACTGCATTAGGATAGGCAGCGCAAAATTGCTCGACATAGGTAAAACGGTTGTTTTGGAGGGTTGTGACATCGATATCGGCAAGTCCCGTGACCCGTAGAATTTGGGTGAACTCTTTAGGATGAGGCGTGAGAATGATTGAATCTCGTTTTAGTAATTTTGTAAACATCGGATGGTAAAAGATATCGGCATCCAAAACAAGAGGAAGGGTGTTATCAAGTAAAACACTCAATTCATCATCGCAAAATTCTCTTCCAAGACCCATCCCCAACGCGATAGCGGTAGAAGAGGCGGGGAGAGAATGGCTTTGCATCAGCTCATACGGAACGGTGACGTTTTCATTGCTGATAAGGCTGACTAATCCCGTCCCGAAACGAAGTGCCGCTGAGCCGGCGATGACGGATGCTCCGATTTTCTCTCCGCAAATAACCGCTAAATGACCGTAACTTCCTTTGTGGGTAGAGATCTGTGTACGAAGCGGTAGAGAGAGGTCGCAAGGGTCGAGTAATTGCCATGGCGAGGGTGTCTCATACCGTG
Organism: Sulfuricurvum sp.; assembly: GCA_024637215.1. Taxonomy (GTDB): domain Bacteria; phylum Campylobacterota; class Campylobacteria; order Campylobacterales; family Sulfurimonadaceae; genus Sulfuricurvum. The sequence continues at coordinate 4,624 of JAGXFM010000073.1, forward strand.
AACGTGAAATACCCAGATTGGCGACATGGATTTCACCGACGTATTCTTTGGCAATATCACTGAATAGGCTTCGTTTAAGGGCTCCCATTGTGATGGTACTATCGGCTCTGAATGTATGGGGATCGAGGGTGCCGTCCGCATAGAGACCGCTGGGGACATCACAAGCAATTTTAAAGGCTTTGGAACTATTGAGCAGGTCTATTATTTCAGCGGTTTCGGAGTTGATGGCTCTATTCAGCCCGCTACCAAAGAGGGCATCAACAATGACATCGTAATGGGTATTGCTCTGATAAGAGAGTGAAACGCAATAGTTCCCTTCGAGTTGTCGTGCAAGAATACGCCCATCTGCACCGTTGTTACCATTTCCACACACAATCAAAACCGAAGAGGCAATGGGGAAATGTTGAAGGATATAATCAGCTATAGCGGAGGCGGCGTGTTCCATCATAATGGGTTCACTAAGGCCGAATGTCTCTACCGCTCGATGATCGAGCGTGTTTACTTCTTGATAAAGGTTTTGCATGGATAAAGTCCATTTCAGCTATAATTATATTTATGAACAACGATTATATCGCAATAGCCAAAAACACACTTGAAATTGAAGCGCAGGCTCTCATAGAGGGGTCAGAACGTCTTGGAGAAGAGATGGTTCGTGCCGTGGAGATGATCTTAGCGTGTAAAGGTAAGCTAGTTATTACAGGTGTGGGCAAATCAGGGTTGATCGGGGCAAAAATCGCTGCGACGTTTGCCTCGACGGGGACGCCGAGTTTTTTCCTCCACCCTACCGAAGCGCTGCACGGTGATTTGGGAATGATTGGCAAAGAGGATGCGGTATTAGCCATCAGCTACAGCGGTGAGAGTCCGGAACTCAGCTCCATCCTCCCTCACATCAAACGATTCGATATCCCCCTTATCGGAATGACTCGAAATCCAGACTCCACCCTTGGTCGTTTCAGTGATGAGGTGATAAATATCAATGTTACTCACGAAGCGTGTCCTCTCGATATTGCTCCGACTTCTTCAACGACGCTTACATTGGCGATGGGGGATGCGTTAGCGGTGTGCCTAATGAAGGCGCGAAACTTTCAAAAAGAGGATTTTGCCTCATTCCATCCCGGCGGAGCACTTGGTAAACGGTTGTTTGTGAAAGTATCCGATTTGATGCGAACAGAAAATTTGCCGATCGTGAATGAAAATACTCCCCTTAAAGAGGCGATTCTCACTCTCAGCGAAGGGCGCTTGGGTACCGTTATGCTGACCGACAGTGAAGGAAAACTCGCAGGGTTACTGAGTGATGGCGATATTCGTCGTGCCTTAATGAGCGAAGAATTTTCACTCGAGGCTCCCGCCAAAGTATTCGCAACGAAAAACCCTCGTGTTATCGATGATGCGACGATGCTCGCTTCTGATGCGCTGGTATTGATCGAAGAGAAAAAAATTCAATTGTTAGTCGTCACTGATAAAGACGGCATGATCCAAGGTGCGTTGCATCTTCATACACTCGTGGAAGCAGGTATCTCATGATGCGACTTAATAAATATATTGCCCACTACTCGACCTATTCACGCCGTGAAGCCGATCAGGCTATTCTTGATGGCTATGTCCGAATTGACGGTGAAATCGAAACCAATCCGGCAACGCAGGTCGATGAACGTCATGCCAACGTTATGATTAGTGGAAACAAGATTGTTCCGAGTGATCTATTTACCGTTATCGTTTATAATAAACCGCGCGGTGAATTGGTGACGAAAAAAGATCCTCAAGGGCGTAAAACCATTTACGATTCTCTTGCAAAACAGTATCGCCATTATATCCCGGTCGGACGGCTCGACTTTGCCTCTGAGGGATTGTTGCTTCTTACCGATGCCTCACGGGTTGCTACGGCACTGATGACTTCGAAAATGGAGCGGGTCTATAAGATCAAGATCAAAGGTCCTGTAACCGATGCGATGAAAGTAGCGATGGGCGAGGGGCTCGAACTCGAAGACGCAAGTGCCGGAGCCCATGATCAAGCTCCTGAGGGACCGATGAGCTTTGCTCCGTTTTATGCGTATCAGGTACAAAAAGATCAAGGTGATTATTCGGTACTCAAAGTCGCCATCGGAGAGGGGCAGAACCGCGAATTACGCCGTTTCTTTGCCCATTTTGGTGCCGAAGTGGTGGATTTAAAACGGCTTAGTTTCGGCGGGATTGAGCTTAATAACCTCCCGACCGGAAAAGTGCGCTTCTTGGAGCGAAACGAGTACACCTCACTACGGGAATTTTTAGACGCAGTTGAAAAAGCGGAAAAACAAAAACAAAAAAATGAGAAAAAAGCCCCAAGAGCTGAGGGAAAACCGGAACATAAACCGGCAAAAACATTTACAAAAGAGAAGGTAAAAGCTAAAGCGAAGCCTAGTAATGAGCCTTTTAGTACCAACAAATATAAGCCTGATTCTAAATTTTCAAAAGGTGGTAAAAAATGAAAACACTCAAATTTCCAACCAGTCATAAAACACAACTGATGGATATCAGTTCTGAAGTGAAAGAGGCCGTTATAACTTCGGGCATTAAAGAGGGGATTTGTATCGTTTTCACTCCCCATACGACGGGAAGTGTCTTTTTATTTGAAAATGCAGACCAAAATCTCCGTCGCGATCTTCTTTCTGCCCTCTCGAAAGTCATTCCGAGTGATGCTCCCTATGCTCATGTCGGGAGTAATGCGGCGGCTCATCTCAAATCATCGCGTATGGGGGCTTCGGTCTCTATCCCCGTTCATGACGGTCGCCCGATGTTTGGAAAATGGCAGGGTGTTTTCTTTGGTGAATTTGACGGCCCGAGACAAGAGCGTGAAGTGATCATTAAAGTTATTGCAGGTTAATTGTGGCTGATTTTACCTATCTACTTCGTCCTAAAAAATTTGACGATGTGGTAGGTCAAAATCACCTTTGCTCATCTGATGCACCTTTGCGATCTCTTTGCGAGGGGGGCAATCTTACCCACTCTTTTTTCTACGGCCCTCCCGGATGCGGCAAGACGACACTGGCTCGGATTATCGCTGAGGTAATGGGGCTCCCCTTTTATGAATTTAATGCAACCTCTTTAAAAATCGAAAATTTGCGAAAGATTTTCGATCAATACGAAGGCTCTTTGACAAAACCGCTCATTTTTATCGATGAGGTGCATCGTCTCGCGAAGAATCAGCAAGAGGTGTTACTCCCCGTTATGGAAAAAAACAGTGTGTTAGTGATCGGGGCATCGACGGAAAATCCCTATTTTAGCCTTACTGCGGCGATGCGTTCCCGCTCATTGTTGTTTGAACTTCATTCTATCGGTTTTGAGGCGTTAGAGGATTTGTTAGTTCGTACTTCGGTTAAAATGGAGGAGGAGGCACGAGAGTATTTGATCGCTAGCTCAGGTGGCGATGCACGTGCTATGCTCAAACTTCTCGAAGTTGCCGCTGCGTTGAACAAACCGATTACCCTGTCTCTCTTAAAATCACTCCGCCCTGCGGCACAGTCTCTTGGGAGTTCTGAGGCGGGAGTCCATTACGATCTCGCTTCCGCCCTTATCAAAAGTATCCGAGGTTCCGATCCCGATGCGGCGATCTATTACCTCGCCCGCTTGATCGAGGGGGGAGAACCGCCCGAATTTATCGCGCGACGTCTCGTGATCCTCTCCTCCGAAGATATCGGAAATGCCAATCCTCAAGCATTGACACTCTGCACCTCTGCGATGACGAGTGTCAAAATGATCGGCTATCCTGAATCGCGAATTATCCTCGCTCAAGCGGTGATCTATCTCTGTGCTTCGCCAAAATCGAATACGGCGTACATTGCGATCAATGCGGCGCAAAGTACGGTGAAAAACGGAGTGATCCTCGATATTCCCGAGTCATTGCGCCAACAGCACAAAGGGTATCTCTATCCGCATGACTTCGGAGGATGGGTAGAGCAAAAGTACCTCTCCAAACCCCTCAAATTTGTCGAGTTTAAAAACAGCGGTTATGAAGCGAAGATGGGGGAATGGATAGAGAAGGTGTGGAAGAAATAAGTTCCCCATCTTTGCGCGGGCACTCTGCCGAAGAGAACTCAGCGTTAGCGTAGCGAATCTGGACTTTGTTCAGATCGCGTATAAAAGTAACAGCGAAGATGGGGGAATGGATAGAGAAGGTGTGGGGGGGAAGGGAAAGTTAATCTTCTTCCCGTTAAATATTGTAATACGTCGCCTCTTTATGATGAACAACCAATGCCGTTGTACTCTGCTCTGGATGGATTTGAAATGTTTCAGAGAGGGTGATTCCAAACTCCTCAGGCTTGAGCAAATCAAAGATAATCTGACTCGGTTCTAAATCAGGACACGCGGGATAGCCAAAACTGTACCGTGCTCCCGCGTAACGGTTCAGACGGACATCTCGCAAGCTAAACCCTTCATCATCATGTGCGATGTTAAGATCGAGGCGGATTTGTTTGTGTGCTACTTCGGCAAGCGCTTCGGCAAGTTCCACCCCAAACCCGTGAACCAGATTGTATTCCAAGTACTCATTATTCGCGTATAGCTCTTTTTCATATTCGCTGAATTTATCCCCTACGCTAACACATGTTAGCGGCAATACATCATCACGCGTATGTCTGAAAAAATCACTTAGTGCACGGTGCGGTGCTTTACGCTGGCGCGGAAATTCAAAGACGTACTTAGCGTTTCCGATCACTTCGTCAAGCGGCTGTCGATTGGCGTTTTGATCGATATTCCACCCACAGCTCTCATCGAAAATGAGGATTTCCTGATCACTGCTTCGGACGGGGTAGTATCCATAGATCACGGTCGGATCAAACAATCCCCGTTTGATAATTTCAGTTTTAATACGCTCATACGCAGGATAGACTTTTGACTCAAGGAGTTTTTTATACTCTTCTACCGGCATCCCTGCACGCTTGTATCCCCAGTGCATTTTGAAGAGGCTCCGTTTATTGATCCAGCCGCACACCATATCAAAATCGAGCTGCTCTTTGCGCAGAACTCGTCGTCCCCAAAACGGTGGAGTAGGGATTTTCACCTCACTCGGCATTTTAAGCTTATGAAATGGAGGGATAACCACCTCGATCACCTCTTTGGCGGCACGTTCAACCATATCACCGCCCAGACGTGTATCGAGACCCACACTTGGATCGGCGTTGTATTTCTCGATGCGGCTCATCGCGATGACCCCATCAAACGCGTCGCGGCAATAAAAAATGGCTCCGTTATAGATCGGTCGGCAGAAATCGTCCACAAAACTGCGGGTGAGCGCCGCACCGCCCAGCAATACAGGTGTCGTGATCCCACGGGAAGCCATGATTTCAAGACTGTCTTTCATCACTTGGGTCGATTTCACAAGTAATCCCGACATACCGATGGCGTGGATATCGTTCTCTTTCATAACATCGAGATACTCTTCGAGCTCCGTTTTAATCCCAATATTGATCACTTTAAACCCGTTGTTGGAGAGGATGATATCGACGAGATTTTTTCCTACGTCGTGAACATCCCCTTTGACGGTTCCGATCACGAGGGTGGTGTCGGTATCTTTTTCCTGTTTGGAGAGGTAGGGGTTGAGATAATCGACGGTCGTTTTCATCGTCTCGGCACTTTGCAGAACAAACGGTAACTGCATTTTCCCTGATCCGAAAAGCTCTCCGACGATTTTCATCGCATCGATGAGGATCTCATTGACGATACGGTCGGGGTTGATGGTGTGACGCGCTTTTTCGACCAACGGAATCATCCGCTCTTTATCTCCGTCGAGGAGAAGTTGGGCAATTTTTTCCTCATCACTCATCGCCTCGTAGGCTTCGTCGTTTTTGCCGTTATCGATAGTTTTATCACTGAAATGACCGATAAATTTAAAGAGGGACTGATCATCGGGATGGAATAGTAGCTCTTCACAAATCTCTCGATCTTCCTGCGACATTTTGGCAAGCGGTACGATATGTTTAACATTGATGATGACACTGGTCATTCCCGCTTCAATACAGTGGTGTAAAAAAACGCTGTTTAAAAAAACACGGGCATTCATACTGAGACCGAAAGAGATATTGGAGAGCCCCAGTGTCGAGCCGACATTCGGATATTTGGCATGAAGTAGACGGATCGCTTCGAGCGTTTGGATCGCGGCATCACGGTACTCCACATCACCGCTTCCTACCGTAAAGGTGAGCATATCGAACATCAAGTTTCTAGGATCGATTGCGTGACGGTTGACACACAGATCGTAGATCCGATCGGCAATCCGCATTTTATCCGCCGTCGTTTTCGCCATCCCTTTTTCATCGATGACGAGACATACGAGGGCGGTTCCGAATTTTTTGGCGAGAGAACAAATCGCATCGAGTCGCTCTTCCCCGTCTTCGAGGTTGACGGAGTTAATGATCGGTTTTCCGCCGATGCATTTGAGTGCCTCTTCCATCGTGTTGACCCGCGTCGCGTCAGGCATGAGGGGAAGGGGGATTTTTTGGTTGTAGAGTCTCATAACGTGTGCCATATCGACTGCACCGTCACGCCCCGCAAACTCGACGTAGACATCGAGACAATGGGCCCCGTCGCGTACTTGGGCTTGTCCGACGCTGAGTGTCCCCTCATAGTCACTCGCGATGATGAGTTCCCGAAACGCTTTAGACCCCGTAGAGTTAGAGCGTTCCCCGATCAAGAGGGGTGAGGGTGTTTGAATCAGCTCAACGCTATTAAAGAGCGATGCGATAGAGGGTTTCATCTCTCCGCTTGGCTTTTTTGGGGCGATAGTAGAGACTTTATCGACTAATGCACGGATATGCTGAGGGGTCGTTCCACAGCATCCGCCGAGAAAGCTAACACCGTCATAGTTTAAAAAGTCACATTGGAGTTGTGCAAACTCATCTGGCCCCATCGGATAATAGGAATATCCGCCGCGATTTTGAGGGAGTCCCGCATTGGCATGAACCGAAATCGGTTTAGCCCACACTTCAGAGAGGGTACGTACATGCTTGCCGTATTGCTCCGGTCCCGTCCCGCAGTTAAAACCGAGGCTGATAATGTCGAAGGGTTCTAATATGGTAGCAATCGTTTGTGCGTCGGTTCCGATAAGCATACTTCCCGCAAGTTCGATCGTGACGGAGACCATAATAGGCAGCTCTGACCCTCGCTCACGGTTTGCCGCTTCGCAGGCGTGGAGAGCCGCTTTGATTTGGAGCGGGTCTTGGCAGGTCTCTAAGAGAAAAATATCACATCCGCCGTCGATGAGTCCCAAACAACACTCTAAATATCCCGTAAACATCTCATCATAGTGGATGTGTCCGAGAGAGGGGAGTTTCGTACCCGGTCCGATAGAACCGAGGACAAATCGGGGATGTTCGGGTGTGGAAAATTTCTCACACTCCGTTTTACATACCGCCGCACCTGCACGGGAGAGCTCATACGAGCGATGTCCGATCCCGTATTCGTCCAAAACCCAGCTAAAAGAACCGAAGGTGTTAGTGGTGATGAGATCAGCTCCTGCCGTGAGGTAGGCGTGAAAAATATCGCTCATGACTTCAGGGCAGGTGACATTGAGAAGCTCGTTACACCCCTCAAGATTCTCCCACGCACTATCGGGTATCTTGTCGGCACGTTCCTGAAGCTGAGTCCCCATAGCACCGTCGATGATAAGAGGGCGTTTGGAAATAATTTCAAGAAGCGTATTTTTAACCGACATAGCAAAAACCTTGTATAGATAAAAGTATAATGGAGGGGATTTTATCGAAGTGTAGCCTAAAGGGTTCTAAGTATGAAAATATAATTCTTTCGATACACTCTTAACTATGAAAAAATTGCTTTTTTTAGTTCTTCTTTTTACTACCCTTTTATGGGCGAAAGAGTCCGTAACACTACAGTTGCCGTGGCTCCATCAATTTCAATTCGCCGGATATTACATTGCTAAGCAAAAAGGGTATTACGCAGATGCGGGGCTAGA
>JAGXFM010000074.1 GCA_024637215.1 Sulfuricurvum sp.
CATATCGTCGGCAGCGTCAGATGTGTATAAGAGACAGCCCCTATTATGAGAAAGATCGAAAATATGTTTTGGATAACATTGATAAGCTCGTTATCAAAGACGTTGCGGAAGCGGGAGGGTATGGGGTATTGTTCGGAAATCGTTTAACTCCTGAAAAACGCGCTGAGATTATTGAGATGATTTTAGCGGAACCGCGCCGTTGGATCGCTCAGGAGGTGATCGAATTTTACGATCTTCCGTGGATGATGGAGGGGGGAATACTCCCGCGCAAAGCCGATTTACGCGCTTATGTTATCCATGGCGAAAAAGTGACCGTCAGCATGGGGGGATTGACCCGCTATGCGATGGAAGAGGGGAACTATCTCGTCAACTCGTCTCAAGGGGGCGGCTTTAAAGATACATGGGTGGTGGAACTATGATAATTAACGGTGTAGCAATTTCGGTAAATACCGCACAGCGGCTTTATTGGTTCGGGCGCTACGTTCAGCGTGCCGAGACGATGCTTAAAGAGTTGGTTAACGGTTACGATTATATTATTGATCGTGATTTTGAGGAGGGACGAAAACTCTACAGTAAGCTTGGGGTTGAAATTGAGTACGACAATGCGCTCGATTTTCTCAAACAAGGGGTATACGGAACGTATGGCGGAAGTGTCGAGCAGATTATCAGCTGGGCACGCGAAAATGCGATAGAGACACGTCACTTACTCGATGAGCGGGGATTTGCTACCCTCAATAAAATTCATAATCAATTGGCTTTAGGGCGAGAACGTGCAGTGAGTCCGAGTAATCTTGAAGAGATCATCGACAACTGCAGTTTGATTTTGGGGATATTCTCCTCTGAGCTTGATCGCACAAGAGCCTATCAGTTGATCCGATTCGGACAACAGATTGAACGCTTTGATCTCATTTTACGACTTTACGGAGAGATTGAGATGGTCACGGCCGATATCGATGTGATTAATACGATTGCGAGACAGTTGAACCGTAATTATCGTCCTATCAATGTGACGACTTCGGATATCTCGAAGTTTCTTGTTTTCTTAAACAGCGTTGTTGATCGTGTGATACAAACCGATGCCTGTGTTTCGGCATCGACCCAATCCCAATCGTGAGCAGTGCTGATATGGGTGTCATCGAAGAGGTCTTTTCGATCGATCTCCCCGTAGGGGAGCAGTTTCGGATACAGCGTTGCCGATATACCCCTACAGGCGGTGAAACCTCAAAACGTATCTCTATCGTCAGCGGAATCCACGGAGACGAGCTAGAAGGGCAATATGTCTGCTTTCTTCTGGGAGAGTGGCTTCGTGCCCATGCGGATAAAATCAAAGCGACGATTGATATCTATCCGGCGATTAACAGTCTCGGGTTGGATAGTATCACCCGCTCTGTCCCTTTCTACAACGTTGATTTGAACCGTATTTTTCCCGGAAGCAAAAACGACTTTCTCCCCGCACAAATAGCCGATGGCGTCGTGAGTGCGATGCGGGGGTCTGAAATCGCCATCGACATTCACTCTAGCAATGTATTTTTGCGCGAAATCCCGCAGGTACGGATTGCTAAATCGCAGGCGAAAATGTTGGTTCCCCTCGCGAACAAGCTCAATATCGATTTTGTCTGGGTACATGATGCGGTAACCGTTTTGGAATCGACGTTTGCCCATGCGATGAATACCCTCGGGACAAAAACCCTTGTCGTTGAGATGGGAGTGGGGATGAGACTGGGCAAAGCCTACGGACATCAACTGCTCGAGGGAATTTTAAATTTGATGGCGTGTGAGGGATTTTTAGATATCGAACCGCTTGATGTTCGGATGCCTATACAGTCGCATGTCGGCGAGGTCGCGTATCTTAACGCTTCGTGTCCGGGATTATTCGTCCCCGCGATTGAGCATTGCCAGATGATTGAAAAAGGATCTATCGTAGGGGCTATTGTTGATCCTCTGAGCGGTCAAACCCTCGATGAGGTCATAGCCCCTATCGGAGGGATACTCTTTACCCTTAGAGCCTATCCAATTGTGTATGAAGGCTCATTAGTCGGTCGGATTTTCGGGGAGAAAGTATGAAGCGTATCGAAATATTCAATTTTAAGTCTCCTAATCGGGCTCCGCTGAAAGTCGAAGGATTTTTATTCGGAGAAGAGTCTAAAGGCCCTTCGGTTGCAATCGTCGGAGCGATGAGCGGTGATCATATCAACCAACTTTACGTGGCATCACGTCTTGTCGAGTATCTGCGTCAAAAAGAGGAAGAGGGAAAAATCAGCGGAAAAATTTTAGTTATCCCTGCCATAAACTCGTATGCGCTGAACATGGGAGAGACCTTTTGGCCGCTCGATAAAACGGATATAAACATGATGTTTCCGGGATATGCGCAGGGGGAGACGACACAGCGGATTGCCGCAAAGCTTTTTGAGGCATTGCAAGGGTTTAATTACGGCATTATTTTAGAAGGTCGCCGCGATCAGGGGATGTGTCTTCCGTATGTAAAACTGATCCAAAGCGATTATGAAGATATTGACTCGGCACGTGATTTGGGGATGCGGTTTATCCATTTTCGCCCCTACAGCCCGATAGAGACGGTAATGCTGCAATACAACTGGCAGTTATGGGGGACGAAGGCGCTTTCGGTGGTATTCGGTAAAAACGGCTCGATTGACCCCGTAAGCAGTGAGGAAGTTCACGGAGCACTGGTGCGGTTTATGGTCAAACGTCAAATCTTGGATACCGCGGTATTTGAGGGGTTTGTCAGCAATATCATTGAACCGGAGAGTATTATGCTGCTGAAAGCTTCACGCGCCGGAATTTTCGATTCATTGGTATCTTGCGGTACCACGGTATCCAAAGGGGATACGTTGGGACGGATCACAGATGCCCTCAGCGGGGAAAAACTGGAAAAAATTATTGCGCCGATTGACGGTGTATTGACATGCCAGTATGCGCATCCACTCATTTTTCAAAATTCGATTGCTTTTCGGATCGCATCGGTAGAGCCCAAAAAATCTATAACAAAAAGTAAATGAAGAAGAGGGTAAAGTTTTAATTTATACAAGGTGGGAAGAGAGATGGAAGAATATCAGTCTAATAAATCTAAATCGCCGGCTTTAGTCATTGTAGGAATTGTCACTCTCATCGCTTTAATTGGGGTACTTATCTATTCAGAACTGGAAAAAATAGAAAGTGAAGAGATGCAAGAGCAATACCATTCGCAACTCAATACTATCGAAAATTATCTGGATGAGGGAAATTGTACGCAAGCGGCTTCTGAATACGCCCGTGCCAAAGAGACACGCGATATTATTGTGAAGAGAGGATTGTATTACAGCCTCGGTTCTCACGCCAAACAGGCACATGCCATTGTGATCGCAGAGTGTTTCGCAAAAAATAAAGAGTTTGATACGGCGGTTATACTACTTGATAGCGAAGTGGATGAAGCCCCCGATTATTTTTTGCGGGCATCTGTCATTTATAAAAATGCGGGGGAGCTTGAGAAAGCCGAAAAAGCTAAATCAAAAGCCGAAAAATATTAATTCAGTTCTCTTTTTAAACGTCGTGATGGTAATGATGTAACATCCGCTGGTACTCTTCATACACCTGTTGAGGGGTGAGAGAGTTCTTATACATTTTAAGAATTTGGCGTATAAAATCGATAGGGTATTCGATGGAGAGACCTGCATTACGTGCGTAGATCTTAGCGAGAGTTTCGTACATCCCCTCATAAATGGCAGGTTCTTCCGCTTTAAGCCGTTGGAGATTTTCTTCGGCCTGAATCAGCTTGGTATCATTGAACTCACCTCGTTCGTTGATCGTTTTACGAATCTCTACGTACTCTTTTAGATTTTTTCGGTTGAGAACGTAATCGGTAAAAGTTTCTATGAGTGACATGTTTTCTCCTTATTTATCCGTGAAACTATTGTACGCTTTGATCGTAGCAATAGTATAGCAACAATCTCCCAATGCACTATAATAAAATGATTTATAGAAAAACCGATGTATAATAAGTCAAATTTATTGAGAAGGAGTCATGATATGACCGCTGTTAGAACCGTGTATCGTGATATGCCTAAAACACTCATTATCCCCTCAGAGCTTCAACATCGTGCCGTAGAAGTAATCATGATCCCTCTTGAAGAGGAAAAGAGCGGTGATGATTTTAAATCATGGCTTTGCGGTATGCCCGAAGAGGTAGATGAAAAAGTGTTGGAACGCTCAAACGACACTAATGAAGAGCGTTTGTGGGCTATCTGATTGATACCAATGTTTTGTCCGAATTACGGAAAAAACAAAATGCCAATGCGAATGTAATTGAGTGGTTTAGCGGTATAGATGGAGCGGAGTGTTACGTCTCCGTTTTGACGTTAGGAGAGATTTATAATGGGATACAAAGGCTTCGTGAAAAAAATTCGGTAGCCGCCGAAAGTCTCAACAAATGGCTCGATACCCTCACTCAAAACTTTCATGATCGAGTATTGCCGATCACCTCTGACATAGCACTCAAATGGGGAGAGATTACCGCACCCGTTTCATTGCCCGTTGTCGATGCCCTGATCGCTTCGACGGCGATGGTGCATGATTTGACGTTGGTGACACGTAATATCAAAGACGTAGAAAAAACGGGAGCAAAACTCCTCAATCCGTTTGTGAAATAAATTAAATCATAAATCGACAATATATCCTTCAAAATTTTCATCAATTATAACTTCAAAATTTTCATAAAGTTCAAGATGAACTCGTTGAGAAAGCTCTTTTTCTTTTGCATCTTTGGCTTCCTGAGTCCCTACTTTTTCTAAAATGCTTTGTTTGAGAGAATCATTTATTTCATGGACATCTATGTCAAAATTATTTTCAGAATTATCAACATCGAATTGTCTAATTGAGATAAATTTTTTCTTATTCAAAATCAAAACTCTGTTTTTTATCTGACCGTAAAATATGCGAAAAACGGGGATTCGATGATTATCAACGATGTACCGCCCTTCAAAAGATGAAAACTTTTTTAGTTCGTCGCTTGAGTCTCTCCAAGCACCTTCAAAGCTATTATTATTCATGATAAATTTAAAAGAGCCGAAGGCAATAATAAAAGCATCATTAAGATCACTGATTTTTTTAACTGCATTTGAAAACTCTTTTTCTTCGAGAGTTTTGCATTTAGTTACAACTAAATCAAGAATTTTTCGATTTTCTCCCTCTGTAATATCACGAGCGAATTGAGAGCCTAACATATCAATACCCATCACTAAATCGCTGTTAAATGAATCTTTTGCTAAAAGGGTGTTGATTCCAAATGTTTGATCGTTTTTGTCATCTAATTTTTGATATTGTTTAGTGTAATTTTGGACTATTTTTTTAAGACCCGATGACTTCTGGTAAGACTCAAAAAAACTATCTTTTAGTTGTTGGACTCGTTCTTGTCTGATCGGAGCGTTACTAATGTGTGTTCCTAAAACATTTTCGCACTCGATTTTAATATTTTGTAGAAATTTTGATAATTTTTCTTTGTCAGTTTTGGTGTTAAGTGTTGTAAAAATGCCATTCTGAGTGAAAATTTTATCTATTTCATTTTCTAATTTTTGAATATAGGATTTTAAGTTGGCGATGTATACCTCATTTTTATTAGATAATGAAATAAATGGGAAATCTTTAGAATAAGAAAGAATGTGAAGAAGCAAATAGAGGTCGTAATGTCTGTAATAATATGAACTTGAACTATGTCCTTCATGAAAGTCAAATTTGGGTCTAAAACTACGATCTTTTAATAATACGATTAATTCGTCTATGCGTTCAGGTAGTATTGAATGACCTGCCCAAGAGGCATCGGCATCTTCAGGCTGTTTAAATGTCCATAAAAAGTGTATCCAGCCGTATTTTTGGCGTTTAACAAGATAAGCGCCGATACCATGTACTAATTCTTTTAAGTTTGAAAATAAAAATTGATCATGAACTTTTTTGATGATTTCTTCAGCTTCTTCGTCTTTGGATTCTTTTTCTAAAACAATTTTTTTGATGAGTTCAAATTTGCTCAGCCAATTATTTAATGCTTTTTCTGTATTCAAATGTTGAAAATCTTCATCTAATTTTGAAATGACATCAAAGTCGATTTGACCGTCAAAATCATTGTAATTGACAAAATCATAAAGATCAGAAGAATGACCATAAAAACCGATACCGCTATGGAACCATTCGATTAAATCTTTGAAAAAATCGAAATCATCTTTATCTATAGCAAAACGAATATATTCAAAAACTATTTTGTCATATAACGGTAAAAAGTCGAGATTGAATTGTTGATTCTTTCTAACCCAATTAAAAACATGTGATGTGTACCAGTGAAAACCTAATGAATCGCGATATATGCTTTTTTTATTCAAAGAGTATTCAAATACTTCTCTATGGTATTGAAAAAAGATATTTAAAAATGACTCATAATTTATGAAATCTTTTTTATTTTCTTTGCTCGGAGTCAGAGTCTCTAATAAATCATCCATGTTTAATGCTATTTGTAGCCATAATGATTTGCTTTCTTTGTCTATTGCACCAATATAAGTAGTTTTATAAAATTTCATAAGTTCTGTTAATGCTATTGAATATTTATCATAATCCCAAGATAATAAGCTTTTTTCAAGACTTTCTGAAATCATTAAGTCTTCAAAATGTTCTTTGTCATCTATGCAAAATATATCACTTATATGCATTGCTACTTTTGTTAATTGTTGAATTAAAAGCTCATCATTGTCTTTTAGAATCTCTAATTTAAAAACTTTATTGAGTGATTTAAAATAACTTATCAATAGTTCTTGTTTGTTTTTTGATGGCATCAGAGACTTCCTGTTCTAAGATGTCAAAAATATTTTGTGGTATTGTGTATTTGTGCAATGCTTTCGTAAATTGGAACACTTGAATGAGGATAAAGATGAAATGAATAAATGCGATGAGTATAAATGTTAAAAAAATATTATTTTCTTTCAACTGTACAAAAAGAGATATGAACAAAATATTTAAAAATAAGCCTATGCTCAGATTAATAGCGAGTGAAATGATATTTGTTTTCGCTTCAAAATCAGGAATCAAATGTTCTGGTACAACGGCTTTTGTTTCTCTAATTTCTTTTTTACTTAATGGGACTAAAAAGCCTAAAACAACCCCATAAAATGCAGCTATTCCAACAAAAAAATTAATATCAACTTGGTAGTGCTTATTGCTCAAATATGGGTATGTGTATATAAAAATAAAGACACTGATAAACGTGAAGAAACATGTTAATTTATCTATTTTCATTTTATTACATCAAACCCCGAAAATCTTCTTCGCCCGCTCTAAATCTTCCACCGTATCGATCCCGAATCCTGCACTCGCCACTTTGACCATCGAGATTTTTTTACCGTGATAGAGGGCGCGGAGCTGTTCGAGTTTTTCGATATCTTCCAGCGGTGCTTCACCGAGGGCGCAGAAATCGTGGAGCGATTTTTTGGTAAAGCCGTAAATCCCGATATGTCCGAAATAGTTTGCCTCTCCGCTGCGATTAAACGGGATCGGAGAGCGGGAGAAATAGATCGCGTTATGATCGACGTTGGTGATCACTTTGACGAGGTTCGGATCTTGTGCCGATTCGGTATTGATCGCGTTGTAACAGCTCCCCATGATGAACGGGGCGTTCTGCGCTTTGAGGGTATTGAGACGCTCAATCAGGAGTTCAAGCACCTCCGTTTCGATAAACGGCTCGTCCGCTTGGACGTTGATGATCAGTTCATCATCGGGTACGTCGATAATCTGAGCGCACTCGTTGATACGGTCGGTTCCGCTTTTATGCGTAGTCGAGGTGAGGCGCGCTTCGACACCGTGAGCGGCACAAATCTCCAAGATTTTTTCATCGTCACACGCGACAACGACACGGTCGATCGATGCAACCCGTTTGGCGGTACGGATCACCATCGGTAAACCGCCGATATCGGCTAAAACTTTTTCGGGAAAGCGGGTGGAGGCGAGACGGGCAGGGATGATAATCATAGTTAAACCTATTGAGAGATATAATTGCCTAAATCATAACGAAAAGAGTCGTAAATGCTCCTTTATCAACCCGACGGAGGCTATTGTTACAACAGCGATTCGATATTGCTGTACGGATTCATCTCCCGTTTTGCCCCGAAGGGAAAAATGCTCGATGTCGGTGCGGGGAGCGGAATTGTGGGGCTTTTGATCGGGCGTGATTTCTCGGAGGTTACGTTGGAAGCAGTGGAAAAACAGCCGTTATACGCCGAATTTGCACGTCGTAACGCACAGATAAACGGTATCGACTATACCCTCCATGAGGGGGATTTTTTGGAACTGGGCGCTCACGGAAGCTATGATTGGATTGTTTCCAATCCCCCTTTTTATCATGAGGGATCATCGCGCTCTGAGAACCCGATTCTCCACCAAGCCCGCTACAACGTCCATCTCCCGATCGTTCCGTTTGTCACTAAAATATCGAAACTTCTAAAATCCTCCGGCGAAGCGGCGATTTGTTACGATGCACGCCAGTTTGCAGAGCTTTGCAGTGCTTTTGAGAGTAGAGGATTAAGAGTCGTTGAGGTACAATTCGTCCATTCTAAAGTAGATCGTCCCAGTACGCTGGTCATGATCCATGTTAAAAAAAACAGTAAATCGGCGCTCACCGTGTTACCTCCGCTTATCACGGAAGATGAGGGTGGATATACCGTCGCCGTGCAGGCAATTTACGATAAAGCAAAGGCACACAGTATCAAATGTCCGATTATATGACACAAGAAGGTTTCAGCTATGCATTCGACCCCTCTGCCTGCGCCTCGTGCGGCGGAAACTGCTGTACCGGTGAGAGCGGCAATATTTTTGTCTCTGTTACGGAGATAACGGCAATCGCAAAACTGCTGGAGATGGATGAGGGGGAGTTTCGTCGTACATTCTTGCGCAAAGAGGGGTTTCGATTTTCACTCAAAGAGAAGATTGTAAAAGGTTCCTACGACTGTGTGTTTTTTGACCGTTCACTAAATGGGTGTACTATTTATCAAGCTAGACCGTTGCAGTGTCGAACCTTCCCTTTTTGGGATTATTTTTGCCACCGTATCGATGAACTTAAGCTAGAATGTCCGGGAATAATTCATGATTAAATATCTATCTGCCGCGTTATTGGCAATCTCTATCGCACATGCCGCACCTGTTGTGACGTATAACACAAAAGTGTTGGAAGATACCTACACTCTCTATGCGCTTGATGCCCAAATGCGTCAAAAATACCATCAATCCTCAGTGTTTTTTGCCGAACTTTACAAACAGACCTCAAAAAAAGAGTATCTTTACCAGTCTTTGCGTATGTTGGAACAATCTAACGAGCTGAAAACACTCTCAAAATTAACCCTTGAATCGCTTAAAGTTCTCCCTGAAGATGAGGTGTTAAAACGGTTTGAAGTGATTGTTTTACTTAAAGAGGGAAAATTTGCAGAAGCGTCGCAAAAAGCTCTTGTACTGAGTGAAAAGGGTAAAAAATCGCCTGATTATCTTTTGTATGCGGAAACACGTTTAAAGCTCGGCGATTTTTCAGGCGCAATTACGGCACTGAAAAAATCGTATGATTTGAATTATGATGAATCGACAGCGGAGAGAATAGCCCTGATCCAATATACACAGTTGGGGAAAAAAGGTGAAGCGATTACATTTTTGAAGGAGCATATCGGAACGCAAGGGAACAGTCAAATTCTCGGTAAACGTTTGGGCAGTCTATACGCAGACAGCGGAGAGCTAGATAAAGCCGCTCTCATGTATGAAGAAACGTATGATGCATTCAAAGATTCGGCATCTGCCGAAGAGGCGCTTAAAATATATCTTTATGAGAAAGATTTTTCAAAAATGACGCTTTTACTTGAAAAATCGCATTTGAATGATCCCCTTTTGCTCGATTTGTATGTGAGAGTCAAAGCATTTGATAAAGCCTCAGCGCTTGCTCAAGCCCTGTATGAAAGTGAAAACAACCCGATCTATCTGGCACAAAGCTCCATTTTTAGATACGAAGGTGCAACCAACCGAAGCGATCCGGTATTGATCGCCGAAGTGATTGAAGGGCTCAAAAGGGCCAATAGTGATTTGGAAGAGCCCCTTTATCTCAATTATTTGGGTTACCTGATGATCGATCATGATGTTAATGTTTCTGAGGGGATGGGCTATGTCCGTCGTGCACTGGCGAAACAACCGGATTCGCCGTTTTACATCGATTCGCTCGCATGGGGACATTATAAACAGGGGGAGTGTATCGAAGCACTCCGTTTGATCAAGCAGGTCGAATCGATGATCGGGAGTGATGAAGAAGAGGTGAGAGAACACCTCAAAGCAATAGAAAAGTGTAAAACCAAGGAGAAATAAGTTAATGATATTAGATGAGATTATCGCAAAAACCAAAGAAGATTTAAAAGAGCGGGAAGCCAAGTTCAGTATGGAGTGGCTTGGTCGCTCGCTTGCCTTTAATTCTCGTGCTCCCCGTGACGTACGCCCTTATCTCACCTCGACTCCAGAGGAGCCGTACCGTATTATCTCCGAAGTAAAAAAAGCGTCTCCGTCGCGCGGAGTGATTCGTGAGGACTTCGATCCCGTCGCGATTGCGCAAGCGTATGAACGAGGCGGTGCTAATGCGATCTCTATCCTTACGGAACCTCACTTTTTCCAAGGGAATCTCGATTATCTCGCCGAAATCCGACGCTATACGAGTATTCCGCTTTTGCGCAAAGATTTCATCATCTCCAAATATCAGCTTCTCGAAGCACTCGTTTACGGAGCCGATTTCGTCCTCCTTATCGCGGCGGCACTAAGTAAAGACGAACTCAAAGAACTGTTGAATTATACGCGTCATTTGGGGATGGAAGCGCTTGTTGAGATTCACGATAAAACCGAACTCACCAAAGCGATTTATGCAGGTGCCGACATTATCGGGATTAACCATCGTAACCTCCAAACCTTTGAGATGAACATGAATCTCAGCTACGATCTTATCCCATTGATTCCGAACGGCAAAATAATTGTTGCCGAAAGCGGTATTTATGAACACGGACAGTTGGAAGATTTGAATAAAGCGGGTGTCGATGCCTTTTTGGTCGGTGAGTCTTTAATGCGTCAGGATGATGTCGAAACAGCATTGAAAGAATTGAAAAACGGGTAAAGGCAGCTCTAAAAAGAGTTGCTACCTATTGATTTTATAAATCTAATGATATAATAATAAAATTTTAATTATTAGGTAAATTTTATTATGAATTCTTATACTACTTACAAGCGTCTTATCGCTAAAACCGTTATCGTATCTTTATTGGCCAGTTTAGCAATCGCCTTTGTGTACGGCATTTTTATTAAAAAACGGGCGATTGACGATCTTGCCCGCGTAGATGCTCGAAAAACCAGCCGATTGGCGTTTGAAGCGCTTTATTCGGCAATGGAAAAAGGGTGGAGTAAAGAAGAACTGGATTCGATTATAGTTCGGCTTAATGATGTAGAACCGAATATGCGTATCAATGCGTATCGCAGTCCGATCGTTGCGGAACTCTTCGGTGAGCGTGAGAATGATAAAAAAATTCGTGAACATGACCCAATGGTTGCCAGTGCCATGAAGGGTGAAGAGATTTTAGCGGGCGATGATGAAATCCGCTATCTCTATCCGATTGAGGTTAAACAAGAGTGTCTCAGTTGTCACACCAACGCAAAAGTAGGCGATATCAACGGCGTTATTGATGTTCGATTCCCGGTTGCCAATCTAAAAATTTCATTGACCACGATGATTAACTCCTTTATTATCTTTTTTGTCAGTTTTACGATTATTATTTTTGCTATTTTGTACTACAAACTTAACGCCCTTTTGGTTCAACCTATCAAACAATTCATTGTAATGATCCAAGATATTATCAGCAATAACGATATGGCGAAGCGTATCAGCCTCAAAACAAAAATTTTAGAAGTGAAAAATATTGAAAATTATTTCAATAAAATGCTTGATTCTATCCAAGACTACTATGAAAAGCTTCAAGAACTCTCTGATCGTGATTATCTGACCGGATTGTATAACCGTCGAAAGTTTGAAGAGTTTTTAACGTATGAGGTCAAGCGCTCTGTGCGTCACCGTCATAAATTTACCGTGTTAATGATCGATTTGGATAATTTTAAATACATTAATGACACGTATGGACACGCATCTGGGGATTTGGTGCTCAAAGAGGTGACCAATATTTTTGGATCAAACCTGCGAAATGCGGATATTTTAGCCCGTATCGGAGGGGATGAGTTTGCGGTTATTTTACCGGAAACATCGTATGAAAACGGATATGCCGTGGTGGAAAAACTCCGATCCTCTCTTGAAATCACACCTATTTCATTGATGTTCGATCAAGTCTCATTGACCGCAAGTTTCGGAATTGCCGAGTATCCTGAACAGGGTGAGAATATCGAGTCACTTCTTACGGGGTCGGATCTGGCCATGTACAAAGCCAAACGTGCCGGAAAAAATACGATTGCCCGTGCCGATCAAAGTGATCAGGAGATGGCAAGCGAAATACAGAAAAAAGGGGAATTCTTACGTCGCGCGATTGATGAAGACCGAGTGGAACCTTTCGTACAGCCGATTTATGATGTCAAAAGCGGAACTATTTTCGGATATGAAGTATTGGCGCGTATACGTGACGGTAAGCGATTTATGGCGGCGGGACAGTTTATTGAAGTCGCGGAGAGTCTCGGATTCGCACCGAAGATCGATCAGATTATTTTGACAAAAGGGCTATTGGCACGTGAAGAGAAGGGGTTATGGGACAAACGTTTTTTCTTTAACCTTTCGACCAAAAGTCTTTTCGGCGGTGATTACGTTGATGTGATTAAAGCCCATTATGGACGATATCCTCAGGGGATTGAAAATACAGGGGTCACCATCGAAATTTTAGAGCGCGAAGCAATCCACAATGTTAACGGATTGATGGACATAATCGAAGAGATGAAGAAAGTGGGGATTACGTTTGCCCTTGATGATTTTGGTTCAGGGTTCTCTTCGTTCGTCTATCTCAAATATTTCGATACCGATTATGTCAAGATTGACGGTGAATTTGTCAAAAATATTGTGGTCAATGAGAAAGATCGTATTTTTGTGAAACATATCCATCAGATTGCCAAAGAGTTCGGCAAAAAAACCATTGCGGAGTATGTAGAAGATAAAGAGACCCTTGACATCCTAAAAGAGATCGGTGTCGATTATGCACAAGGATTCCATTACGGTCAGCCTCACCAGCTGGTGTAACGCTATTCGACCCGATTCCGACCGTTATCTCTTGTTCTTGAAATTTAGCTCAATAGCTTCTTTGCGCACTCGTTGATACGTTTGCCATCAGCAGTCGCACCGAGGGCTTTAGAAGCCGCACCCATTACACGTCCGATATCTTTCATCGATGCGGCTCCGGTTTCTGCGATGATAGTGCATAGAGCATTCTCTAGTTCTTCATCACTAAGTTGTTTCGGGAGATAAAGTTCAAAAATAGCGGCTTCGGAAGCCTCTTTTTCATACAAATCTTCACGTCCGGCATCACGGTATTGGCTCATTGCATCTTGACGCTGTTTAACTTGTTTTTGGATGATTTTGATGATATCTTCATCACTCAGTTCTTTGCGTTCATCCACTTCGATTTGTTTCATAGCACTGCTTAGAAGACGCAGTGCATCCCGTAGGGGAGCATTTTTCTCTTTCATTGCCGTTTTGATGTCATTGCTTATTTGTTCTTTTAAACTCATACTTATCCCTTGGAACTATTTTTGCTTATTATAGCTAAATATGACTCGGATGGAATAATGCGCATACCACTCACCCTATCGATACTGTCGGCATCGTTGTTACTTAGTGGGTGTAATGCACGTCTTACCGAGCCTGAAATTACGTTTACCCCACCTAAATATGTCGAAGAGATGCCCTCGCGTGAAGAAGAGAACAGCTTTGTGGCACGAGGGAGTCTTTTTGGGCAAGGGGACAGTCCTCTTTTCTCCGATCATAAAGCGATGCATGTTAATGATATTGTCACCGTCGTAATCTCTGAGCAGGCGAGAAGCACGAATCAGGCGAATAAAGCATTGACGGAAGAAGATACGATGGGTCTAAATGGGGGACTTTTTAGTTCAGCAGGACAAAACTCAGCCGTAAACTCAGCGATTGGAAAACTAAACGGCTTAGCCAATGTCGGATTTAGTGCCGGATCATCATCGGATTATTCGGGATCGGGATCTTCCAGTAAGAATGCCTCTTTTACGACGACCGTATCTGCACGGATAGTTAAAGTGATGTCAAACGGCAATTACTTTATTACGGGACGTCGTGAGATAATGGTAGACGAACAAAAACAGATTATGCAACTCAGCGGAGTGATACGACCGTATGATATCGATCAGAATAATCAAATCAACTCGGCTAAAATTTCTGATGCTAAAATTCTTTATGCGAATGAAGGAGATATTGATCGCTCTATTAACCAAGGGTGGGCAAGTAAAATGGTGGGAGCCGTCTGGCCGTTCTAGTATTGATCCAAAAATTAATCTATCAATTTTACCTTCCATTTTTTAGCCAATCCCTGATGCAATATTTACCGCTTTTTTAAAACTCATGTTAGATAATCCTTTCGGTCATAAAAATAATTTTATTTAATGATACTTTGATGATACATGCAATGTATGATTCTAAAATAAATAGATTAATATGCCCAAAGTAAAGAATGGCTTCATGAAAAAAACAAAACGCTATAAATCAATTGACAAACGGGTTATCACCGAGGGTGAAAAGATCGACTTCACCCTCTATTTGTCCAATGAGACCAAAACATCGATGACCCTGTTTTTACAAAGTGATAGCGTCGTTGATTCTGGTGAAAAGTTCCGTTTGCAACAAATGGAGCGTTTGTATATCGAAGATGAAGACAGCTTGTGTTATGAAGCGTATGTTCAAAAGCATATCCAATCCATCGCACGTGCCGAAGATATTCCGATAGACAGCAAGGCCCTGATAATCTATGAGCGAGCCACTTCGGTTATCAATGAGATGTTTCATAATCCGGAGTCGTTGGAGACGGTTAAAAACACGAAACCGCTCGTCAATACGATGGTCGAAGTGATCTTGCGCGACAGTAGCGCCATTGAATCACTCATGAAAATCACCGCACACGATTATTATACCCATACCCACTCGCTCAATGTCAGTATTTATGCGCTCACGCTTGGAAATCATATGGGAATTGAGGGGAGTGAGCTGGAGCGGCTTGGGATGGCGGCAATGCTTCATGATATCGGAAAGAGCAAAGTCGATTATGAGATTATCAATAAAAATGGGATACTCACCGAAGAAGAGTTCGATACGATGAAAAATCACTCCCATTTGGGGCATGAAATAGCATTGAAATTAGGAATCAGCGATCCTAAAATATTATCCGGTATTCGTCACCATCATGAAATGATAAACGGCAGAGGCTATCCCGATCAGATTAACGGGGAAAAAATATCGCCATTTGCCCGAATTATTGCCGTATGTGACGTATTTGACGCATTAACGACAAGACGATCCTACAAAAATCCTATGAGTACGTTTGAGGCGATAAAGCTGATGAAAGAGTCCATGCATGAGCACTTGGATATGACGATACTCCATTCGATGATACATATGCTTCGTAAAAGGTAAGGATAATAATTGTGATGACACAGCGATGACATACAGAGGCTACAATTTTATCGATAAAACAAATAGGAATTAATACTATGCGTATTAAAGGTAAAAAAATATTAGCGGTTATTGGTTTGTTATGTGGGGTTGATTTTGCGTATGCATCGTCGACAAAGGGTTCTGAGATGTTGAAGCATCATCGTGGCATACAGAAAGTTTAATGACAAATCGGATTTTGATGCCATCTAACGTAGGAAAAGCTCTTCCATCAGATCCTATATTATGTCACTACCAGCCTATTCTAAGCATTGAAGATCAACAAGTTTTTTATTATGAAACACTGGTTCGTCAACAAAACAACGATGCAACTCTCACCGAATCTTTGGACTTTTTGCATACGATAGAAAATAAGAGATTGGCTGCCCATCTGATACAGGAAGTTTTTTGGCAGTCCGGAAAACAGTTTATAGACTCAAGTAAAGTATTTTCGATTAATTTACCTTTGATAGCGGCCTTGGATAAATCAACATTGACAATACTGGAAGCGGTAATACGAAATTCCAACTTTGCAGAACGGATTATTTTTGAAATTCAGAGTATCGATTGGGTCACTTTTCAAAAAGAGGCATATCCGTTTATGTGCCAGTTGAAAAATCTGGGTGTACGGTTTGCTATCGATGATTTTGGTAATGGAAAAGTCTCATTTGAGCTGTTTGACAAGATGATGGCAGATATCATAAAAATTGATGGGGTATTCTTTAAACATTGTGTTGCTTCACGTTGGGGTGCTGCCGTGGTTGAATTGATCGTTGAGTATGCTAAAAAAAATAATTTAGTGACAATAGCTGAAGAGATAGATTCTAGGATTGCATTTGAAAATGCTTTTCGATACGGTGTCGATATGGTACAAGGATTTTATATTCAACGCCCTGTGACAGGGAACGCATTGCAGATGCAGGAAAGATACGGTGATTATGAAATATTTAAGAAAAATCCTACATGTATTGATGCAAACGGTTTAGTGGAATATTAACACAAACATATTATTGGACAAAAATATAGCCGACATTTTTGATATTGTTAATTTGAAGATCAAATTTTTTTCGAAGTTTTAGAATAATATTTCGTAAGGTTCCCTCATTGATATCTTCGGGGTTATCCCATAAATATTCAAAAAATGTTTCATGCAAAACAACATTTTGTTGGTTTTTAATCAATAGCGTCATGACAATTCTCTCAGAATTCGATAACGGCAGTATCCTACCGTCTTTGAGGATCATACCGTCATTGTTTACCTGAAATAACTTTGTTTCATTGGGAATGATGGTTGAAATACTATTTTTAACTATCATAAATGCAGCAATTAAATTTTCTTCGGAAATCGGTTTGATGAGATACGATAGTGGTTTTAGATTGGTGGCTTCTTGGATTGTATCGATATCTTTATACGCGGTTAAAAAAATAAAAGGGATATTTTTAGTGCTTAAATAACGTGCGACATCAATACCATGCTTTAAACCTTTAATGTTGATATCTACAATAGCACAATCAACAATAAGAGTATTAATTATTTGGATAGCTTCGTCATAGCTTTGTGCGATTCCCACTACGTTGATTGATTGCATAAGTGCTATATCAGCTATAAAATGGGCTACCAACCATTCATCTTCAATGATTAACAAATTCATTTAGTGCTTCTCGCATGTCAAAAAATGCAATTCGATATGATCTTGATAGACAATCATTTCTGAATTTATCCGTTTTGCAAACTCTTTAATCATTTCCCAACCGAGCTTCGGAAGAGCGAAAGAATTAGTATTTTGTATTTTTTGAAATGCTTCACGGTGATCATATCCGTCATTATAATAAAAAATAGCTTTCTCATCTATCGCTTTGTTGATAATAATATGAATAGGAGATGTTTGCAAAGAAATTGCATATTTGATGTGATTTGTGATAAGTTCATTGAAAATAAGCCCCAAAGAAATTGCAGAATCGGTGTGTACAAAAATTGGTTCATGTGATTCCAATAAGATGTTAAGGTCGGGATAAAGTCGGTTTAAAGATAAGAGGAGTCTCTCGATATATTCGTGTATTTCGATGGTACTAACTGCATTTTGTAAACATAAAGATTCATGAAGAGTTGCTATTGATTGGATTTGTGATTCGAGAATTTTAAGCGATTTTTTCATTTCACTATTTGCTTCTTTTTGTTGAATCCATAAAAGTCCGATGACAAATTGTAAGTTGTTTTTAACGCGGTGAGTCAATTCTCGAAGTAGAAGTTCGCGTTGTTTCAAAAGTTCGGAAAGATCGTTTGTTCTTTCTGCAACAATTGTTTCGAGTTGATTCGTATGATGTTCTATCAAATGAAAAGCATTGGAATAACGTAGTAATAAAATGATTGCTTGTGCTAAAAGATAGATAATAAAGCCATACGGCATCAAATCCATTGGTAAAAATACTAGGATATTTTCGAAAAAGAGTAGATCATGAAGTACCGTAAAAGAGAAAATCATAAAAGCACTGAATGCTAAAATCGAACCCTCTTCATCTGTCCGAAGGGATTGTACTAATATCCATACTACATAAAGGATGAACGTAATTACGACAATATTATAATAAGCTAAAGAAGCCGTGAATATGAGTGTCGATGAGAATAAAACGAGTGCTATAAAGATTATCGATACAACCATGTAAAATTGTTCAACACGCTTGAACGAATGTTTTGCGTATAGTGCCCCTATATATTTGATAAAAAACGGCAATGCAAGATAGCCGCTGGCATATTCGAAACGGTTGAGCATTTCCCATGAGAGATCGGGGAAATACTCTAAAATAATTTTCTCTCCGGTTGTCGTCGTCCGTATCGCCAATGAAAGACAAACGACACCGAACCAAAGCGGAGCTTGGTCTTTTCTCCATGCCAAAAAAATACCGATGTGATAGATTCCAAAAAGTGTTAACATGACAAATACAATTTTCTCGATAACTGTTCCATCGGTATGAATTTGTTCCAGTACGCCAGCGGGAGCAATGAGGGGTGTTCCGTAAAATCCTATATGACGATGTTCTGAATTTCCAAGATAAAGTAATAGCTCTGTATGTTCGGAAGTTGGAGTAAATTGGAGTATCGGATAGGATGGGGAGGCTTTGTGTAATCCGCTTTTGGGATGAAATGTTCCTGATGAGCCGATCAATTTTCCATCGATATAAAGTTTCCATACGGTATAAGGTTGTTTTAAATTGATTGAGAGAGGTTGATTAGGAACAGTTTTGAGTAAGAGGGCAAAGGTAACGATTTGATGGGGATCAATAAGGTGTTTTTCAATATATTCCGGAATTTTAACTACTGTCTTATCTAATATTGGGTCGTCGAATTGGTTAACAATATGGGGTGCAAAAGACCACTCTCCTCTAAGTGAAAGCGGTTGGTCTAATCGGGTAGCATCCATTTCGGAAATTGCAAATAATGGAACAGAGAAACAGTAAAAAAAAAAATAGAAATGAAAAATATATTTCATAAACTATCGGATCATTTGCATCGGATCAATGTGGGCATTACGCTGAGTTACCTGAAACATCAGCTCTTTTCCTACGCGACCGATAATCGAACCTTGTTTAAGACGTTTTCCCACTTCGACGGTAGGGGCGATTTTGTCCAAATGGGCATAAATCGTGTGTAATCCGTTATCATGCTCGATAATAACAACGTTCTCAAGCATAGCAGTCGGTTTGGCAAGGATAACTTTACCGTTGAGTACCGATTTGACTTTGGCATCGGCTTCGGTAGGACGGAGTGAGACGGAGTCATTAAAGATTTTGATGCCGTAAATCGGATCCGTATACGGGCCAAAGCGCTTGGTCACGACATAGCCATCAAGCGGTGCAATGGTACGTTCGCCTGAATATCCGGCAACATTGGAGGGGCTGTATTGGGCAACGGCACGTTTAACATCTTCAGGCACCGGTTTGGAACCCGGTTTTTGCGCCACTAATTTCGGAGGGGCTTTTTTAGGTTTTAGTGATTCACGTTTGATAATATTGAGATTAGCAAGGGTATTTTGGAGTGAGCGTTGCTGATTCAGGATTTTATCTAACGATTTCTTATACTTATTTTTCTCTTTTTCGAGAAGGGCTATCGCTTTTTCATTCTCTTTTTTGGTCTCTAATACTTTGTTTTTTTGCTCATCAATCACGGCAATCGATTTTTTCAATATCGTAGTTTGAGACGAAAGTCCGGAGATTTTTTCGGCATTTTCGGCAAAAACAAAGTTAAGTTCTTTAATCTCCTGCTGAATTTGTCTGAGATGAAGTTTTAATGCCTCTTCGGTAATGATGGCATCGGCTTCTTTCGCACGGTCATCATTGATAAGTAATGAGATAGAAGTATTGCGTGCGATAGCGAAAACAAGACGCTGCTCAATATCGTTTTGGGTTTTAATCAAAAGGGATTGCTGTGTCTCCAACCCTCTTAATGTAGTTTTATTGGAGAGATAGGTGTTCTCTTTCGATTTGAGCTCTTGCACGAGTGTGTTGAGATGCTGCTGTTGGGTTCCGACGATCTGACGTTGTTGGATTATTTTAGAGGCGGTTGCTTCGAGTTTAGCATTTAAAGTTGAATAGGTCTGTTTGGTTTGATTCAATTGCTTCGAGGTATTTTGAATCTTATCATCAATTTTTGCCGCAGAAAGCGACATTGATAAGAATGAAACGAGAATCAGCGAGAAAGGGGTGCGCATCTATTCCTCTTCTTCATTTCCGATGACAATCATCAAAGTAAGGACGATAGATACCCCAAGTGCAATGAGAAGGGATCGGACAGCGTCATTGACAAAATCAAAAAGTTCGATACTAATGCCGACGGTGCGCAAGAGTAGATCCATCCATCCGTATTGTTCGATAATAAAGAATGCAAGACACAATACGATTGTCGCGATGATGGCATCAACGATTGCCAGACGGAATAGCACCGCGGATCGAAGCCATACAGGCGCTCCGAATAGCGCCATAATCGACATCCGTTCGGCATGTTGGAATTGCCACAATCGCATCTCTTTAAGGATGAGAAGTGAGGTAACCGCCGCAATCGAAATCGAGAAAATTTGGACGACATCTTTAAATAAAAGCATCAATTTATAAACCGTATCATGGCTTTGGGCATACCCTTCAACCCGCTCAATCGAAGAGTGTTTTTGGAGCCGTTTTTGAAGTTTTGAAATCTCTTGAGGCGTTGGAAAACGGCTCAAATAGAGGCGATAGAATTTTGGCAAGGTGAGCTTGAGCAAATCTAGGTTCTTTTTGGACATCTCACCTTGAAGACGTTCGAGTACTTGATCGGTAGCAATGCTCTCACTTCGCTCAATGATCGAATCCATGGCTTTAAATTCAGCCGCACTGAGTGTTTTGTTAGAAACGACAATAATAGAGTAATCATTTTTGAGACGATTCTCATACGCTTCAATCGTACGATCAACGGCGACATAGATCTGAACCGAAAATAAAACGGTAAAAAGAGCAATGATGAGTGAAATATGGTTTTTAAGCGATTTCATGAATATTCCCCATCTCGATATGGTAATGTTTATAAGGGACGGTAATGCTGGAAGGGATATTATGGGTTACAACGACGACGGTCGTCTTGAGCTGGGTATTTGCACCCTCCAAGAGGTTCCAAATCACTTGCGATGAGTATTCATCCAAATTTCCGGTCGGTTCGTCCGCTAAAATCAAAATAGGGTTGTGGGCAAGTGCCCGTGCCATGGCAACACGTTGCTGCTCACCGCCGCTGAGTTCCAGAGGAAATTTACCCGATTGATGGATGAGCTTGACGTGACCGAGCAGTTTTTGTACTTGCGAGCTGCTGATATCTTTGGTATACCCTGAAATAATAAGAGGGAGCATAACGTTTTTCTCGATCGTCCACTCTTTGATCAGTTTGTAATCTTGGAAAACGATACCGATATGACGGCGGAGGAAATTGAGTTTCGAGGTACTGATACGGCTCATTTTGACTCCACCGACCATAAGCTGACCCGCTCGGGGTTCAATCGCTCCGTAGAACGATTTAAGCAAGGTAGATTTACCGCTTCCGCTGGCACCGGTAATAAAGACAAAGCTTCCTGCGTCGATAGCAAAACTGGCTTTGCTGATGATGGTTTCGAACTCTTTGTAAGAGAGTGAAAGGTTTTCTGCAATAATAACTTTATCCATGTATCAACTCGTCTAGTAAGATGTGAGCGTTGAGATTCGCAGAAGAGCGAACGGGGAGAGAAGGGTAATAACGTGCTGTACCGTTTTCAATGAGAACATAGGTGCTCTCAGGACGGTCAAAACTTCCCATAGCTAGACGTATCATGCTTCCCTTTTCACCGACGCTAAAAGTACGCTCTACATGCATAAATCCCCATTCACGTTTGTAGGTCTCTTTAGAGAGGCGATCGACCGCATGAGCACCAATTTTTCCCTCTGAGAACGTAAAATTTCCGATCATGTCAGGCTCTGGGCTCTCTGTATCACAGGTAAAGGTGACATCATAGATATTTTTCTCTTGTTTTTTCCAACGGTCTTCGTATTTGCTGACAATCGCGATCTCTTGGTTTTTACGCACTTCAAAACGGCTTTGGCGCGGGGAACTGAACGTCTCTAGCGCGAAACGGTAGTAGTTTTCACTGTCGGTGCGAAGTTCCAAGGTTCCGCCGACACGCAATACCCGTTCCGATTCTTTTAAAAAGGCTTCGGATATAACGCGACGGTGTGGTTTTTTATCCCACGGTACCGGAAAATGGACGTAAATTTTACCGACGATATTCGAGGGGACAAATTCTAAAAAGAGACGCGCATCGTAATCGAGAATCATGATGTTTGTAATATTTTGGATGACGATTTGTTTAAGTGCCTGCTCGATTGAGGGTTTATGAATCTCCAACCCGATAAACAATACATCCGGATTCGCGAGGGCTTGGTGGAGAAGATGACGGGCCGAACCGAATCCCACCTCTATCCTTACTTCACGCTCTTTGGGGAAGTTATCGGCAAAAAATTGGATTGATTTAAGCGCATCGTAGGTTTTGAGATGGGCGTTTTCCGGAGCATTGTCGACATTGGAATCGAGAATAGGGGAACCTGAACACTCTGCATAAGCGAGCAGTGCGTGTTTGAGTAAAAAATTAGGGGAAGGGCGGGTGACTTTATCACTTTTGAGTAGTTTTTTGATCCCGTTATTTTTGTAAACCAAGAAAAATTCTTTCCCTTTGTATCGGGTAGCGATCAGTGCCCCTTCGTCGCGATTTTTATAATTCGCTTGAAAAAGAAACTCTACCTCTCCGCAATGAGTAGGAAAGGTGAGGGGGTGAAAGGATTCGAGGTTTAAATGCGGCATTCTCTATTTTGCCTCGTATCTAAGTTCGATAGCTTGGGTCGGGAGAGAGCGGATACCGTTTTTATCGACGCTCATGATTTCATAAAGATAGCTGACATCGGCTCTGATATCGGTGTCACGGAAACTCGGTTCAATGATATTATTGATATCGATACTTTCACGGCTAATCCAACTAGTTTTGGTTGTTTTGATGACCGTAAAAGAAACGGTGCGAGGATCGGTATTTTTCCATTGTAATTCCGTCGCTTTGTTCACGATTTTCCCCTCATAGGCAATCGGTGTTTGCGGTTTGGAGAGGGTAGAACCTTGAGTCGCTACCGAAGAGAGAAGACTCTCTAGGCCGTCTTTATCCACCGCGGTCACTTTATAAAAATAAAATTTTCCGTCTTCGGTAATCGTATCGGTAAAACTAGTCGATTCAAGTTTAACGTGATATTCGAATGCACCGTTGGGTGTAGCGGAGCGATAGATATTATAGTGGCTTAGATCAGGGATACTGCTCGGCTCCCAGCTTAACTTAATGGCGCGCGGCAGATCGTTGGTCGAGGTGATGTTACGGATTTCGGGAGGAAGAGGTTTTGTGATCACCTTGCTCGCCTCACTCGGCTCCGTCGTCAGTTTATCAAACGTTACGGCTTTAATGCGGTAGTGATAGACTTGGCCGTCTTTGAGCTCGCGGTCAATAAATTCAGCATTCAAACGTCCCGTAATCGTTGCGATAGCGACCCATTTTGGATCGGTTGCATCTTGACGCTCAAGAATATAGCTGTTGATTTTACCGTTTGGATGCGGACGCCAAAGAAGTTTGGCACTGCGAGGCATATTCCCGACCGCTTGGAAAAAGCTTACGGGTGCGATCATCGGTTGTGTGGCAACGAGCATGGTCTCACTGGCAACCGATTCGCTCCCCTCTTTGGTAATCGCGGAAAAACGGTATTGGTATTCACTTGCGGGTTTGAGGTCGCTGTCTACATAATGGGTTGCAAAACGGCTATCGATGGTTGCAATGCGCTGGAGCTTTTGATCCTCGGCACCGGGAGTGTTACGATAGACGTAATAGCCGCTGACTCTAGGACCTTCAAGAGGCTTCCATTCGAACGCGATCGAAGTGATATCAGCGATAAATCCATTCAATGACGGAGTCGGAAGTGTCGAGTCAATCGTAACGGCTTTAGGGGCTACAGGCTGCGGGACACAACCGGTAAAACTAAAGAGACTCAGAGCTAAAGAGGCGCTCAATGCGTAACGGATCGATGAGTTCATGCAATTCCTTTGAATCAAAATGTTTTTCTAAATAATTTTCTACCACGGAACCTAAAGGGGCGGTGAAATTGACCCTTATTTTAGTGGTCGGATGGGTAAAATAGAGGTTATAGGCATGAAGCAAGATACGTTCCATTTTATCGCTTTTTGCGGAGGTTCCGTAGAGATGATCGCCGATAATATGGCGGCTGATCGATTCAAGATGAACCCGTATTTGGTGGGTTCGTCCGGTGAAAAGTTTGCACGCGATCAGCTCTTCGCTCTCATCATGGCTGCTTAGGAGTTTGGCAAAGGCGGTTTTGGCACTTTTACCGCTCTCGCTGATCGCCATTTTGAGGCGATTGTGGGCGCTTCGTCCGATAGGACGGTCGATCACGGTGATCTCCTCTTTCATCGCAGGGGTAACGACGGCGAGATAAAAACGCCCCATACTCTTGTCTTGGAGTTGAAGCGACAGCGCTTCGTGGGCTTCGTTGTTTTTGGCGATTACCATCGCACCGCTGGTTCCGCGGTCGAGTCGGTGGACGATTCCGTGACGCTCTTCACCGCTGAGGGTTGAGAGGGCGATCCCTTTATGTTTAAGCCAATCGACGAGAGTCGGCTCTTTCACGCTCGGTGCGGGGTGGACGGTGAGGGAACTGGGTTTGTTGATGACGAGAATATCATCGTCTTCAAATAAAATCTCGACATCAAAATCGATTTTCTGTGCGGGAGTTGATTTTTGTTCCGGAAAGCGGATGGTGACCTTTTGAGTGGGCTTGAGTTTAAGTCCCGATTTAGCGGTAGCTTTACCGTCCACGGTGACGCAGTTTTGCTCGATAAGCTGAGTGATCTGATTACGGGTCTGAGCCAGCTGTTGCGTTAAAAAAACGTCTAAACGAACGGCTTCGTCAGTCGTGAATGAAGATTCTTCTTGTGTCAAAATAGGGTGCCTTTTAGTATTGGGTCTGTGTACGTTAAAATAAAGTTATAAGCCCGCTATGCTACAATTAGCAAAAATTAAAGAAGGACCGTAGTGCTTAATATTGATCGCCGAATTTTAGCACACTTTGATTTCATAACGGTTATCTTATTGATTCCGCTCATATTTACTTCAGGTTGGCTGATTTATGAGATTCATCCCACCCTCGGTCAAAAGCATATGGTTTATGTTTCTATCGGGCTAGGGGTGTTTATTACCCTTTTTCTCCTCCCCATCCGTCGGTTATTGTGGATGATTCCGATTGCGTATTGGACAAGTATCTTACTTCTTATCGCGGTCGAGTTTGTCGGGCATAGTCGTCTGGGGGCAAAACGGTGGATTGAGATACCGTTTGTCCATTTTACCCTTCAACCCTCTGAGCTTCTCAAGCCTGCATTTGTTCTGATGCTTGCGTATCTGATCAACCGTAATCCCCCGCCGCGAGACGGATATCGGCTTAAAGAGTTTTTGAAACTCTCATTTTTCATCATTATGCCGTTTTTGCTCATCGCCAAAGAACCCGATTTGGGAACGGCCACCGTTTTGGCAATGTTGGGATTCGGAATCTTATTTATTGTCGGAGTGCATTGGAAAGTATGGATCGGTTTGGCGGTCACTTTTGTTATCTCTTTACCGCTGATTTACACGCAGCTGCACGATTACCAAAAACAGCGTTTGCACGATTTCGTCGGCGAAAAACCGAGTTACCACGTCGAGCAGTCGATTATCGCCGTCGGATCGGGGGGCTTTTTCGGTAAAGATAAAGATGATGCGACCCAAACGCAGATGAAGTTTCTCCCCATCGCATCAAGTGACTTTATTTTCGCCTATGTGGTAGAGCGGTTCGGATTTTTCGGGGCATTTTTGCTTATCACCCTCTATGCCGCGCTGATTATCCATCTGCTTATGATCGCCTTTTGGACGGAGGACTACTATATAAAAGTAGTCGCAGGGGGGTTATCGCTCCTCTTTTTCATTTATATGGCG